>NZ_DATJYB010000476.1:0-5116 GCF_035499775.1 Mycobacterium sp. | reverse complement strand
GCCACTGGCGTATCTCTACGGCCGGTTCACCGACTACATCACCGAACGCCGCGAGAACCCACGCGACGACGTGCTGACCGGCCTTGCGGCGGCTGTGTTCTCAGACGGCAGCACCCCGCCCGTGGCCGACGTCGTGTGCGTGGCAGCGAATCTGTTCGCGGCCGGGCAGGAGACCACGGTCCGCCTGCTGAGCACCGCGGTGCAGTTCATCGCCGAGGACCCGGCGCTGCAGGCGAGGCCCAATCCTGATTCGTTCGACATCGAACGCTCAAATGCCCGAAATCACATCGCCTTTGGTCGTGGAGCGCACAGTTGTCCTGGGCTCCGCTGGCCCGCGCCGAGGCGAAGGTCAGTCTCAATCGACTCCTCGACCGCACCTCGCGGATCTGGATCGACGAGGACCACCACGGTCCCCCTGGGGACCGGCGATACCGCTACCTGCCCACCTTCATTCTTCGGGGGCTGGCCGCCGTGCATATCGGTTTCAGCCCGGCCGGCGATGAGGCATGACCGCGATATGCTGACCGCTCGTATCGACAGCGACCGCCTCTGCTTCGCAACGGGTTTCGATTTCATTGCCGTCAACGCCGGATCAGTCATCGTCGCCGACTGGGAGATCCCCAAACAAGTCGGTTGATGTGGTCAGGGGATCGGCAAACCAGCGCCCCGAGCGCGCGATCACCACTCGAAGCAGACAAGGAACCACGAACCCATGCCCTTCGTAGACACCACCGCAGTCGTCACCGGTGGCGCTCAAGGTCTCGGCCTGGCGATCGCCGAAGCCCTCGCCTCTCGCGGAACCAAGGTCGCCATCTTCGACGTTGCGACCGATCGGATCGCCTCCGAGGTTGCCCGACTGCGTGAGGCGGGGGGTACCGTCAACGGCCACACCGTCGATGTCTCCGACCGGAGTGGGGTCCAGTCGGCGGTCGAGCAGGTGCGCGCCGACCTGGGGCCGGTACTCATCTTGATCAATAACGCGGGTATTGAACAGTTCGGCAAGTTCTCAGAGATCTCCGACGAGCAGTGGGACCGTGTGATGGCGATCAATCTGCGCGGACCATTCATCTGTACGCAGGTGATGTTGCCCGACATGCTGGGTGCCAAGTGGGGCCGAATCGTCAATCTGTCATCCTAAAGCGCCCAGGGCGGGCAGGCCCACATGGCTGCCTACGTCAGTTCCAAGGCCGGCGTGATCGGGCTCACCAAAAGCCTGGCGCTGGAGCTGGGCCCCAAGGGAATCACCGTCAATACGATCCCGCCGGGCATGGTGGTCACGCCGATGCTCGAGAGAGCCATCGCCGAGGGGCGATTCAGCGCCCCGCTTGAGCACTTCGCCAAGATCACGCCGGTGCGCCGCGCGGGCCGTCCCGAGGATATCGCCAACGCCGCAATCTTCTTGTGCCAGGAAGAATCCTCGTACATCACCGGTCAGATCATCGGTGTCAACGGCGGGCGGCGCACATGAGCGATTACGTCGCGCGAGGCTCGCTGCCACCAAATCCGCTACTCCCGCCCCTTGAAAAAGCGGAGTGGGGAGACGCGGAGTATGCGACTTTCGGTGCGTTACTGGGTCTTCCGGGTGAAAAGGTGCCACGGGCCGATTCCGGACACGCCCTCGACCCACTCAAGTTCGAGATCATCGGGGTGCTGGCGCGCCGTCCCAAGCTGGCGCAGAAGTTTCTGTCATATAACGGATACCTGCTCCAACGTGGCGAGCTACCGATCCGCTTGCGGGAGCTGGCAATCCTGCGCGTGGCACATAAACGCCGTTCGGCCTTCTTCTGGGGCGAGCACGTCAAAGTCGCCACCGACGCTGGGATGACAGAAGACGATATAGCCCGGCTCGCTCGCGGTAATGCCGAGTTCGGCGGCATCGAGCTGACAGTGCTGACCGCTACCGATGAACTGCTCGTCGACGGCCGGGCGCGCGACACGGCCTGGCGCCGTCTCGTCGACCAGCTGGGCACTCACCCGGCGATGGAGTTGATTTTCGTCGTTGGGACCTACGCAATGTTGGCGATGGCTTTCGAGACCTGGAAGCTGGCACCCTCCGAGGACAGTTCGCCGCTGCCCGCTCTGGCCGGGGACGAAACCCCCGCGGAGTGAACTGGAATGGCAAGTGCGCCAAGGTATCCCGCGCTGCTGCTGGCGGCCAGCTCGAAATCTCCTGGTGGCTGGCGGTTGAAGCGAATGCTATTGGCGCATCTGGGATGCGCCACCGATGTACCAGGTCTGGCCGTTGATCCATTCGGCTTCGTCGCAGAGGAGGAATGCCGTGACGGCGGCGATGTCGGATGGCCTACCAAGGCGCGTAACCTTCGCGGCCATGAGGAACATCTGCTGCAGCTGTTGGTCGTTCTGTTGTTCTTGGGTTACCCCCATGACCAGTCCAGGCATGACCGCGTTGCTCCGGATTCCTTTTTCCCCATAGTTGTTGGCGACGTGGCGGGTGATTTGGTTGACCGCTGCTTTCGATGCGTTGTAGGCCACATGCATTGGGTCGGTGCCCAATGACCCTCCGGACGAGGTGTTGACGATGCTGCCGTAGCCTTGCTCGAGGAGGTGGGGAAGCACGGCGCGGATGGTGCGCACATAGCCGAGCAGATTGACGTCGAGAGTGCGATGCCACACGTCGAAGGGCGTGTCCAGGATTGTGGTGTCGCGGCCAAGGTTGGCTTCCGAGAGGTCGGCGCCGACGTTGTCCAATCCATGGATGGCCCCGAATTCGGTGAGGGTGATATCGACGAGCCGGCGGATCGATTCATCGTCGGCGAGATCGAATTCCACGGCGATGGCGCTCCCGCCCGAGGCGGTGATGTGCTCGACGGCAATTTTGGCTCCGGCGCCGTTTATGTCGCCAACTGCGACGGATGCTCCTTCGGCGGCGAGGCGTTTGGCCGTTTCGGCGCCGATTCCGGTGGCTCCTCCGGCGACGATAAAGGTCTTACCTTGCAGTCTTCGCATCTGTGGCTTCTCCTGATTGTTCACCGTTGGTCAGCAGTAGGCAACGCCGAGATCGACCGAAACAGTCGATGCGGTAACGAATTTCGATTCGTCGGAGGCCAGCCAGGCGACGGCGTCGGCGATGTTCTCCGGTTGGGCGATACCTTCGGGAAGCAGGGGTTTGTGTAACCCCTGCAGGTGGGGATAGGTGTCGCCGGCGGATTGGAGGGCTTCGCGCATGCGCCCGGTACCCATCGGGGTGGCGACCGCGCCGGGGTGCAGGCTGTTGACGCGGATGTGGTGTCGTCCGAGCTCTGCGGCCAGTGCGCGGGCCATGCCGGTGATGGCGTGCTTGCTGGCGGTGTAGTGGACCATGAAGGCTTGCATCTTCACGCCGGCAGCCGAGCCGATGAGGACGATGGAGCCGCCGCGGCCGCCGTCGACGATGTGTTGGGCGCCGGCGACTACCGTGTTCCACGTTCCGACGACGTTCGTGTCGATGGTGTCGCGGAATGCTTCCGCGGTGATCTGGTCCCACGGCGACGGGCAGCAAATGCCGGCGTTGGCGACGATGACGTCCAGCCTGCCGAGTTCGGTGACGGCATCGTCGACAGCGGTGCGCAATGCATCGAGGTCGCGGATGTCGACCTTGGCGGGCACGGCACGCCGCCCACTGGATCGGACCAGCCTTGCGCTTTCCGCGAGGTCGTCGGGGGTGGGAGAGTCGTAGGGCACGCTAGCCGGCAGCGGTCCCGCGATGTCGATGAGGATGACGTCGGCGCCTTCGGCGCTGAGCCGTTGGGCGTGGGCTCTGCCTTGGCCGCGGGCGGCGCCGGTGACAAGGGCCACCTTGCCGGTCAGTCGTGAAGTCACTGCTGGGTCCCTCTCGCGCATTGACTTTGATGTCGGCCGTGGGCATCGCTTAGACCGATCTGCTCGATCGGGTTGGAGCGTTCGAGCATGCCGTAGGTCTCTTCGCCGTCCCAGCTGTACCGGACGCAGGCCTGCTGCAACGCCGGGAAGCTGGGGTTCTCCTTCTTCATTTCACGCACCGAAAAGGTGTTGTCGTCGTGGTGAATGTCGTGGGTGGACAACACCGTTTCGCCCGCGATGTGCACGGTGCCCTCGGCCGTCTCCAATACCACCGACACGTCCTCACCGAGTGCCTGCAACCTGGTTAGCCACGGCGCCTGCACGGCGCGGGCCGGGATAAGGTCACCATCGCCGGCGAAGATGTAGCCCTCGTTGAACGTGGGCTGGCCGTCGGGCCGGGGAGGGTAGGCGATGTATCCGAACGCCTTGCCGCTGGGAAACAGCGCCGATTGCCACGCGTGACCCCAGAAACCGGCGAGCTTTCGTACGCCCTGCCGGCGGATTCGCAGCCCGCTACCGGTGAAGGCGTGCTTCTCGTCGCCGATAGTCACCGACCCGCTGGCCCGAAAGAGCTGCTCATAGCGGGGGCCGCCCATCAGCTCGCCCTCCACGGAATTGTTGATCCGTTCACCCGCGTCTTGCTGCAGCGCGCCCTGGATCCAGGGGGGGACGGCCATCGTTGCGGCGACCTGAAAACCGATGTCGGCCAGGCGGCCGTCGGTTCGACCGGCGACCAGGTCGGCCGATGACGTGCGCACCGCCTTCCCCTCATAGGTCATCGTCCAGGTGTCGAACGGCTCGACACAGGAGAACACCAATCCGCCCGCGCCCAGCACGGTCGGCTTGCCGTCAGGCCCTTCGGGTTTCAGTGATAGGGCGCCGTCACGCAGCCGGTACACCCGCCCGTCGGGGAAGGCGACGTTGACCTGAATGTCGTGGCGGTCCCAGTTCGCGGCCACGGCCTCGATCCCGATGCGGGGCAATCCGATCTGACCGCGGTCATCGACCGTCCAGAAACTCACGGAATCGCGCATCTGTGGGTTGTCCGGACGTCGAGGAAACATGTATTCACGCGACCGGTCGATCCCGCCGGTGAGGTCAATCGCCATGGGAATTCCTGTTCTATCGGGCGTGAGAGGTCCAGCGGTTGGACTGCTTGACGTATCCCGCTAAGCGACAACGGATTTGATCGACGTCGATGCCGAACCCGGCCGGGTCGGCATGCGAACTCGGTTCGCGTTCGGTGGCGGCCCGGCTCCACCAACTGTGCATGCGCCGCGCGAACTCGTCGGTCATC
>NZ_DATJYB010000475.1:0-13306 GCF_035499775.1 Mycobacterium sp. | reverse complement strand
TCGGGTTTTCTGCAGCGCACGTTCGGCGGTCACGTGGCGGGCCAGTCGCTGGTGTCGGCGGTGCGCACCGTCGACCCGCGCTACCAGGTCCACTCGCTGCACGGCTACTTCCTGCGGCCCGGAGATGCCCAGGAACGCACGGTGTTTCTGGTCGAGCGCACCCGCGATGGCGGATCGTTTGCCACCAGGCGGGTCAACGCCGTCCAGCACGGCGAAGTCATTTTCGGGATGGCGGCGTCGTTTCAGACCCACCAGGACGGCATCACCCACCAGGACGCCATGCCGGCCGCCCCACCGCCCGACGGCCTGCCCGGGCTGCAGTCGGTCCGGGTGTTCGACGACGCCGGATTCAAGCAGTTCGAGGAATGGGACGTCCGGATCGTGCCACAGGATCAGCTGCAGCATCTGCCGGGCAAAGCCTCCCAGCAGCAGGTGTGGTTTCGCCACCGCGACCCGCTGCCCGACGACCAGGTGCTGCACATTTGCGCGCTGGCCTACATGAGCGACCTCACGCTGTTGGGATCGGCGCAGGTCACGCACCTGCAGGAGCGCCCGCACCTGCAGGTGGCGTCGCTGGACCACGCCATGTGGTTCATGCGGCCCTTCCGCGCCGACGAGTGGCTGCTCTACGACCAGTCCTCGCCGTCGGCCGGCGGTGGTCGCGCGCTCACCCAGGGCAAGATCTTCACCCGGCGCGGTGAGTTGGTCGCGGCGGTCATGCAGGAGGGGCTGACCCGCTACAAGCGCGATTACCAGCCCGACCCGAAGTGAACGCGCCCAGGGTCGGCGTCCTGGCGCTGCAGGGCGACACCCGCGAGCACCTCGCCGCGCTACGCGAATGCGGAGCCGACGCGATGACGGTGCGGCGCCGCAGCGAGCTGGACGCGGTGGACGCGCTGGTCATTCCGGGCGGGGAATCAACCACCATGAGCCACCTGCTGGTCGACGTCGGCCTGCTGGAGCCGTTGCGGGCGCGGCTGGCCGACGGGCTTCCGGCCTACGGCTCGTGCGCCGGGATGATCCTGCTGGCCAGCGAGATCCTGGATGCCGGGGCCAACGGCCGTGAGGCGCTGCCACTGGGCGCGATCGATATGACTGTGCGGCGCAACGCTTTTGGGCGCCAAGTGGACTCGTTCGAGGGCGATGTCGCGTTCGCGGGCCTGGACGACCCGGTCCGGGCGGTGTTCATCCGCGCGCCCTGGGTCGAGCGGGCCGGCGACGGTGTACAGGTGCTGGCCCGGGCCGGCGGCCACATCGTCGCGGTCCGCCAGGGCCAGATGCTGGCGACGGCGTTTCACCCGGAGATGACCGGCGATCGTCGAATCCACCGGTTGTTCGTCGATATGGTCACAGGCCGGAGCTAGCGCTGTGACGCCTGGGGATTGTGGGTCGGACGGGGAGCGGTCGGCCAACCGGTGGGCGGCGGCCACGTAGACTCGTCTAGCCAAGAAATACGTAGGAAACGAGATAGGACGACATGAGCGGCCATTCCAAGTGGGCCACCACTAAGCACCAGAAGGCCGTCAAAGACGCGCGGCGTGGCAAGGAGTTCGCGCGGCTGATCAAGAACATCGAGGTCGCCGCCCGTACCGGCGGTGGTGACCCGGCGGGCAATCCGACGCTCTACGACGCCATCCAGAAGGCGAAGAAGACCTCGGTGCCCAACGACAACATCGAGCGCGCCCGCAAGCGGGGTGCCGGTGAGGAAGCCGGTGGCGCGGACTGGCAGACCATCACCTACGAGGGCTACGCACCCAACGGTGTCGCGGTGCTGATCGAGTGCCTGACCGACAATCGCAACCGTGCGGCCAGCGAGGTCCGGGTCGCGATGACGCGCAACGGCGGCGCCATGGCCGACCCGGGGTCGGTGGCCTACCTCTTCTCCCGCAAGGGCGTCGTCACCCTGGAGAAGAACGGCCTGACCGAGGACGACGTGCTGATGGCCGTGCTGGACGCCGGTGCCGAGGACGTCAACGACCTGGGCGACAGCTTCGAGGTCATCTCCGAACCCGGCGACCTCGTGGCGGTACGGACCGCGTTGGTGGACGCCGGCATCGACTACGACTCAGCCGAGGCGAGCTTTCAGCCGTCGGTGAGCGTGCCCGTCGACATCGACGGCGCCCGCAAGGTGTTCAAGCTCGTCGACGCGCTGGAGGACAGCGACGACGTGCAGAACGTCTACACCAACGTCGACCTGTCCGACGAGGTGCTGGCCGCGCTCGACGAAGAGTGAGTGCCTACTCGTATCCGTGCCGCATGTCCTCGACGATGCGCAGGTTGTCCAGTGTCGAGGGCTCTAACGGCCGCGGCCGGATGTCGTCGGAGAACACGGTCGCGGCGTCCAGCACCCGCTGGTTGAGGTAGCGCAGCGACGGGGAACCGCCCGGCACGGTAGGGGTGGGAGCGGTGCCGCCGTGTCGCGCCAGCGAGAATCCCCAGTCACCGAACGTCGGCACGTGGACGTGATACGGCGTGACCGCGTACCCGGCGGACCGGATCGTCGAGACCGTGCGCCAGAACGCCGTCGGCGTCGAAAACGGGCTGCCGGCCTGCACGACCACCAGTCCGTCGGGTGCCAGCGCGTGCGCGACCAGCGTGTAGAACTCGGCTGAATACAGCCGGCCCAGCACCGGTGTGTCGGGGTCGGGAAGATCGACGATGACCGCGCCGAAGCCGCCCGGTGGGCGCAGTTCGGGGTGGGGGACCCGCAGCCAGCTCATCGCGTCGTCGACCACGACGTGCACCCGCGGGTTGTCCAGCGCGCCGCCGTTGGCGTCGTGCAGCGTGGTGCGGGCGATTTCGATGACGGCGGGATCGAGCTCCACCTGCACGATCTGCTGAATATCGTTCTGGTGCAACAGCTCTCGGGCCGCTAAACCGTCGCCGCCACCCAGCACCAGCACCGAGCGTGCGCCGTTGCCCAGCGCCGGGTAGACCAGGCTTTCGGTGTAGCGGTATTCGTCGCGGGTGGAGAACTGCAGGCCACCGTCCAGGTAGAGCCGCGTGTCGTTGCCGCGCCGGGTCACCACGATTTCCTGGTAGGCGCTGTGCCGGTAGGCGACGATCGGGTCGGCGTAGAGCCGTTGCCGGCTGGTGGTCTCGATATCGTGGGCTCGCACCAGCAGTGTGACCAGCACCGCGAGCGCGGCGGCCAACGCGCACAGCGCCGTCGCCAGCTGCCGGGCGCCAACGACGCGGCGCAACAGGAAGATCGACACGATCCCCGCCGCCACCAGGTTGACGATGCCGGTGACCGCCGCACCGCGGATCATCCCCAGCTGCGGCAGCAGGACGAACGGCCAGGTGAGCCCGCCGATAAGCGCGCCGAGGTAGTCGGCCGCGTTGAGGTCGGCCAGCGTGCGGCCGGTATCGGTTGCCCTGGCGGTGCGTCCCCGCTGCAGCAGCGTCATCAGCAGCGGCACCTCGGCGCCGACCAGCCCGCCGACCAATGCCGTGCTCACGGCCAGCACCCACGTCGACCCGTCCAGGAACGCGAACGCGACGTACAGCGCGGTCGCGGACAGGCCGCCGATGATGCCGAGCAGTGCCTCGACGGCGAT
Organism: Mycobacterium sp.; assembly: GCF_035499775.1. Lineage (GTDB taxonomy): Bacteria > Actinomycetota > Actinomycetes > Mycobacteriales > Mycobacteriaceae > Mycobacterium. The sequence goes on along the minus strand of NZ_DATJYB010000475.1, from coordinate 9,746 downwards.
GAAGGTGATGGCCGCCCGCCCCAGCAGCGGTTTGACCAGCAACGCGCCGGCGCCCAGCGCGGCGATGTAGCCGGCCACGATCAGTGAGGTGGCGACAATGGTGCCGCCGTTCAGGCTGGAAGACAGGGTCAGCAGCGCGAGTTCGTAGATGATGCCGCAGGCCGCGCACGCCGCCACCGCCGCCAGCAGCACCGCCCGCCACCACCGCGACGGCTCGGTGGACCGGGCCGGCTGGGTCGTTGGGGCGGCTGAATCCCGCTGCTCGTCAGTCGATGTCATGTCGCGCGCATCAGTCCTACTTGGTCCCGCCGGGGCCGCCCGGGCGGCCTCCCGAGCCGTGCGCCGGCGACCCGGGCGTGAACCCGGGCCCCAGGAAGACGAACGCTCCGTGGCTGTAGCCCGCATTCAGGTTTTCCAGGCGGATGCTGCACGGGTACTTACCGTCGGGGCCCACGATCACGATGTTGTTGGCGTAGCGCAGGTAGTGGTTTTTGCCGCTGACGGCGTCTGCTTCGGGCTCCAGATAGTCGTCGAGCGTGTCGGCGACCTGCGCGGGAGATCCGTTGCAGGCGTAGCGGGTTCCGTTCGCGTCGCGCGAGTACTCGTGATAGTGCGACGCAATGTAGGAAGCGATGTTCTTCTGCAGCAACATGATTCCGAAAATCAGTGACGCGGTGGCGGCGGCGGCCAGCCCGCCGGCAACCAAAAACAGCCGGTTGCGGCTCATGGGCGCCAGTGACTCGCCGTGTGCACGACGGTGCCGCCGGAGCCAGAGCCGAAGGGATACAAGTGCCACGTCTGCCAGCGCCAGCCGCTGCCGTCGGGCTCGGCGGCCAGCGCGGTGAGCGCTGCGTCATCGCCGGGGAACATCCCGCCGAGCCAGCCGGTTTCGGTCGCGCAATGGTCGCGGAGTCCGGCGGCCAGCCGCCGGAGCGTCGCCTCGTCGTGCGTATCGGTACGGGCTTGCAGGGAATAGCCGGGCGCGTCGGTGTGCTCGGGCAGGCCGCCGCCGCCGCTCACGGTGCAGGAAACCTGCTCGGAGAAAAGGCATTCCGGGTGCCCGACCATGACGACATGCGATGCGCCGAGGACTCCGAGCAACAGCGCACTGCCGTTGGGGTGGTCCAGTCGACAGCTGGCCAGTGGCCGCGGCGCGGGCGCGTTGAGTGCCAGCCGGAGCCTCGTCCCGGACACGTCCGCCGGAAGCACGGCGAGCTGATGTAGCGGCACTGGCGGTCCTCGAATTCAGCCAGCCGACGGCGGGGGCGCGGGGTAGACCGTCAGCTCACCGGTCAGCACGGACTTGCCGGTCGATACCTCCCACGGCATCCCGGGCGCCCAGCGCTCGAACGACAACAGCTCCGTCTCGCCGGCGTCGGCATAGTCGACGAAGTCCATCTCACCGCCGGCCGGCAGGCCCGTGGTGCCTTCGGTGGTGTAGCCCGCGCGACCGCGCTCGGACTCGCGGAACGTCACCCCGTCGACCACGTGATCGCCGCGGGGCTGCAAGGTGCCGAGGTCCTTTCGGGTCACCCACATCGCCAGCTCGAGGCGCCCGTCGTCGTCCTCGACACTCAGCCAGATCGGCTTCTCGCCACCCTCGATCAGGTGCTCCCACCACACGAACGGGCCTTGACGATAGGTGACCGACCCGCGGACCACATAATCGACGCCGCCATAGCTGACGATGGCGCCCGGGCCCAGCTGCCGCGGCCCGAATTGCGGCATCGCGTTGAAGGAGAGCGGATCCTGGCGCCCGTCGCGCGCGGCTGGTCGCCTGGGCCGCCGAAACGCCACCACCAGCACGGCGACGGCCGCGATGAACAGCACCGCGGCGAGCACGACCAGCACTGTTCCCACGCGGATCCTTCCGTAGTGGGGTTAAAGCTAACAGCAAAGTGCAGGCCCGGACCGCGTGTCCTGCTCGCGGCTGTCGGTGCCGGCCGCTAGGGTATCGAACAGCTGTTCGTACTACTTAGTGGGGAGCGTGCGATGCGCGTGATGGGCGTCGATCCCGGGCTGACGCGGTGCGGGCTATCCGTCGTCGAGAGTGGGCGCGGTCGTCACGTCGTCGCGCTGGATGTCGATGTGGTCCGCACGCCGTCGGACGCGCCGCTGTCCAGGCGGCTGTTGAGCATCAGCGATGCCGTCGAACACTGGCTGGACACCCATCATCCCGACGTGCTGGCCATTGAACGGGTGTTCTCCCAGCACAATGTGTCCACGGTGATGGGTACCGCCCAAGCCGGCGGCGTGATCGCGCTCGCGGCGGCCAAACGCGACATCGACGTGCACTTCCACACCCCCAGCGAGGTCAAGGCCGCGGTCACCGGCAACGGCGCTGCCGACAAGGCCCAGGTCACCGCGATGGTCACCAAAATCCTTGCGTTGCAAGCCAAACCGGCCCCAGCCGACGCGGCGGACGCGCTGGCCCTGGCGATCTGCCACTGCTGGAGGGCGCCGATGATCGCCCGGATGGCCGCAGCCGAAGCGCTGGCCGCACAGCACCGGCACGCCTACCTGAGCAAGCTGAAGGCCGCCCGATGATCGCCTCGGTGCGCGGCGAGGTGCTCGAGGTGGCGCTCGACCACGTGGTGATCGAGGCCGGCGGTGTGGGCTACCGGGTGAACGCGACGCCGTCGACGCTGGCGACGCTGCGGCAGGGGACCGAGGCTCGGCTGATCACCGCGATGATCGTGCGCGAGGACTCCCAGACGCTGTACGGGTTCTGCGACAACGAGACCCGCGACCTGTTCCTGACGCTGCTGTCGGTCACGGGCGTCGGGCCGCGGCTGGCGATGGCGACGCTGTCCGTGCACGACGCCGCCGCGCTGCGGCGGGCGCTGGCCGACGGCGACGTCGCCGCGCTGACCCGGGTGCCCGGGATCGGCAAACGCGGCGCCGAACGCATGGTGGTGGAACTGCGCGACAAGATGGGCGTCTTCGCGGTTGTGGGAGCCCCCCTGGTGAACGGCAACGCGGTGCGCAGCCCGGTGGTGGAGGCACTGGTCGGGCTGGGTTTTGCGGCCAAGCAAGCCGAGGACGCCACCGACAAGGTGCTGGCCGCCGATCACGGTGCCACCACGTCGACCGCGCTGCGCGCGGCCCTGTCGCTGCTGGGTAAGGCCCGATGAGCGACGACGTTGCTGAGCGTGAAGTATCTCCGGCACTGACCGTCGGGGAAGGGGACATCGACGGCAGCCTGCGGCCCCGGTCGCTGCGGGAGTTCATCGGCCAGCCGCGGGTGCGCGAGCAGTTGCAGCTGGTCATCGAGGGGGCCAAGAACCGCGGCGGCACACCGGATCACATCCTGCTGTCCGGCCCGCCGGGGTTGGGCAAGACGTCGCTGGCCATGATCATCGCCGCCGAGCTCGGTTCCTCGCTGCGGGTGACGTCCGGGCCCGCGCTGGAACGCGCCGGCGACCTGGCCGCGATGCTGTCCAACCTGATCGAGCACGACGTGCTGTTCATCGACGAGATTCACCGCATTGCCCGGCCCGCCGAGGAGATGCTCTACCTGGCGATGGAGGACTTCCGCGTCGACGTGATCGTCGGCAAAGGCCCTGGGGCGACGTCGATTCCGCTGGAGGTCGCACCATTCACCCTGGTCGGCGCCACCACCCGGTCCGGCGCACTGACCGGCCCGCTGCGCGACCGGTTCGGCTTCACCGCGCACATGGATTTCTACGAGCCGGCCGAATTGGAACGGGTGCTGGCCCGCTCCGCCGGAATTCTGGGCATCGAGCTGGGCGTCGAGGCCGGCGCGGAGATCGCCCGGCGCTCCCGCGGAACACCGCGGATCGCCAACCGGCTGCTGCGCCGGGTGCGTGACTTCGCCGAGGTGCGCGCCGACGGCGTGATCACCCGTGACGTCGCCAAGTCCGCGCTGGCGGTCTACGACGTCGACGAGCTCGGCCTGGACCGGCTGGACCGGGCGGTGCTGTCGGCGCTGACCCGCAATTTCGGCGGCGGCCCGGTCGGGGTTTCGACGCTGGCAGTGGCGGTCGGGGAGGAGGCCGCGACCGTCGAGGAGGTGTGCGAGCCGTTTCTGGTCCGGGCCGGTATGGTCGCCCGTACCCCTCGTGGCCGGGTGGCCACCGCGCAGGCGTGGACCCACCTGGGCATGATTCCGCCGGCCGGGGTCACACGGCTCGGTCAGCCGGGGCTGTTCGAGTAGTCACAAGAGGAGTAGCCATGCTGATCGCCGGGTTGGTATTCGCCGGACTGGCCGCGCTCGTGCACGTGTACATCTGGACGATGGAGTCGCTGACGTGGACGTCGCCGCGCACTCGTGCCACGTTCGGCACCACCCCCGAGGAAGCCGAGACCACCAAGCTGCTCGCGCTCAACCAAGGCTTCTACAACTTGTTTCTGGCGATCGTGACCGGCATCGGCATTGCCGCGGTTGCCATGGGGGACAAGGCGGTTGGGGCCGCGCTCATTTTCGCCGGCGTCGGATCCATGGCATTGGCGGCGGTCGTGCTGCTGCTCTCGGCGCGGGACAAGGCCCGGGCCGCGTTTGTGCAGGGGCTGTTTCCGGCGATCGCCATCGTGCTGGTCGCATCCGCCCTGGTAACATAACACTTTGTCACATTAGCCACTTCAGTCTCTTCAGCACCGACAGCCGCATCCGAAGGCGCGTTTCAGGTGCTCCTCACCGCTTTGACTCGGCCCTGTTCGGGTACCCACTCAAGTATCGAATGAGGAGATGTCATGAAACATGGTGAAACAAACCGTCCGGGTCGGCTGCGCATGCCACGCTCCCGAGGCGCGGTGACCGGATTTATCTTGATTGTTTTGGGTGCCTGGGGCGCGCTGATTCCATTCATCGGTCCGCTCTTCCACTTTGCCTACACGCCCGACCAGGCATGGACGTGGACGGCGGCCCGGGGCTGGCTCGAAGTGTTACCTGGAGCCATCGCCATAGCGGGTGGCGTGCTGCTGATCATCTCCAAGAATCGCGCGAACGCGATGCTCGGCGGCTGGTTGGCTACCCTTGCCGGTGCCTGGTTCGTCGTCGGCGGTGCATTCGCCCCGATGTTGCACCTCGGGTCCGTCGGCGATCCGGTCGCATTCACCGACCGCAAGCGGGCGGTGCTCGAGATCGCGTACTTCTCCGGGCTCGGTGCGCTGATGGTCTTCCTGGGCGGCGTCGTCCTGGCGCGCTTGGCCGTTCGACTGGCACGCGACGTGCGTCCCGTCGAGGCCGTCAAGCCCGCCCCGGCTGTGCCGGCCGGCGAACCGAATTACTCGGGCTTGGAAGAGCCGGCGCGCGAGCCGTCAACGGATGCGGTCACCACGCCGCGGGTCGAAACCGAGCCGCATCACAAGATCAAGATGGGCTTCCGGCGCCACCGCGAAAAGGCGATGGCTGGGCGGTCGGACCCGCAGACCTAGCGCGGGCTGGTCACCTCCCGCTTGGCGGGGGAACGCAAACGCACCTGCAGCACGCATGGCGTCGGGTGCTTTTGCGCCTGGTGGGCCTTACAACAATCCGAGCAAGCGGAGGTCGCTGACGTACTTGGCGACGATCGGCGCCGAGATGTGCGGAATGTCCTTGTCCGGACCGATTTTCGCCTCCTGCACAGCCGCGCGGAACCTGTCGGTGGGCGCGATCGACCCGCGCACCGGCGTTGACGGCTTCTGGTAGTTGTGCAGCAGCGGCAGCAACGAGGCGTGGCGCTGCTTCTCGGGCAGGGCGCGCAGCGAAGTCTCGAACCGCTGCAACCACTGGCCGTAGTCCGCGATCCGCTGGATCGCGTTGCCGTCTTCGATCAGCCAGTCGACGAACTCGTCGAAACCGATGCCGTCGTCGTAGGGGTTCATCACGTGGTAGGTCTGGAACCCTTCCCCGCCCTGCGCGCCCAGCACCGAAATAGCCTCGGCGACGAACTCGACCGGCAGACCGTCGTAGTGCGCGCGCGGGCGGTTGCCGTCGGCGTCGTAGAAGGAACCAGGCGCGACGCCGGTGGCGACCAGGCTCAGCATCATTCGGGTGAACATGTCCGGCACGTTGAGCTGACCCGCCCAGGTGGTGTCGGCCAGGATCATGTCGCAGCGGAACACCGCCACCGGCAGGCCGCACAGGTCGTGGGCCTCGCGCAGCAGCACCTCGCCGGCCCACTTGCTGTTCGCATAGCCGTTGGCGTAGCTCTCGTCGACCTTGCGGTCGGCGCTGATCACCCGGATGTCCCCGTCCTCGTCGTACTGCGCCGACGGGATCTGGTCACCGACGGCGATCGTCGAGGTGTAGGTGAAGGGCTTCTGCTTGCTGGTGAGCGCCAAGCGGATCAGCTCGGCGGTGCCCAGCGCGTTGGGGCCGAACAGCTGGCTGTAGGGCAGCACGTGGTTGACCAGGGCGGCGGGGTCGACGATCACATCGACCGTGTCGGCCAGCCGCTGCCAGGTGACCCGGTCCAGGCCGAGGTCGGCTTCGCCCTTGTCGCCGGCGAGCACCTCGAGGTGGTCGGCGGCCAACTGCTGGTAGTGCGCCAGCAGCTTCGGGTCGCCGCTCTCGAAGGTCTTGTCCAGCCGGGCCCGCGCCTCCGCCTCTGACTTGGCCCGCACCAGGCAGATGACCTTGCCGTCGACCAGGGACATCCGCTCCAGCCATTCCAGCGCCAGGTAGCGGCCCAGGAAGCCGGTGGCGCCGGTCAGCAGGACGGTGCGCACGTGGGCGCCGGCAGCGGGCAGGTTCGGGGCCTCGGCCAGCGTCTTGGCGTCGATGAACTTGTCCAGCGTGAGGTCACTGGCGTGCACCTCGACGGCGTCCCGTCCGTGCACCGAGGCAAAGGTCGGCCGCTTGGAACCAGGCTGGCGCTCGGCCTCGATGTAGTCGGCCAGGTCCTGCAGGTTGCTGGCCGGGCTGACGATGACACCCACCGGCACGTCGACGTCGAAGATCTCGTGCAGCAGGTTGGCGAAGGACAGCGCCGACAGGGAGTCGCCACCCAGGTCGGTGAAGTGGGCGTCGGGCCGCAGGTCGGCGGCCTCGGCGCCCAGCAGCGCACCCACCGCGCGCAGCAGCGTCTGCAGCACCGGCGCGTCGGCGCCACTTTGGCGCAGTGCGCGCAGCTCGTCGGCCTGGTTGTGGGCGAGGTCGGTGTAGAGCTGCTCCAGACGGTCGCCGTAGTGCTGCTTCAGCTGCGGCCGGGCCAGCTTGCGGATGCCGGTGAGCATGCCGTTCTCCAGCGTCCACGGCGTGGTCTCGACGATGAAGTCGCGCGGAATCTCGTAGGCCTGCAGTCCGGCCGCCCTCGCGACCTCCTGCAGCGACTCGCCGAGCGCCCGCTTCAGCGCGGAAGCTTCGGTGAAGCGCGCCAGCACTTCGGCGGTGGGGACGACGACCGCAAGCAGATACGCGCGGGCGCTGTTGCCGTAGACGAAGATCTGGCCGACCACTGGGCTGTTGCCGAACACCGCCTCCAGCTTGGACACGGTGACGAACTCGCCCTGGGACAGCTTCAGCACGTTGTTGCGCCGGTCGAGGTAGACGAACTGCTCCGGGCCCACTTCGGCCATCACGTCGCCGGTGCGGTAGAAGCCGTCCTCGTCGAACACGCCGGCGGTGGTCTCCGGGCGCTTGTAGTAGCCGGGGAACAGGCTTTGCGTCTTGACCAGCAACTCGCCGCGGGGATGCGGCTGGTCGGTCAGGAAGTAGCCCAGGTCGGGCACGTCGACCAGCTTGTAGTCGATCACCGTGGGCCGCCGGATGTGGCCGTCGACAAGCACCGTGCCGGCCTCGGTGGAGCCGTAGCCCTCGAACATATGGAAGCCGAGCAAGGATTCGACCCACGCCTTCATCTCGGCCGAGATCGGCGCCGATCCGGTCAGCGCAGCGACGAACCGGCCACCGAGCAGGTCCTCGCGCAGCTCGGCCATGACCTGCGTTTCCACCGTCTCGCGGTCGGCGTCGGCGGAGGAGCGCCGGTCCACCTCGCTCTGGAACTGCTCGAACAGCATGTCCCAGACGCGCGGCACGAAGTTCAGCTCGGTGGGACGTACCAGCGCGAGGTCCTCGAACAGCGTCGAGAGGTCGCTCTTGGCCACGAAGTAGGCGGTGCCGCCGTTGCACAGCGTCCCGAACAGCACCTGACGGCCCATGACGTGGCTCATCGGCATGAAGTTGAGGGTGATCGATGGCTCGCCGTCGGTCTGGAACCAGGCGTTGTGCTTGCGCCAGAAGTTCGTCACCCGGCTCGCGGGGTATGTGGCGCCCTTGGGTGCGCCGGTGCTGCCGGAGGTGTAGATCAGCAGCGACAGTGCGTCACCGGACTGCTCGGCGACGGGCGGCCGGGCCTTGCCGCGCTCGAGCACGTCGGCGAGGGTCTCGACGATCACCGTCGTGTCGGCGAGGCGCGCGCGGGCGGCGGCGAGTGCTTCGCGGTGCGCGTCGACCTCGGGGTGGTAGTCGAACGCTACCAACCGCGCCGGCGCGTGACCGGTGAGCACCAACTCGACAGCGTCGGCGAGGTTGTCGATGCTCGCGGCGATCAGCGCCGGCTCGGTCTCTGTGACGATGGGCCGCAGTTGGGCGGCCGCCGCGCTGGTCTGCAGCGGCACCGATACCGCGCCCAGCAGGGTCAATGCGATGTCAATGGTGGTGTAGTCGACGCTGGTGAACCCGAGCACGCAGACCCGGTCGCCGGGCTGGACATCGGTGCTCAACGCGGCGGCGAAGGCGTTGGTGCGGTCCCACAATTCGCCGTAAGTGATGGTCTCGAAGCCCGGCAGCAACTCCATCGTGGTGCGCCCGCCGTCCGCGACGAACGACACCGCGCGCTGGCCGACCGCCGGCCGGTCGGCGTAACCCTCCATGACGATGCGGATGATCTGGTGCAGTCCCAGCCCGGGCTGCGCGAGTGCCTGGGTGACGGCGTTACTGGGCCTGGCTGCGGCGAACTGTGAGTCGGTGGCGTAGAGGTCCTCGATGCGGGTGGTGGTTGACATAGCAGTTCCCCTTGTGTGGCTGGGAGGGTAGTCATGCGGCGCGACATTGCGCTGACAAATAGAACGTTAGCAAAAGTAACTAAATATCTGTGTGACGGCCGCCACTTACGCGGTGTGAGATGGCTTACGGCTGCTCGTTACAACAGGCCGAGCAGGCGCAGATCGCTGACGTACTTGGCGATGATCGGCGCCGAGATGTGCGGAATGTCTTTGTCCGGACCCACTTTCGCGTCCTGGACCGCCGCACGGAACCGGTCGGTCGGGGCCATTGACCCGTTGATCGGCTTCTCCGGCTTCTGGTAGTTGTGCAGCAGCGGCAGCAGCGAACTGTTGCGCTGCTTCTCGGGCAGGCCACGCAGGGTGGTCTCGAACCGTTGCAGCCATTCGCCGTAGTCGGCGATCCGCTGAATCGCATTGCCGTCTTCGATGAGCCAGTCGACGAACTCGTCCATCCCGATGCCGTCGTCGTACGGGTTCATCACGTGATAGGTCTGGAATCCGTCGTCGGTCCGGGCGCCCAGCACCGAAATGGCCTCGGCGATGAACTCGACCGGCAGACCGTCGTAGTGGGCACGCTGCCGGCTGCCCTCGGCGTCCAGCTCGTAGAACGAGGCGGGCGCGATCCCGGTGGCGACCAGGCTCAGCATCATCCGGGTGAACATGTCGGGGACGTTGAGCTGACCCGCCCAGGTGGTGTCGGCCAGGATCATGTCGCAGCGGAACACCGCCACCGGCAGGCCGCACAGGTCGTGGGCCTCGCGCAGCAGCACCTCGCCGGCCCACTTGCTGTTGCCGTA
>NZ_DATJYB010000474.1:0-8733 GCF_035499775.1 Mycobacterium sp. | reverse complement strand
ATCTGCATCTTGCCGCGCGCCACCTTGGCGAGTTCGACACTGATCCCTTTCGGGCGGCGCAGCTCCCAGACCTTCTGGGTGTCGCTATCCCTGAAAGAGCGGATCACGCAGACAATGCTAACGTAACACGTTACTAACGTCAATCGTTAGTATATGGCGAACGGTCACCTCAACCGCCGATGCGGCGGGTCATCCACGCGGGCGCGGCGGGCAGCGTCCCTTTGCGGGCGCGGCGCGCGGCCTCGATAGGGCTGACGATGTGCATCTGCTGACCGGCCGTCTTCACCAGCCGGTCGTGCGCGATAACGGCAGCAGCCAGCGCATCGGGCTGGTGCTGCCCGCTTTGCCAGCCGAGGCACGCCGTCTCGAAGTCGGGAAGCTGGCCGGCGATCCGGCAGGTGCCGACCTCGAACGCCTGCCGTATCGCCGCTGAGCGTGACTCGGCGTCCCCCTTGCCGCGCCACGGCGTCACGGTGATGTGCCGGGCGAGGCGGCGGACCCTCTTCATCGCGTCCTTGAGCACGCGCACGTAGGTGGTGCCCGCGGTGTAAGTCTCCACGGCGATCTCGCTCGCGCCCAGCTCGATAGCAAGATCGACGGCGCGCCGCGCCCACTGCTCTGAAGTCAGGGCTTCGCTGGCGTCGGTGATCAAGGCCACCACGCCGTCACCGGTGATCGACGCCGCCACGATTCCGACCGCCCCGGCTCAGACGATCCATCTTCGCCGCCAATCAAGCTTTGGGCGGATCGGAATGCTCAGTGGGCGATACGAGGGAACCGAGTCCTCAGTGCCTTCAGCATCCTTTCGAGTTCCGCAACGCGCTCCCGGGCTGCTACCAGACGCTGCGGCGGCTCGCCTTCACCCTCAGACTCGCAACGAAGATGCCATTCAACTTCAGCTGCGACGAGCTTCTCGTTCATCTCGGTGAGTTCACGGCGCAGAATTTTCGCGAAGCGTTTAGCCTGGGCACGTTCAGAGGGTGGCGTCAGAGCTGCCGCTGAGATGTCGGCGAACGCTTCGCCGACCATGCTGTCGAGATCGGGCAGCGCGTGATCTTCCAGGCAACCGGAGAAACCTCCGGCGTGTGAGGGGCGTCAGTCGCCCGTCAGTGTCGGCCAACCTTCTCGCGCTTGATCAGCCGGGCGACCGATGCTGACGCCCGGCCGGTTCGAGTCCAGGCGCGGGAGCCAGGTCAGGGCCTTATCTGGCTGCGGTGCACAACATCTGCACAACATAAAGCATTTTGCCCGGTGAGAAACGGGGATAAGTGAGCGATTCGGATGGCCTGGCTCCGCCGCGCGTGAAAGTGGGCATTGAGGTGCTGGGCGTTGCCGACCGCATGGAGCCGGAGCGGCTCGCTGTTATCGAGGAACTTCCGGCGTTCATGCGTGCTGAGGGTGTCGAGGCAGATCGCTACTTCCGTGAGCCGGATGGAATGGGGTTGCCACCACTTGAGGTGATTGCCGTATTTGTCGGGGGTATCGGCGTCAAGCTGGTGGGCGATCTGCTCAAGGATGCAGCAAGGCATCGATCAAAGGTGCAATTGCATGGGCGCGCGAGCGCATCCGGCGGCAGCCTGGCGACGGCGAACCGGCCCCTGCACCTGAACGGCCCGTCAGGGTGAATGTCTACGGCCCCAGGGTCGAACTGCTCAGCATCGTCGAGGTCACCGCTGACAGCGTGGACGATCGTTATAGGCATCCCAGCATCGGAGACGAATTTCCTGGGAGCTAACGGTGCTTGGCCTTCCCTATGTCAATTGCGAAATCGCTCACGGCTGTCGCTGCAGTCTGATAAACCTACACGCCGGGGGAGGGCATCAACATGAGGATTTCAGCAACGTTGGCCGGGGCTTTTGCCGCCACCGCCATCATCGCCATGCCGGTCGCGCCTTCGGCGTCCGCTGTGCCGGGTGACCCGATGCCCGGATGCGGAACGCAGGTGTTCGCCAACTACTGCGACGGGCCGATCCGGCCGGACGGGTCATGGAAGCGGTGCATGTTCGCTCACGGGCAGGGCAACGTACCGCCGGTACAGAACTGCTTCATAGTTCCCGGCGCAGAGCAGATTCCGCCAACGCCGCTCGGTCAGCCCAACCATCACATCGAGTAGCCGAGCTGGTCTATGGCCAAATCAGGTCAAACTCACGTTTGACGGAAGCGACTTTTCTGGCGCATCTGCAGGCTGCAACTTACCGCCGCTTTGCCCAGGGCCGCGGCTACTTGCGCTGGCGTGGATCACGCCCACCGTTTGCGTCTTGGCTCGGTCCGCCTCGGTGAACGGTTTGGAGACGAACACGCCGGCGTCGTTGATCAGCGTGTCTACCCCCCCGAATCGCTCGATTGCGGGTGCTCACAATGCGGTCAGCGGTCGCGGGGTCGGCGACGTCGCCCGCGACGGCGGCGAGGCTCGGGTCATCGCCGGGGGCGATCGACCGTGAGTTCGCCACCACCGCGTAGTCGAGCCCGCGGTGGGCGTCAACCAGGGCCGCGCCGATTCCCTGTGATGCGCCGGTGATAGATTGCGACTTTCGGCCGATCGACGGTCACTGCGGGTCTCCTGTGCTGGTCTGCTGCCGGTTCACCCAATTACAGTCCTGCATCGGGCACCGAACGGAGAATCCCATGGAATTTCTGGTCGACATGACCACTCACGTTCCGGAGGGAACGCCGACGGAAACCGTTGACGAGGTCCGGGCGCGCGAGGCCGCGCATTCACGCGAGCTGGCCGCCCAGGGGTACCTGCTGCGGTTGTGGCGCCCGCCACTGCAACCGGGCGAATGGCGAACCCTGGGGCTGTTCGCCGCGGAAAACGCGGATCAACTCGAGCAGGTGCTCGCCTCGATGCCGCTGCGGATCTGGCGGAGCGACGTGGTGACGCCTTTGACCGCACATCCCAATGACCCGGCGGGGGCCTGACCCTCGCCGAGCAGTCAGCAAAAGCACTCGCAAGCGCGGCGTCGGGTGCCTTTGCGTCTTCTCGCGCCAGATGGGTGACCATATACGTTGTGGCGACAGTGGGCTCTGAACACTCCGAGGCGAGCACGATCGCCTGGGACGACGACACGTTGGTCGTCATCGATCAACGCGTGCTGCCGCACGAACTGCGGTTGTTGCGGATCACCTCGGTGGACGAGCTCATTGACGCGATCAAGACGCTGGCCATTCGCGGCGCACCGGCGCTCGGCGTGGCCGGCGCGTTCGGTGTGGTGTTGGCGGCGTTGGCGCACCCGGGCGATATCGAAAAGGTAGAGCTGGAGGCGGCGCGGATCGCCTCGGCCCGTCCCACCGCGGTGAACCTGGCGTGGGGCGTACAGCGTACGCTGGCGGAGTTGTCCCAGGGACCGCAGGGCGTGCTGGCCGAGGCCCTGCATATCCTGGCCGAGGACGGGCAGCTGAACCGGGCCGCCGCTACCCATGCCGCGGATCTGATCGAGGGGCTGCTGCCGGATCGCCGGCTGCACATCCTCACCCACTGCAATGCCGGACGTCTGGCGATGAGCGCGTTCGGCACCGCGCTGGGCGCGGTGCGGGTGCTGCACGCACGCGGGCTGGTCGAAGACGTCCTGGTTGACGAGACGCGCCCGCTGCTGCAGGGGGCCCGGCTGACGGCGTGGGAGCTGGCCGAGGCCGGGATCCCGCACCGGTTGACGATCGATTCGGCGGCGGCGTGGGCGATGGCCACCGGGCAGGTGGACTGTGTCATTGTCGGCGCAGACCGCATCGCCGCTGACGGGTCGGTCGCCAACAAGATCGGCACCTATGCGCTGGCGGTGGCGGCTCACCGGCACGGCATCCCGTTCGTGGTGGTCGCCCCCGAATCCACCCGCGATCTGGCCACCTCGACCGGGGCCGAAATAGTGGTGGAAGAGCGAGCTTCGGCAGAGGTCACGCACGTCGGCGGAATCGCAACCGCCCCTGAGGGAATCGCCGTTTTCAACCCTGCCTTCGACGTCACCCCGCCGGACCTGGTCACCGCGATCGTCACCGAGAATGGCGTAGTCGGGTAAGCGGAGAACTCAGGCCCACTGGCCGAGACTCTCGACAGCAGCCTGGATCTGCTCGACTCGGGTGACGTCGATGCCCCAGGGCTCGTCCAGGCCGAGACGTTCGTCGAGATCCCATAGGACACACTGTTCGTCGGGCGCTGCGACCAACGACCATGCGATGACGGTCCTGCGCAGCTGCTCGTCGACGGGGTCGCCGGCGCCGGGGGTGCCCGCGGTTGCGCTGCCCTCCGGATGGTGGTGCAGAAACGTGCCGTACGCCTTGTCGCAGAACGCCGAATATCGTGCGGTGCACAGGATCAAGCCATGCCACGCCTCGTCGACCGCGCGCGATGGCATGCCGATCACTTGGTTGTCTCGCAGCGCGGGTGCGCAGCAGCGAAGCCACTGTCGCAGTCCGGTTTCCACGAGGGCCCGGGGCTGCCAGGGGCACGTCTTGAATACGGGAGCGGGAAGGTCGAGTTCCGCCGCGGCAAGACGCGCCCGGCCGTATCCGTCCTCGCGTCGACGCCGCACGTCATCACTGTATGTGGCGCGGAAAGCGCGCGTAACCTTGGCGCATGAGTAGCGCTCTCCTCGCTCCGGTCTTGACTCTCTTTGTGTTTCTGGTCCTCGCCGCGTTTTTGGTGTCGTTTGGACGGTCCAGGCGCCGCGGACGCGGCTCGCGGCGCGGCTCAGGGCGCGGCGGCCTCTGGTCGGCCGGAGGCGCGGGATACGGCGGCGGCGATTATGGCGGCCACGGCCACAGTGGACACAGTGACGGCGGCGGACACCACGGTGGGCACAGCGGCTGCGGTGGTGGGCACAGCGGCTGTGGCGGCGGAAGCGGCTGCGGCGGTGGCGGCTGCGGCGGTGGCGGGAATTAGCTTTCGGCGACAGCCGATCCGGACGACCGCACGCGAGTAACCTTGGCACATGGACGGCGCTCTGGTCATTTTGGTTGTCCTCCTCGTCGGGGCGCTGTCGTTCTTCGTCGTCGCGGTCGTCGCGATCATCAGGATCGTGCGGAACTCCACCGGGGCACCACGGAATAACCTCTGGACAGCTGGAACCATGGGCGGGGCGGGCGGCTATTACAGCGGCTGCAGCACAGGAAGCAGCGGCTGCAGCGCAGGATTCAGCGGCTGCAGCGCGGGAAGCAGCGGTTGCAGTGGAGGCAGCAGCGGTTGCGGCGGTGGAAGCAGCGGCTGCGGCGGTGGAAGTGGCTGTGGCGGAGGTGGTTGCGGCGGAGGCGGCGGAAGCTGACTCCGTTGCCCGCGAGATCGCTTAGTCGTAGGTCGGCACCCAGATCGTGTCGTGGACGGCTTGGGTGATGTCGTCGTGGGTTCGGGTGGCGACCCCTTCGGCGACGGCGGCGTGGTAGACGGCCTCGGCGACCGTCGCCGATATGGCGCACAGGTTCTGCACGTCCGGTAACAGGGAAGCGCCGGGAGTCGTCGGATCGGCCTGTTGTGCAATGGCTTTCGCTGCAGCCTGCAACATGCCCTGGGTCACCAGCCGGGCTCCCGATACGATGACGCCCAGCCCGATCCCGGGGAACACCAGCATGTTGTTGGCCTGGCCGATGGTGTAGGCGATGCCGTCGTATTCGACCGGGCCGGCCGGGCTGCCGGTGGCAACCAGTGCCTTGCCGTTCGACCAGTCCAGCAGATCGGCCGGCATGGCTTCCATCCGTGAGGTCGGGTTGGACAGCGGGAAGATCATCGGACGTTCACACGACGCCGTCATCGCTTCGATGACCTCCCGGGTGAACGCGCCCGACACGGTCGAGGTGCCGAACAGGATGGTGGGCGACGCCATCTTGATCGCGTCGATCAGTTCGACCCGCTCCCCGGCCGCCACGCCCAGTTGGTCGCGGTTCTTCGAGTAGGGCACCTGGAAATCGCGCAGGTCGTCCATGTCGTCGAACAGCAGGCCTTGGCGGTCGATCGGCCAGATCTGCGCCGCGGCCTGCTCGGCGGTGGCGCCGTGGGCGATCATCGCGTCACGGATCTGATCGGCGACACCGATCCCGGCGGTGCCGGCGCCGAAGACGACCGCTCGCTGATCGCGCATCGGGATACCGGTGACATTCGATCCGCCGTACATGGCCGCCACGACCACCGCGCCGGTTCCCTGTACGTCGTCGTTGAACACGCAGTAACTCGCGCCGTAGGCATCCAGGATGTTCCGCGCGTTCATCGGCCCGAAGTCCTCGAAATGCAGCATGGCACGGGGAAATAGCCGGTGTGCGGTCTCGACGTAGCGTTTGACGAACTCCTCGTATTCGGGACCGCTGCGCCGGCCGTGCCGATTACCGAGGTAGAACGGGTCCTGCAGCAGCTGTTCGTTGTCGGTGCCGACGTCCAGCGACACGGCCAGGCAGCGGCGGGGATCGATACCGCCACCGGCGGTGTAGAGCGCCAACTTCCCTACGGCGATCTGGATGCCACCGACACCCCAGTCACCGATCCCCAGAATCGCTTCGGCGTCGGTGCACACGATCAGGTCGACGTCGTCGGGTCCCAACCCGAACGTCTCAAATGCCTCGGCGATCTCGTCGGGTTCGTCGATGCTCAGAAACAGTCCCCGCTGCCCGCGGTATTCATCGGAGAAGCGTTGGATGGCCTCGCCGACCGTGGGCGTGTACACCACCGGCATCAGTTCGGTCAGATGCTCCGACAGCACCTTGAAGTACAGGATTTCGTGCCGGTAGTGCAGCTGCTCCATCAGTAGGTTGCGGCCCAGATCGGTTGCCATGCCTTGCAATTGACGCCAGACGCGGTCAGCCTGTTGTTCGAGCGTGAGCACCGCCGACGGCAGCCGGCCGGTAAGCCCCAGCGCCCGCCGCTGCTCGTGAGTGAAGCCGACCCCACGGTTGAGACTCGGCGC
The DNA here is from genome assembly GCF_035499775.1 of Mycobacterium sp. GTDB lineage: Bacteria > Actinomycetota > Actinomycetes > Mycobacteriales > Mycobacteriaceae > Mycobacterium. Next base: position 1,855 of record NZ_DATJYB010000474.1, on the reverse strand, counting down.
AGACAGCGCGATCGGGTTCCGGGGCACACAGGCGTCGCTCATCACAACCTCCGTCCGTGACTGTGGCGGCGTGAAGTCACCCCTAGGACCGTAGCCCTGATCGAGGTGAACGTGCTCTGAATCCTCGGTATGCGTTGACGATTCGACGCTTACGCCGCGGGCACGCGGCGCAGCCGGGCGACCAGCGGGTACAGCTGGCAGCCCAGGCAGATGCCGAAAGCGGCATTGAGGAAGGCGGCGAACAGCGCGAAAGCGGTGGCGACCACGCCGAGCAGCGGGATCGCGGCGGCGAACCCGACTACCCCGACCACGGCGAATATCAGCCCGACCAACTGGGCGAACTTCAGCGGCGGCACCGGCTCGCGTTCGGTGACGGGTCCCAGGCGCGGTGCGACGAACGTGCGGAACAACAGTCCGTAGGGGCTGGTGCGCGGGCCACGCCACGCGCTGATCGCGAAGACGACGGCCTGGGCGCTCAGGATGATCGCGGCTGCGGTTGTGCTGGCAGCCGAGACGGCCAGCGTGAGTACCAAGACGGCGGTGCTGATCCACGCCGCGAATCGCGGGCCCCGCACGTCTACTTGGCTGGTATCGGTTGACATGGTGTAGCTCCTAAATGGTCAAGAGAGGCTCGAGGGCGGTCCGCAGGTCGGCCGCCTTCGGCACGCCCGCGGTGCGATATCGTTGCCGTGCGCCGGCGTCGAAGACGAACGTGGTCGGCAGGGAAAGTACCGAAAGCTGCTTGGCGGCAACGGGGTTCGCGTCAATGTCGATCTCTACGTGGGCTACCCCGGGCAGATCCGCGCATACCTGGTCGACCACGCGACGGACCGAGGCACACGGACCACACCATTCCGCACTGAAGTGCACGACGGTCGGCCCCGCATCGGACAAGCCGAGGCTCGAGGTGTCCTGCTCGGGTTCGGCGGCGGTTTCCCGCAATACGCCCGACCGTCGATTGACCACCACACCGATCGCGGTGGCGATGCCCAACGCGGCGACGGTTGCGGTCACGGCGAGAAGAACGGCACTCACTTAAGCCGCTTCAGATCGAGAAGTCGTCGCCATGCCACACTCCGCCTTCCGGTGGCCGGATGACGCGGTCGCCTTGTTGGCCATCGCCGTTGCCTTCCAGCCTGGCCACCCGGGTGAGCAGGGATTGCAGGCTGACACCCACTAGGTCGGGCAGCAGTGAGTCGTCCTCCCTGGCTTTGCCGGGCTGGCTGATGATCTGGCCGGGCACCCCGACCACCACGGAGCCCGAGGGAACCTCTTTGACCACGACCGAGTTCGCGCCGATCCGGCTGTCGTCGCCGATCTTGATCGCACCGAGCACCTTGGCTCCGGCGCCGATGACCACTCGATCGCCGATGGTGGGGTGGCGCTTGCCGGTATCCCTGCCGGTGCCGCCGAGGGTGACGCCGTGGAAGAGCGTGACGTCCTCGCCGACCTCGGCGGTTTCTCCGATCACCACGCCGGTCGCGTGGTCGATGAACAGGCCGGGGCCCAGCAGCGCACCGGGATGGATGTCGACGCCCGTCAGAATCCGGGTGAGCTCGGCGACCACCCGCGCCAGCACCTTGGAGCCGCGATTCCACAGCCCGTGACTGATGCGGTGACCCCACACCGCGTGCACGCCCGGGTAGGCGAAGACGACCTCGAGCACGGTGGGCTTGGCCGGATCTCGCTCCCTGGCCACCTCTATGTCGCGCCGTATTGCTGCCAGCATGGTTAGTCGCTCAGGTTGGAGAACAGCACGGTGCTCAGGTATCGCTCGCCGAAGCTGGGGAGCACGACGACGATGAGCTTGCCGGCGTTCTCCGGACGGCGTGCCACCTCTAGAGCGGCCGATACG
>NZ_DATJYB010000473.1:0-3088 GCF_035499775.1 Mycobacterium sp. | reverse complement strand
GATGCTCGAAACCACCGGACGTAAGTCGGGACAGCCACGGCGCACCGCCGTCGGAGGAAAGGTGATCGACAACCAGTTCTGGATGGTCTCCGAACACGGCGAGCATTCGGACTACGTCCGCAACATCAAGGCCAACCCGGCCGTCCGGCTGCGAGTCGGCGGCAAGTGGCGCAACGGAACCGCGCACCTACTGCCCGACGATGACGCGAAACAGCGGCTGCGCAAACTGCCCCGGGCCAACAGCGCAGTGGTGCGCGTCATGGCCACCGACCTGCTCACCATTCGCGTCGACCTGGACTGATGGCATACGACGAAGACCTGGCCAACCGCATCCGCGAACTTCTGGGCTCCGAGCGTGGTGTCGACGAGAAGCGGATGTTCGGTGGGCTGGCTTTCCTGATCAACGGCAACATGTCGGTCGCCGCCAGCGGCCATGGCGGGCTGATGGTGCGGGTACCGCCGGAGGAGACGGAGAAGCTGCTGACCCGCGCCCACGTCACCCCCATGGTGATGGCGGGCCGGCAGACGAGGGGCTGGTTACGTGTCGACGCCGACGGCATCAAAACCAAACGGCAGCTGCAGGGTTGGGTGACCCGGGGCGTGGACTACGCGCGCAGCCTGCCGCCCAAATAGGTTTGCCGGGGTGCGCTGCGGGTACGCGGTGGCTCATGAGCAAAGACGGGTCCGGGCAACTCACCCGACGGCTGCTCCAGGTGGCCGGCACCACGTACGCGGCCGAGGCGGGAATCCGGCTCAACGACAAGCCGATGCCGCTGTTCCAGCTGCTGGTGCTGTGCATGCTGGCCAGCAAGCCGATCGACGCCGCAACCGCGATGCGCGCCGCGCGGGAGTTGTTCGGCGCGGGCCTGCGCACCCCGAAATCGGTGCTGGCATCCGACCGGCGCACCATGATCAGCGCGTTCGGGCGCGCGCACTACGTGCGCTACGACGAAAGCTCGGCCACCCGGCTGACCGACATCGCCGAGCACGTCCGCAACGAGTACGCCGGTGACCTGCGCGGGATCGCCGACCGCAGCAAGCACGACGTCCATGCCGCCAAACGGATGATCAAGCAATTCAAGGGGATTGGCGACACGGGCGCCGATATCTACCTGCGCGAAGTCCAAGACGTCTGGACCTGGGTGCGGCCGTACTTCGACGACCGGGCCACCAGCGCGGCACGGCAGCTCGGCCTGCCCACTGCCCCGACGAAGCTGGCCGCGCTGGCCCCGCGAGCCAACGCGCGCCTGGCTGCCGCCTTGGTGCGGGCGTCGCTGGACGACGAGGTGCGCCGGCAGTTGACGGGTTGAGCTGCGCGAACCTTTGAGCCGAGCCCGGCCGAGTAGGCTGGCGACGTTGACAACAGAATGGAGCAGCACCATGGCCAGCTCGACCACATTCGTCATCGTTGGCGGCGGACTTGCTGGGGCCAAGGCAGCAGAAGCATTGTGCGACAACGACTTCGACGGCCACATCATTCTCTGCTGCGAAGAGGATCACCTGCCCTACGAACGCCCTCCGCTGTCCAAGGAGTATCTGGCCGGCAAGAAATCGCTCAGCGATTTCACCGTGCACACCTCCGACTGGTACCGCGACCACAGCGTCGATTTGAAACTGGGCACGCGAGTGTCGTCGTTGGAACCCGCCGCACACACCATCGGTTTGCCCGACGACGCCACAGTGAGCTACGACAAACTGCTGCTGGCGACCGGGTCCGCATCGCGGCGCCCGCCGATACCGGGATCCGACGCCGCCGGGGTCCACTATCTGCGTACGTTCGGTGACGCCGCGGCACTGAACTCCGTTCTGGCCGACGGGAGTTCGCTGGCGGTGGTGGGTGCCGGCTGGATCGGGCTGGAGGTGGCCGCCAGTGCCCGTCAGCGTGGCGTCAACGTCACCGTCGTCGAGACCGCCAAACAGCCGCTGCTGGCCGCGCTCGGCGAAACGGTCGGCGAAGTGTTCGCCACCCTGCATCGCGACCACGGGGTGGACCTACGGCTCGAGGCGCAGGTCGAAGAGATCGAGACCAAGGCGGACAGGGCCACCGGGCTCAAGCTGCGCGACGGGTCGACGGTGGCCGCTGACAACGTGCTGGTCGCCGTCGGCGCGCAGCCCAACATCGAACTCGCCGAGCAGGCCGGGCTGTCCATGAGCGACGGCGGCGTGGCGGTCGATGCGTCGCTGCGCAGCAGCGACCCCGACATCTACGCGGTCGGCGACATCGCCGCCGCCGTACACCCGCTGTTCGGCACCCGGATCCGCACCGAGCACTGGGCCAACGCACTCAAGCAACCCGCGGTGGCGGTGGCCGGAATGCTCGGCAAGCCAGGCGAATACGACGAGTTGCCTTACTTTTTCACCGATCAGTACGACCTGGGGATGGAGTATGCCGGGCACGCGCCCAGCTTCGACCGGGTGGTCTTCCGCGGCGACGTGGCCGGCCGAGAATTCGTCGCGTTCTGGCTCGACGGCGAAAGCCGGGTGCTGGCGGGGATGAACGTCAACATATGGGACGTGCTCGACGACGTGAAAGCCCTGATCCGGTCGAAGTCTCCGGTCGATGCCGACAAGCTGGCCGATCCGCAGTCGCCGCTGGGAGATCTGCTCAGCTAGTCGGACCCTGGTCCACCGGCGTCCAGGTCAGGTCGACGACGTCGGGTGGGTGCTGCGCCTGCAGTCGGTCCCGCTCGCTGCGACGGCGTTTGATCCGCAGCCGCGCGTCGGCCGGCATGGTGACCACTTCGTCGCACGTCAGGTAGTACACGTCGTCGACGACGTCGATCAGGTCCGCCGCCACCCGCCGAGATCCCAGCTCGCGCAACGCCATCCGAAGCTCATGCGTGAACCGCAGTGTGGTGTCGTGAGCCAATTCCCTTGAACTGCGGGCATTGTCGGCTACCCGCCGGGCCAGATTGGTCGGCGGCGCCGGCTCGGCGGGTGCCGCTGCGGCGTGGGCGGCCGCCATCAGCAGCGGCGCCGGATTGTCGGCGAACATCGGGCTGGCCAGCTCGGCTTCGCCCGGCCCACGATGGCCGACGGAGGCGATGGCCGCATCGAAGTTGCCGGCGGTGTTCGGGAACAACACCCG
>NZ_DATJYB010000472.1:0-5781 GCF_035499775.1 Mycobacterium sp. | reverse complement strand
CCTGAACCGGTCGTGGCCTATCCGGTGTCTGAACGGCAGGGACACCTCGCGGCTCTCGTCGCCTTTCTCGACGTCGGCGGGCGCCGCCTCGATCTCCTTTCCGCTGAGGCTGTTTCCGATGCCACGCTCGCCGATTTGTGGCACAGCGTGGCACTGCTTCGCCAGCATCGCCTGGCCCATCGACTCCTGCGGACCGACAACGTCCTTGTTGACGGCCAGGGTAAGGCCTGGCTCACCGGTCTGGCTCTGGCCGAGCTCGGTGCCTCCGACCGCCAGCTTGCCTCCGACGTCGCCGAGCTGCTCGCATCGCTCGCGACCCAGTTCGGGGTGCAGCGATCCGTTGCCTCCGCAATCGCCGGGCTCGGCCCCGAAGCCGTTGCCGCCGCGGCCGCGTACCTGCAGCCACTGGCACTGCTGGGGGAAACCCGGGTGAAAGTCCGGCAGCACGACCGGCGCCGCACCGGCGCGACACCCGCCGGAAGGCGGGGTCGCAGGCTGCAACCAGGGGGCCGTCCGGACCTGCTCGGAGATCTGCGCGCGGCGGTGACCTCCGCGGATCCGGTGCCGGTCGCCCCACTGGCACCGCTCGCCCGGTTCACAGCGAAGCGAGCGTTGACAATGCTGGGCGCGTTTGCGGTCATCTATCTGGTTCTGCCTCAACTCGCTAACGCTGGAGCGGCGGCCGCCGCCCTCCGCGGCGCGAACTGGTGGATCTTGCTTGCCGTCGTACCCGCGATCTTCGTGGCTCAGGTGTTCTCCACCGTCCTGCAGCTTGGCGCGATCCCTGCACAGTTACCCTTCGGGCCCACCTACTTGGTGCAACTCGGGGGGTCATTCCTCAACCGGGTCACCCCCCATAACGTCGGCGGTATGGCGCTCAACTTCCGCTATTTGCAGCGCGCCGGCGTCGATACCGGAGCGGCAACCGGTTCGGTCGGCCTGCAGTCCCTCGCCGGTATCGCAGCGAATCTCATGCTCGTTTCGGTCTTCCTGGCCCGGAGCGGTCGCAGCACCACCGTGCACCTCAGCGTGGGACGGCACCAGTTGTTGCTGCTGGTCAGTCTCGCCTTGGCCGCTTGCGCTGTCTTCGGGCTCACTCAGCGAGGTCGCCGCTACTTCCGGGACAAGATCTGGGGTTTTGTGCGTTCAGCCGGCATCACCATCGCCGAGGTGGCGAAGAGCCCTCAGCACCTCTCGCTCGTCGTCGTGGGTGCCCTGGGCGGGCCGATTGTCCAAGTCGTTGCCTTCGCGTTGTGCGTGCATGCGGTCGGTGGTGACCTTCCGTTGGCCCAGGTCGGTGCCGTGTACTTCGGAGCCCACCTCCTATCCAGCGCTGCCCCAGTCCCCGGGGGTCTTGGTGCCCTTGAAGCCGCATTGATTGCTGGACTGTCCGCGCTGGGGATGCCCGTCGGTGCGGCAGCCTCAGCTGTGTTGATCTATCGGCTGATGACCTTCTGGTTAGCGATCCCGGTCGGGTGGGTTGGGTTGAAGTTCGCGCAGCGTGCTGGCTATGTGTGATTGCGACGGAGGGGCGTTGTGTCCTCAGCCCAACGCGACGGGAGAGCTTCGGCCCTTCCGGCCATACCTGAAGATCCACAGGCGGCCCACTATTGAATCCGGAGTCCTGCACAATGCTGGGCGTTCTTGGTCTGGCGGCTGACCCTCGCCAGCGTCAGTCCTCGGCAATAGGAGCGAAAAATGGGCGGATCCACAACCTACGAAGGAGGCGTCGCTGGTTTTCGCGGCGTCGTTGACACGCGAACGCTCTTCGGCCAGACGATGTGGCTGGTCGCCATCACGACTGGCTTCTTCGCGCTCGGGGCGTATCTCGGTCGATCGCTGTCCTACGGCTGGGGATGGATTTGGTTCATCGCCTCTCTAGCCTGCCTGATAGCGATGCGGCCCGCGGTCCGCAGCGCAAGCTCTGCGGCAATTGGTCTGCTGTTCGGCTTCGGCCTATTGGTCGGCCTCGGCACCGCGCCGACCATCGCCTACTACGCAAGTACGAACCCGCAGGTCGTGTGGCAGGCGGGCGCGGCCACCGCGTTGTTCATGACTGCTCTCGGCGCGGTCGGTTACGCAACAAGACGAGACCTCTCGGCGCTCGGGCGGGTGTCTTTCTGGGGCCTGATCGCGCTGATCCTGTTCGGCATCGTCGCGATCCTCTTCCAGTTGCCAAACGGTTCGCTGATCTATGCCATTGCCGGGCTGGTGATCTTCGCAGGTCTGACCATGTTCGACTTCCAGCGGCTTCGCCGGGGCGGTGACCTCGCCTCAGCCCCGTTGACTGCGGCGTCGATCTTCCTCGACGCCCTGAACGTGTTCCTCTTCTTCCTGAGAATCTTCAGCCGGCAGAACTGAGCTATTCGCAGAGATCGTCGACACCCGATCGATGCAAGACGGCCTGGTCGTCGTCGTCCGCACCAACGAGAGCAGCGGTCTTGGCGCGCCTATGGAGTCGCGGTCGGTTCGACGTACTCGGGATCGGAGGCGTCTCTCATGGACAGTCGCCATTTGCAGCAAACGTGCTCGGTGCTGACCCGAGGTGGGATGGCGAGGATCTCGACTTTGATGTTCGGGTTGTACATCTTGGCGGTCTCGATGATCGAGGCCGGACAGGTGACGTGAGCGGATTTCTCCGCGATATCGGGGCGTCCGAGCGATTCCCACTGGTTGACCTGGATGCACTTGTTGTAGGTCATGATCCCAACGTCGGGCTCCGGCATCTCGAAGGTGAGATCGAAGGCTTTGCCGGGAAAGGAGGAGGCGTCGATCTGGACGTCTTTGATGAATGCTTCGACGGTGCCGTCTCCGATCTTCATCCACCGGGCTTTGAGGGCGCGTACCGCGGGAAGCACTTTTTCGCTCCACAACTCCCACTGGAAGTCGAACATGACGTCCAGCCCGTAGCGGATCACGATGTCACCGGCCCATCCTTCGATGGCCGTCAGGAGAAACTCGTGACTGCCCAACGCCAGCTTCACCAGCTGGTCCTTGGGCAGCTCGACGTAGCCCGGCTCGGCTCTGAACGGGTTGATCGTGACAACACCACCGTCGGCCTGCCGCGCCGCGACATCGGCCGACACCTCCGCGGTGAGAGCCTCAGCCCGCTCCGCCGAGATCGGCATCCACTCGGTGAGCATCGCCGCGAGCTGTGGCAGGACGATGGTCGACCAGGCTTCGGCTTGGATCTCCCGCATCAACTCCGGCCCGTACCGCTTGGCGGTCTCATCCGCCCACGCCTGCACGCACACCCGGTAGTACTCGTCGCTCATCGCGATCATGTCGACCAAGGCCTGGTTGGAGAAGTCCGAGAACCGCAGATCAGCCTTGAACGGGCCGCTGTAGTCCGGGAGCTCCGGGCTGGACCCGAGCTGGATCTCCCCCCGGGTGTCGGAGCCCACCGGCTTGTGCGTTCCGGGCGGGTCAACGACGGGGAACTTTGTGAAGTTGTGCAGATCCACCGGGATATCCAACGGGGCGGCCGCTTGCTGCTCCTCATAGTCCACGTTGACCTTGCGGACCTCCAGCACCTTCTGGATCGTCTCGTCGGACTCGCTCATTACGCTCCCTTTATCTGTTGGCCACAGCTTGATCCAATATACGGCGGGGTGTGGTTCGTAGCCTAGCCGAGAGGCTATTGTGATCCAAGATCATGTCTGACATTCGCTGCTCACGAGGCTCGCACTAAGCCCGATCGACTCGGGTTGTCTGAGTAGTTGATCTTGCTGATGGCCCCTGAGCGCCTCGTTGACGGTCCAGTCCGGTTGCCGTCGACCTTGCCTGACGCACACCCGAAGAGTCGACCTGGGTAGTCAATCGCGGTCTAAGCATCGATGTCCTCGCACTGGTAACGCCATGTACCGGAGGTGCGCAGCGCGCTCGTCCCATCCGGAAGCACGATGTTGGCTGTTGTGCCCGGAGGAATCGTGACCTCGATCTCGAAGATCCCTTGGGCGATTCGCCACGACGGTGTGATGCGGCCGTAAGGACAGTCGTGCGTTGCCTCGGCCCACGTGAGGCACCTCGAGAAGCCCGACCTCAAGTTCGCACGGCCGCGACCAGGCGCACTCCCCAGCGTCAGTCCATACCGTCACCCGCTACCTCAGTCGCTGCCGGGACTGCACCGGGCTGCCTGGCCACGGAAATGAGAACAGATTGGCTCGAGCGCACGACCGGCATCGCGCGTCCATCGAGCTCAAGTCGATACGCGAGTTGTCTCTCGAGCCATCGGGAAAGGTGCCAGGACATCCTCGGTCTTGGAGCGACACCCCAACGGGTGATCGAGATGCTCCACCCGGAGATCCGACGGTGCTGTCACAGGGTTGAGGGCAACAACCGCGGCGCTGCACCCGCTCGGGCATATTGCATCAGCTTTCTGACGAGGCGCCATCACACGCCCGAGTCCCCCGCCACGCCCAAGACCAGTTGCAGCCACCGAATACGCCGCCTGCGGCTGGGATCTGAGTGCCGCGCCGGCGCGGGGGACGTCGGCCCAAGCCTTTCCGGTACGAGGCAAACCGGTGGTCGATCTCAACGAGATCGAGAGGCAAACGTACGAGCACCTGCCTCGTTCAGGTTCAATCTGCGGGGTCAGACCCGTACTGTCGGGGCATGCATGAGCTCTTCGTGAATCCGGACGGAACACCGACGAATGTCAGTCGTCAGGTGTCGCATGGTGTCGACGGACTCGGCACCGAGTGGGTGGTGTCCCGGATCGTGGCGCGACGTTCGCGCCGAGCGGCGACGTAAGCCACGTAGCGACGACCCTTCGACCTCGACCAACCTAGGATCACGTGCAACGTCGGAGTCGCTACCCCCAGCCCCGCACCGTGCAGCGTGGACTCACAGCCGAGAAGTCCCTGGGACCGAAGGTTCGTCTACACGTTGATGCCATAGAGACGCCGCGTGGCGGACCGGAGCTCCCTGCGAAGCGTCTTATCGTCGATATTGGCGACAAGAGGGTGCACGACCGCAGCCCCGATCATCGCACCCATAATCGCTATCCGCACCCGGGAGCGCAGCCGGCCGTCTTGGAGGATCAGGGCATAGGCTCGCTCCATGAGTTCAGCGAGCGGCTCGTGATTGGCGAGCATACGGATCATCACCGGGTCGTTTTGGAGCGCGCTCACGAAATGGCGTCGATCGACAGCCATGTCGATAACCTCCCGGAGCAGGGCGTCCCGCGCCCGCGCCCGCGACGTCTGGCGTTCTGCCCTCTCGACGGCTTCCTCGAGCGGGACCAGCTCCATTTCTGCTACCGCGAGAACCAGGTCGTCCTTGGTCTTAAACTGGTAGAAGATCGCTGCTTTGGTCACGCCGGTAGCCTCGGCAATCATCTTCAGCGACGTTCCGCTGACCCCGTGCTCCGCGAACAGTGCGAGCGCTGCATTCAGGGTGCGAAGCTGAGTGGGTGTACGCGTGATCGATCGCAGTCGATGCGCAGAGTCGCCCTCATCAGCCGTCATTCCGACAGGCTATATGTCGGGCTTCAAGCAACCATCAGCGAGCCGCTTGCAGCAGACATCTAGTCATTCGAGCCTCCACGCCGCGCGGGAGGAGAGCGTCCTCGAGTTGACTGCTTAGGAGTTGCGGCCTCGCATCACGCTCCTCGAATGGTTCCGGCTACTCCGTGGTCCGGTTTTCCGACCCCATTGTCTGCACGAGGTCACTTCGTGGACTCGACTGGTGGGACTCGCTCGTACCCTGCCGCAGCTGACGATGTAGGCAGTGCCTCAGGTCCTAGAACTTGAACGCTCCAACCGCGTATTGCGTGTGCTT
>NZ_DATJYB010000471.1:0-8055 GCF_035499775.1 Mycobacterium sp. | reverse complement strand
CAGAAGATGTGGACCAGCCTGATCGCGTACGCGGACTGGGTGTGGCTGGCGGTGCGTACCAACCCGGAGGCCAAGAAGCATCGCGGCATTTCGATGCTGGCCGTGCCGACGACGGCGGAGGGCTTTTCCTGGACACCGGTGCACACCATGGCCGGCGTGGACACCAGCGCCACCTATTACTCCGACGTGCGCGTCCCGGTGACCAACCTGATCGGCGAGGAGAACGGCGGCTGGAAGCTGGTGACCAACCAGCTCAACCACGAGCGGGTGGCCCTGGTCTCGCCGCAACCGATCTTCCTGGCCCTGCGCGAGGTTCGCGAGTGGGCGCAGAACACGAAGGACTCCAGCGGGGCCCGGCTGATCGACTCGGAGTGGGTGCAGCTCAACCTGGCGCGCGTACACGCCAAGGCCGAGGTGCTCAAGCTGATCAACTGGGAACTGGCGTCATCGGACAGTGCCACTTTGTCGCCGGCCGACGCGTCGGCGGCCAAAGTCTTTGGTACCGAACTGGCCACCGAGGCCTACCGGCTGCTGATGGAGGTGCTGGGTACCGCCGCGACGCTGCGTCAAGACTCCCCCGGCGCGCTACTGCGCGGCCGAGTGGAGCGGATGCACCGGGCGTGCCTGATCCTGACCTTCGGCGGCGGCACCAACGAAGTCCAGCGCGACATCATCGGCATGGTCGCGCTCGGACTGCCCCGAGCCAACCGCTGAAACTTCTCAATGGAATTCCAAAAGGACGGGAATCGATGGATTTCACGACAACCGAAGCCGCCAACGACCTCGGTGGCCTGGTCGACACCATCGTCGACTCGGTGTGCACCAACGAGCATCAACGTGAGTTGGACAAGCTGGATCAGCGGTTCGACCGTCAGCTGTGGGGCAAGCTCATCGACAGCGACATCCTGACCAGCGCGACCGCCACCCAGTTGGGCGGCGACGGCTTCGGGGTCCTCGAGCAGGTTGCGATCCTGGTGGCACTCGGACACCAACTGGCCGCGGTGCCCTACCTGGAGTCGGTGGTGCTGGCCGCCGGGGCGCTGGCCCGGTTCGGTTCCGAGGAACTGCAGCAAAGCTGGGGCGTGCCGGCGGTCAACGGCGGGAAGATCCTGACCGTGGCCCTGGACGGCGAGATGGGCGAGGGTCCGGTGCAGGCGGCCCCCTCCGGCGCCGGCTTCCGACTCACCGGCAGTCGGACTCAGGTCTTTTATGGCCCGGTGGCGGACGCGTTTCTGGTTCCTGCCGAAAGCGATTCCGGCACAGCCGTTTTCCTGGTCGCCGCCGATGACCCGGGGGTCACGGTGACGGCGCTGGACACCACCGGCCTGGGCAGCGTCGGACACTTGGCGCTGGACGGGACCGAGGTCGACGCCGCGCGCCAGGTCGGCGGCGGCGAAATCGTTCCCTGGCTTCGTACGATTTCCACGCTGGGCCGCAGCGCGTTCCAGCTGGGAGTGCTCGAGCGTGGATTGCAGATGACCGCCGAATACGCCCGCACCCGTGAGCAATTCGACCGCCCGATCGGCAGCTTCCAGGCGGTGGGGCAGCGGCTGGCCGACGGGTATATCGACGTCAAGGGATTGCGGCTGACGCTGACCCAGGCCGCCTGGCGGGTCTCTGAGGACATCCCCGCGGAAATCGACGTGGCCTCCGCGGCGTTCTGGGCCGCCGACGCCGGACACCGGGTGGCCCACACCATCGTGCACGTGCACGGCGGCGTCGGCGTCGACACCGATCACCCGGTACACCGCTATTTCCTGGCCGCCAAAGAGACCGAGTTCGCGCTCGGCGGTGCCACCGGGCAACTGCGCCGGATCGGTCGCGAATTGGCGGAAACCCCTGCCTAACCAACCTATTCCAACCGCGCCGACGGTCACCGGCCTGCTGCGGCCGCTGGCCGAAATCGATGATCGCGGTGTCTATTTCGAGGACTCATTCACCAGCTGGCGCGACCACCTCCGGCACGGCGCCGCTATGGCGGCCGCACTGCGCGAACGCCTCGACCCGGCACGGCCGCCGCATGTCGGCGTCCTGCTGGAAAACACACCGTTCTTCTCGGCGATGCTGGTCGCCGCCGGGCTGTCCGGGATCGTGCCGGTAGGACTCAATCCGGTGCGCCGCGGCGCGTCGCTGGCCCGTGACATCAGCCACGCCGACTGCCAGCTCGTGCTGACTGATTCGAAATCTGCTGCGGCACTGGGTGATATCGGCCACGTCAACGTCGACTCCGCCGGGTGGGCCGACGAGCTGGCCGCACAACGGGATGCCCAGCTGCATTTCCGATCCGCTACGCCCGCGGACCTTTTCATGCTGATCTTCACCTCGGGCACCAGCGGTGAGCCCAAGGCGGTGAAGGTCAGCCACGGCAAGGTCGCGACGGCCGGCGCGGGGATTACCCTGCGCTTCAATCTCGGCGCCGCCGACGTCTGCTATGTGTCGATGCCGTTGTTCCATTCCAATGCGCTGCTGGTCGGCTGGGCTGTGTCGGTGGCCTGCCGCGGATCAATGGCGTTGCGGCGCAAGTTCTCTGCGTCCAACTTCCTGCCCGACGTGCGCCGCTACCGCGCCACCTACGCCAACTACGTTGGCAAGCCGCTGTCGTATGTGCTCACCACACCCGAGCAGCCCGACGACGCGGACAACCCGCTGCGGGCGGTGTACGGCAACGAGGGCGTGCCCAGAGACATCGAGCGGTTCGGACGGAGGTTCGGCTGCCTGGTTCAGGACGGTTTCGGTTCGACCGAGCTCGGAGTGGCCATCGCCCGCACCCCGGACACCCCGGCCGGCTCACTGGGCCCGCTACCCGAAGGGGTGCAGATCATCGACCCGGAAACCGGCGAGCCCTGCCCGCCGGGGGTCGCCGGCGAACTGGTGAACACCACCGGGGCCGGCGGCTTCGAGGGCTACTACAACGACGAGGCCGCCAACGCCGAGCGGATGGCCGGCGGCATCTATCACAGTGGCGACCTCGCCTACCGCGATGTGGACGGCTATGCGTATTTCGCGGGGCGGCTTGGCGATTGGATGCGGGTCGACGGCGAAAATCTCGGGACCGCGCCGATCGAGCGGGTGTTGCTGAGGTACCCCGACGTGACGGAGGTAGCGGTGTATCCGGTGCCCGATCCGGTGGTCGGCGACCAGGTGATGGCCGCGCTGGTGATGGCGCACGGCACCGAATTCGACGCCGAGAAATTCCGTGCCTTCCTGGCCGAGCAACCGGACCTCGGGCCCAAGCAGTGGCCGTCGTACGTCCGCATCAGCGCCGAAATGCCGCGCACGGCGACCTTCAAGGTGCTCAAACGACAGTTGTCGGCGGACGGAGTCGAATGCGGCGATCCGGTATGGCCGATTCGCCGGTAGCGCTGCGCGCGAGCTTCGACGAGTTTTCCGGCAAAGTCCCGGCGACCGTCGGTATCGCCATCGCGGCTGCGGACGAGGTCTATTCGCTTGGCTCGTGGGCGACCGGCGTCGCCTGGTCGACGATCAAAGTGCCGCTGGCGATCGCGGCGCTGCGCAATGCTCGGGAAGGCGCAGAAGACTTGGCAGTCAAGGCGATTACCGAATCCGACAACGCCGCCTCTGAGGAGTTGTGGTCCCAGCTGGGCGAGGCCGCGGCCCGGCAGGTGCAGGCCGTCATCTCGGAATGCGGGGACAACGCCACCGTCGTCGAGTCGCAGCGGGTTCGGCCCGGTTTCACTCCATTCGGCCAAACCGACTGGTCGCTGGCCCGACAGGCGCAATTCGCCGCGCAGCTGCCGGGCATCCCCGGCGCCTCCCCCGTCATCGACCTGATGCAGCGCCTCACCGCCGGTCACCGCTGGGGGCTGGCCGGCAAAGGCATGGCCGCGAAGGGCGGTTGGGGTCCCGGCCGTACGGGGCGTGACTACCTGGTGCGGCAATTCGGGATGGCGGCCGCGAGTACCGGGAACGTGGGCCTGGCCCTGGCCGCCGAGGCGCAGACGTTCGACGCCGGAGTCGATGTGCTGAACCGGCTGACGGACTGGCTGGTCGGCCACCTTCCCGAACTTGTGTCACCCGAGCAGTGACGGCACTATCGCATCGATCAGGTGCGGTCCTGGCTCGCTGAAGGCCGCGCGCAGGGCGTCGGCGAGCTCCTCCGCGGTGCCGACCCGCCGCGCCGGAACCCCCATGCCCTCGGCGATCTTGACGAAATCCATTGCGGGACGGGATAAATCAAGCAAATCGAGCGCTTTCGGACCCGGGGTGGATCCGGCGCCGACGCGTTGCAACTCGATCCGCAGAATGTCGTAGGCGCTGTTGTTGTAGATGACGGTGGTGACGTTCAGGTTCTCGCGGGCCTGTGTCCACAATCCCGAAATCGTGTACATCGCGGACCCGTCCGATTGCAGACACAACACCGGACGGTCCGGCGCGCCGACCGCCGCACCGACCGCCGTCGGGATGCCGTAGCCGATAGCGCCGCCGGTCAGCGTCAACCAGTCATGGGCCGGGGCGCCGGCGGTGGCGGCAGGAAGCGTCACCCCTGAGGTGTTCGCCTCGTCGACGACGACCGCCCGTTCCGGCAGTAGCGCGCCGACCACGTCGGCCACCGCTGCGGACGTCAGCGGACCGGTGGGCAGCTGCGGACGCGACGCAGCGGCCACCGGGGCGACCGTCCCCGGGGCCACCTCGTCGGCCAGTGCGGCCAAAGCGGCTGCGGCACCGCTGTATTCGGCGAGCATATGCACTTCGCAGCCGGCCGGCACCAGGTCGCTGGGCATCCCCGGGTAGGCGAAGAACGACACCGGCGACTTGGCGCCCGCCAGCACCAGATGTTTGACACCGTCTAGTTGCGCCGCGGCGGCCTCGGCGAAGTATTGGAGCCGTTCGACGGCGGGGACGCCGGCGCCGCGTTCCAGCCGCGTCGGGAACGTCTCGCACAACCAGCGCGCCCCGGTCGCCTCGGCGATCCGCGCGGCCGCGGCCAGCCCCGGTGCCCGCGTGGCGTCTCCACCGATCAGCAGCATCGTCGGTTCTCCGGAGCGCAGCACCTCGGCCGCCGGCCCCACATCCACCGTGGCGTCGGCGGAATACGTTGGCACGGAGGCGGTCTCACCGCCGTCGGACCAGGATGTGTCGGCCGGCAGGATCAGCGTCGAGATGTAGCAGCCCGCCCGGCTCGCCGCGATCGCCTCGGCGGCATCGGCCCCGACGTCGCCGACGTCAGTGCTGCGGCGCACCCAGCCCGAGACGGTGCCGGCGAGTGCATCGATGTCGGATTCCAGTGGGGCGTCGTACTTCTTGTGGTAGGTGGCGTGGTCGCCGACCACTACCACCATCGGCACGTGGGCGCGTCGCGCGTTGTGCAGGTTGGCCAGCCCGTTGCCCAGGCCGGGGCCGAGGTGCAGCAGCACCGCCGCCGGCTTGTCGGCCATCCGCGCGTAACCGTCGGCCGCGCCCGTGGCCACCCCCTCGAACAGGGCCAGCACGCCCCGCATGCGTGGGACGGTGTCCAGCGCCGCGACGAAGTGCATCTCCGACGTACCGGGGTTGGAGAAGCACACGTCGACGCCGCCGTCGACCAAAGTGTTGATCAGAGCCTGGGCGCCGTTCATATGTCTGCCTTTCGGTTGGCGAAGGTGAAGACGCGCTCGGCGTTGCCGCGCAGGAAGTCGCGGCGTGCCTCGTCGGTGAGGCCGAGTTCGTCGAGCCCGGCCAGGGCGTGTCCGTGGGCGATCATCGGGTAGTTGGTGCCGAACAGGACTTTGCGTTGTCCCGTACCGGTTTTCATGAAGCTGATCAGTTCTTGCGGGAGCCGCTTGATGGTGTAAGCACTGGTGTCGACGTACACGTTCTCGTGCTTGCGGGCGACGGCGACCATCTCCTCGGTCCACGGGTAGCCGACGTGACCGCACACGATGACCAGTTCGGGGAAGTCGAGGGCCACCTGGTCGATGTAGGGAATCGGGCGTCCCGTCTCCGAAGGCCGCAGCGGGCCGGTGTGACCGACCTGCGTACAGAACGGAACACCCAACTGCACGCACTCGGCGAACAGCGGATAGTAGCGGCGGTCGGTCGGCGGTGCGTTCCACAGCCAGGGCACCACCCGCAGGCCGACGAACCTGTCGTCACCCACCCGGCGGCGCAGCTCGCGGACGGCCGCCATCGGATGATCCAGGTCGACCGTGGCCAGGCCGGCAAACCTGTTGGGGTGCAACCGGACCCATTCGGCGACCTCGTCATTGGATACCAGGTCCTGACCGTTCGGGCCGCGCCACGCGCTGAGCAGGCCCAGATCGACGCCGGCGCTGTCCATCGAAGCGATCGTCGCCTCGATCGGGATGTCGGTGTCCGGGATTGCGCCACCGGTCCAGCGCCGGAGCGAAGCCAACATGTCGCTGCGCAGGAACCGCAGAGTCGGGTGCTGCATCCACACGTCGATCGTCATCGCGATCGACATTAGCGAAAGCTGATCAAGCGCCCGTCGTCGCGTGGCTGGCGTGCACCTCGTCGGCGGGCCGCTCCTCGGTCTGCTCCTTGGCCCAGCGGTAGTCGGGCTTGCCAGCCGGCGACCGCTTCACCTCGTCGACCAGCCAAAGGCTGCGCGGCACTTTGTATCCAGCGATCTCCGAGCGCACGAAACTATCCAGCTCGGCCAACGACGGCCGGCACCCGGGGCGGGCGTGCACAACGGCCGCCACATGCTGGCCATAACGGGGATCGGGCACACCGACCACCAGGGCGTCGAAAACGTCGGGATGGCCCTTCAACGCCGCCTCGACCTCTTCGGGATAGATCTTCTCGCCGCCGCTGTTGATCGACACCGAACCGCGACCCAGCATGGTCACCGAGCCGTCCTCCTCGACCACCGCGTAGTCGCCGGGGATCGCGTAACGCACCCCGTTGATGGTCTGGAACGTCTCGGCGGTCTTCTTCTCGTCCTTGTAGTAGCCGACCGGGATGTTGCCCTTCTTGGCGATGAAGCCGCGCACGCCCGACCCGGGCTGCACCTCGTTGCCCTCGTCGTCGAGGACGACGGTGCGGTGGTCGATCGTCACCCGGGGACCACCGCTGTGCGGGGCGTCCTTGGCGACGATGCTGGTGCCACCAAAGCCGGTCTCCGAGGAGCCGATCGAGTCGGTGATGACCCGGTTGGGCAACAGCTCGAGCAGCTTCTCCTTGATGCTCGGCGAGAACAGCGCCGCGGTGCTGGCCAGCAGGAACAGCGACGACACGTCGTAGTCGTTGTCCTTCAGCAGTGCATCCAGCAGCGGGCGGGCCATCGCGTCGCCGGTGAAGAACAGCAGGTTCACCTTGTGTTCGTGAATCATCCGCCAAACTTCGTCGGCGTTGAATTCCGGTGCCAGAACGGTGGTTTGGCCCGAAAAGAGCGACATCCAGGTGGCCGACTGCGTCGCGCCGTGGATCATCGGCGGGATCGGGTAGCGGATCATCGGCGGGTTGGCGGCGGCAGCCTTGGCGAGGTCGTACTCGTCCTTGACGAATTCGCCCGTCGCGAAGTCGGTTCCGCCGAACAAGACACGGTAGATGTCCTCGTGGCGCCACATCACGCCCTTGGGGAAGCCGGTGGTGCCGCCGGTGTAGAGCAGGTAGATCGCATCGGCGCTGCGTTCGCCGAAGTCGCGTTCCGGTGAGCTGTTGGCGATCGCCTGATAGAACTCGACGCCGCCGTAGCGCTGGAAATCGTTGTCTGAGCCGTCCTCGACGACGAGGACCGTCTTGACATTGGGGGTTTCGGGCAAGACATTCGCCACCCGGTCGGAGTACTGCCGCTCGTGCACCAGCGCCACCATGTCGGAGTTTTCGAAGAGGTAGCGCAGTTCGCCCTCGACGTAGCGGTAGTTGACGTTCACCAGGATGGCGCCGGCCTTGACGATGCCCAGCATCGCGATCACGATCTCGATGCGGTTTCGGCAGTACAGCCCGACCTTGTCGTCCTTCTTGACGCCCTGGTCGATGAGGTAGTGGGCGAGGCGGTTCGCCTTCTCCTCCAACTGCGCGTAGGTGAGCTGCTCGTCGCCGGAGATCAGGGCGACGCGGTCAGGCACGGCATCGATGGCGTGCTCGGCGAGA
>NZ_DATJYB010000470.1:0-2946 GCF_035499775.1 Mycobacterium sp. | reverse complement strand
CGGCTGTGGTCCCGGTTCCGGGCTCAGATCGGCCTCACCCCCAAGCACGCCGCACGGCTGGTGCGTTTCGACCACGCGGCCCGCCTGCTGGCCGGGGGGCGCAGCGCCGCGGTGGTGGCGGTGGCGGCTGAAAACTGAGGGCACCGTCCGGAAGGCCGCGCGCAGCGGCTTCACCCGCCCGGTCGACATCCCCGACGCGCTCATCGCGCACACCCAGGCGATGACCTACCGGTCCTTCGCGGCGACGATGGGCGCGTCGAATTGCTGCCGGGCGTGGGACACACCCCGATATTCGAAGACCCGCGGACGACCGCCACCTTGCTGCTGAACTTCGCCGCTGCCCACCCCTAGCCAGCAGGCGCAGCCCCATGTCAGGGGCCGTGTCAGGGGCGTGACAGACCGGTGTCAGGCCGGGCGCCGATGGTGGTCGCATGACAACTTCGGCAATCGCAGTTTCCGGACTGCGGAAGGCATTCGGGGACAAGACCGTGCTCGGCGGCATCGATCTCGATGTTCCAGCGGGCACCGTTTTTTCCCTGCTCGGCCCCAATGGGGCGGGCAAAACGACAACGGTGAACGTGCTGACCACGTTGATGAAAGCCGACGCTGGGACGGTACGGATCGGCGGCCACGACGTGGCCGCCGAGACCAAGGCGGTGCGCGCGGTGGTCGGGGTCACTGGTCAGTTCGCGGCCGTGGACGAGCTGCTGACCGGGCAGGAAAACCTGCAGCTGATGGCGGACCTCAAGCGCCTGGGCACCAGCGACGGCAAGCGGATTGTCGCGGAACTGCTGGAGCGCTTCGATCTGGCCGAATCGGCGCAGAAGCTGGTATCGACCTATTCCGGCGGTATGCGCCGGAAGCTGGATCTGGCCATGACCCTGGTCGGCAACCCCCAGATCATCTTCCTGGACGAGCCGACGACGGGACTGGATCCACGCAGCCGCCGCACGATGTGGGGCATCATCCGCGAGCTGGTGGCCGACGGCGTGACCATCTTCCTTACCACCCAGTACCTCGACGAGGCCGATCAGCTGGCCGACCGGATCGCCGTGCTCGACCAGGGGCGCCTGGTCGCGGAGGGCACTCCCGGCGAGCTCAAGCGCCAGGTCCCCGGCAGTCACGTCCGCCTGCGGTTCACCAGCGTCCGCGAACTCGACGCGGCGGCGCTGGTCCTGGCCGGCGCCACGCGGGACGACGAGGACCTGACTTTGCGGGTGCCCAGCGACGGTGGAGTCAAGTCGCTGCGGACGCTGCTGGCCCAGCTCGATGAGTACGCGATCGAACCCGAGGAGTTCTCCGTGCACACGCCGGACCTCGACGACGTTTTCCTGGCCCTGACCGGTCACGCCAACACTGAGGAGGTCGCACGATGAGCACCGATTCGGTGATCATGCTGCGCCGCAACTTCAAGCACACCGTCCGTAACCCGACCGCGGTGTTCAACGCGGTCATATTCCCTGTCGTGCTGCTGTTGATGTTCGTGTACGTGATCGGCGCCGCTTTCAGCGTCGGCGGCAAGTACATCGACTATGCGACGCCGGGCATGATCGTCCTGGCTATCTGCTACGGGCTGAGCGCGACCGCGCTGGCCGTGAACACCGACATGACGAAGGGAATCATCAACCGGTTCAAGGTGATGGATATATCCCGCGGCGCCGTGCTGAGCGCTCATGTCGTCGCCAGCATGATCACCAGTTTCATCGCCATTGCGGCCATCATCGGAGTGGCCTTCGGGCTGGGGTTCCGGCCGGAGGCGAGCCTGCTCGACTGGCTCGGCGTGATCGGCCTCGTCGCGCTCGTGGGCTTCGCGGCCAGCTGGCTCACGGTCGCGCTGGGACTGTTCGCCAAAACCCCGGAATCGGCGGGGATGGCCATCATTCCGCTGATCCTGCTGCCGTTCCTGAGCAGCGCGATCGTGCCGGTGGCCAAGATGGGCGAGGGCGTACGGCAATTCGCGGAATACCAGCCCTTCACGCCGATCATCGACACATTGCGCGGGCTGCTGGCCGGTGCGCCGTCCGCGAGCGACGCGATCACCGCCGTCGCCTGGTGCGCCGGGATCGCCCTGGCCGGTTACCTGTGGTCGCTCTCCACCTTCAAGAAGCGGGCCTGACCGAGAGGAGAAGTTTGATGCCTACATTCGCCACACCGCAGCCCATCACCGCCACCGTAGAAGTCGCCGGCGCCCGGGTGCGGGCCACCGCGAGCGACCGGACCGAAACCGTGGTGCTGGTCGAACCCATCAACCCGGCGAGCCGGTCAGACGTCAAGGTGGCCAGCAACACCAGGGTCGGCTTCGCCGACGGCCAGCTCTCGGTCAAGACGACCACCTCTGGGGACAAGAGCGGTTCGGTCGCCATCACGATCGACCTGCCCGTCGGCTCCAGCCTGGCCGTGCACCTCGCGCACTCGAGCGTTCAGGTGGATGGCCCAGTCGGCCAGTGCGAGCTGCAACTGGCCTCGGGGCAGGTCCAGCTGGACCGCATCGGCGCGCTGCAGGCGAGCATCGCGTCGGGTGAGGTCGCGATCGGCCACATCGCCGGGCGCGCCAGCATCGACGGCGGGGCGTTCGCGATGCGGCTCGGCGAGGTCAACGGCGCTGTCACGCTGTCCAGCTCGGGCGGGCAGGCCTGGATCGGCCATGCCTCGGCCGACCTCGATCTCAGCAGCGGCCGCGGCGACTTCGACATCGACCGCGCCGACGGCAGCATCACCGCCACGACCGGCAACGGTGCCATCCGGATCGGCCGGATGACACACGGTCAGGCGAAGCTGATGAACGGCTCGGGAAACATCGAGGTCGGCATCGCCGAGGGTACCGCTGCCTCCATCGACGTCAGCAGCGAGCGAGGGGCGGTGCACGACTTCGTTTCCCCGCAGGGAAACCCTGACCGGTCGGACCGCACGGTCATGGTTCACGCCCGCACGCGGCACGGCGACATC
>NZ_DATJYB010000469.1:0-33084 GCF_035499775.1 Mycobacterium sp. | reverse complement strand
TACCCGCCCCGGTTTGCGAGAAGGTCGCGATGACCGTGCCGGCCGGCAGATCACAGGAGCTGCCGGTGACGCGCACCGGTGTCTTCGCCGTTTCGCTGTACGTGCCGCCAGTCAGGGTCATCGTGACTGTCGCGGGCGCGCCGTACGTCACGTTCCAGTCGCCGACGATCGGGTCGGCCGCTGCTGAGGCGCCGGGGCCGCTGGAAAAGAGCAGAGCCAGCGCGATCTGCACTACGGGAATGACTCGACCAACCAGATGACGCCACATGCCACATCCGCCTCCAATCAACTCCACATCGGAACGATAGATCCGACCGCTGAGGCGTCGAAAAGCAGCCCGTCAGACCCACGTGACACGATCGTGGGGTGAGCGAGCTTTCGCCGTTGCACCTGGTCCTGGGAGACGAGGAACTGCTGGTCGAGCGGGCGGTGTCCGACGTGCTGAAATCGGCCCGCAAGCGGGCCGGTTCGGACGGCGTGCCCGTCAACCGCATGCGGGCCGGCGATGTCACCACCTACGAGCTGGCCGAACTGCTGAGCCCGTCGCTGTTCGCCGACGAGCGGATCGTCGTGCTGGAGGCCGCTGGAGAAGCGGGCAAGGACGCCGCAACGCTGATCGCGTCGTCGGCCGCCGACATCCCGCCGGGCACCGTGCTGGTGGTGGTGCACTCGGGCGGGGGCCGCGCAAAAGCACTGGCCGGCCAGCTGCAGAAGCTCGGCGCCGAGGTGCACCAATGCGCGAAGATCACCAGGGCCGGCGAGCGCGTCGACTTCGTGCGCAAGGAGTTCCGTTCGCTGCGCGTCAAGGTCGACGACGAGACGGTGACCGCGCTGCTCGACGCCGTCGGCTCCGACGTGCGCGAACTCGCCTCGGCGTGTTCCCAGCTGGTCGCCGACACCGGCGGTGACGTCGACGCCGAGGCGGTGCGCCGCTACCACAGCGGCAAAGCCGAGGTGAAGGGTTTTGACATCGCCGACAAGGCCGTGGCCGGCGACGTCGAAGGAGCCGCCGAAGCGCTGCGCTGGGCGATGATGCGCGGCGAACCGCTGGTGGTGCTGGCCGACGCGCTGGCCGAAGCCATCCACGCCATCGGCCGGGTGGGTCCGCTGTCCGGCGACCCCTACCGGCTGGCGTCCCAGGTCGGGATGCCGCCCTGGCGGGTGCAGAAGGCCCAGAAACAGGCCCGACGCTGGTCGCGCGACTCGGTGGCGACCGCGATGAAAGTGGTGGCGGAACTCAACGCCAACGTCAAGGGCGCCGTCGTGGACGCCGACTACGCCCTGGAATCAGCAGTCAGAAAGGTCGCTGAGCTGGCCGCACACCGCAGCTGACGCGTCAGCCGAGCTTGTTGAGGGTCTGTGCCAGCGCCGACTTCTTGTTGGCCGCCTGGTTCTTGTGGATCACGCCCTTGCTGGCCGCCTTGTCCAGCTTGCGGTTGGTGGAGACCAGCAGCTCAGCTGCCTTTTCCTTGTCGCCGTCGTGGGCAGCCTCACGGAACGCGCGGACAGCGGTACGAAGCGAGGACTTCACCGACTTGTTGCGCAGTCGGGCGCGCTCGTTTGTGCGGTTGCGCTTCTGCTGCGACTTGATGTTGGCCACGCGTGTATGTTCCTGTCTGTATCCTGCGTCGATTCGGCGTTGATTCGCCGTGTGATCGGGCGCTGTAGTGCCCGTTCGCGACTGCCCAGGTTATCAGTCGGTTACGTTTTCCCCCAAAAAGGGAACCCGTCGCCTGCCCCAACGCCGATTTGAGGCAGCATTTGAAAAGTGAGCCTTACGAACCAACTTGAGGAGACCCGGCAGCGGTCGCGCGGCTCTGCGCAGCCCTATGCGCGTTCTGAACGCATTTTCGGCGGATACAACACGTCGGACTCCTATTCGATGGCATTCGATGAGATGTTCGACGCCCAGGGCAGTGTCCGCGGCCCGTACAAGGGCATTTACGCCGAACTCGCTCCGACGGACGCCTCAGAGCTCAAGGGCCGGGCCGACGCGCTGGGCCGCGCATTCATCGACCAGGGCATCACGTTCTCGCTGTCGGGCCAGGAGCGGCCATTTCCGCTCGACCTGGTTCCCCGGGTCATCTCGGCAGCCGAATGGAGCAGGCTGGAGCGCGGCATCACCCAGCGCGTCAAAGCCCTCGAGATGTACCTCGACGACATCTACGGCGACCAGGAGATCCTGCGCGACGGCGTGATACCGCGCCGGCTGGTGACCTCCTGTGAGCACTTCCACCGCGAGGCCATGGGCATCGTGCCCCCCAACGGCGTGCGAATCCATGTCGCCGGCATCGACCTGATCCGCGACGACCGCGGCGACTTCCGGGTGCTCGAGGATAATCTCCGCTCGCCGTCGGGTGTGTCGTACGTGATGGAGAACCGGCGCACCATGGCGCGGGTCTTCCCGAACCTGTTCGCCACCCACCGGGTGCGAACCGTCGACGACTACTCCTCGCACCTGCTGCGGGCGTTGCGCAACTCGGCGGCCACCAACGAGGCCGACCCCACCGTGGTGGTGCTCACCCCGGGCGTCCACAACTCGGCCTACTTCGAGCACTCGCTGCTCGCCCGCCAGATGGGTGTCGAGCTGGTCGAAGGCCGCGATCTGTTCTGCCGCGACAACCAGGTGTACATGCGCACCACCGAGGGGGAGCGCCAGGTCGACGTCATCTACCGGCGGATCGACGACGCCTTCCTGGACCCGCTGCAGTTCCGGGCCGACTCCGTGCTCGGCGTGGCCGGTCTGGTCAACGCCGCCCGCGCCGGCAACGTCGTCATCTCCAGCGCGATCGGCAACGGCGTCGGCGACGACAAACTCGTCTACACCTACGTCCCGACGATGATCGAGTACTACCTCGGCGAGAAACCGATGCTGGCCAACGTCGATACCTTCCGGTGCTGGCTGGACGACGAGCGCGACGAGGTGTTGGACCGGATCCGTGAGTTGGTGATCAAGCCGGTGGAGGGATCCGGCGGCTACGGCATCGTGTTCGGCCCGGAAGCCTCCGAGAAGGAACTGGCCGCGATCAGCAAGAAAATCCGCGAGGACCCGCGCAGCTGGATCGCCCAGCCGATGATGGAGCTGTCGACCGTGCCGACCCGGATCGCAGGTTCGCTGGCGCCGCGCTACGTCGACCTGAGGCCGTTCGCGGTCAACGACGGCAACGACGTGTGGGTGCTGCCCGGCGGGCTGACGCGGGTGGCCCTGGTGGAGGGCTCGCGGGTGGTCAACTCCAGCCAGGGCGGCGGGTCCAAGGACACCTGGGTGCTGGCGGGCCGCACTTCGGTGGCCGAGCGTGAGCTGGGACGCGCCAAGGTGGTGCGCTCACTGCCGCGGCCCGTGCCCGAACAGAAGCCGGATCCTGCGCGGGCCACACCGAAGCAACCGAAGCTGCAGCCGCAGGACGAGCAACCCAAACAGCAACAACAGCAGAAAGCGATCGACTGATGCTCGCCCGTAACGCCGAAGCCCTGTACTGGATCGGCCGCTACGTCGAGCGCGCCGACGACACCGCCCGCATCCTCGACGTCGCCGTGCATCAATTGCTGGAGGATTCCAGCGTCGACCCCGACCAGGCCTCCCGACTGCTGCTGAAGGTGCTCGGTATCGAGCCCCCCGACGAGCAATTGGACGTGTGGTCGTTGACGGACCTGGTGGCTTTCAACCCCAACACCGAGGGCGGCTGTTCGATCGTCGACGCGATCTCGGCGGCGCGCGAAAACGCAAGGTCGGCAAGGGAAGTCACCTCCAGCGAGACCTGGGAGTGCATCAACACCACCTACCACGCGCTTCCGGAGCGCGAACGCGCCGCCAAACGCCTTGGGCCGCATGAGTTTCTGTCGTTCATCGAGGGTCGCGCGGCGATGTTCGCGGGCCTGGCGGACACGACGCTGTCCCGGGACGACGGATACCGTTTCATGGTGCTGGGCCGTGCGATCGAGCGGGTCGACATGACGGTGCGGCTGTTGCTGTCCCGGGTGGGGGACAGCGCGTCGTCGCCGGCGTGGGTGACACTGCTGCGTTCGGCGGGTGCGCACGACACGTACCTGCGGACTTACCGTGGTGTGCTGGACGCGGAGCGGGTCGTCGAGTTCATGATGCTCGACCGGCTGTTCCCGCGCTCGGTCTACTACTCGCTGAAGCTGGCCGAACACAACGTCGACGAGTTGCTGCACAATCCGCAGAGCCGGATCGGCGCCACCACCGAAGCGCAGCGGTTGCTCGGGCAGGCCCGCAGCGAGCTGGAATTCGTCCAACCCGGCGTACTGCTGGAATCGCTGGAGAACCGCCTGGCCGGTCTGCAGAAAACCTGCAGCGACGTCGGAGAAGCGTTGGCGCTGAAGTACTTCCACGCCGCACCGTGGGTCGCGTGGACGGATGCTCGCGAGCGCGGCGACCTGGTGCAGAGCCAAGGAGAATCCTGATGTGGCGCTTGCGGGTGGTGCACACCACCGGATACGCCTACAAGTCGCCGGTGACCGCGTCTTACAACGAAGCCCGGCTGACACCGACGTCCAACAATCGCCAGAACGTCGTCCTCAACCGCGTCGAAACCATCCCGGCCACCCGGTCCTACCGCTACGCCGACTACTGGGGCACCGCCGTCACGGCTTTCGACCTGCACGCGCCGCACACCGAACTGACCGTGACATCCGCGTCGGTCGTCGAAACCGAACGCCCGGAACCGCCGACGGCCAAGACCAGCTGGGAAGAACTGCAATCGATGGCGGTGATCGATCGGTTCGACGAGGTGCTGCGCCCCACCGCCTACACGCCGACCAGCAAACGCGTTGCCTCCGTGGGCAAGCGGATCACGAAGTATCACGATCCCCGGGAAGCCGTTGTCGCCGCGGCCAAGTGGGCACGCAGCGAGCTGGACTACCTTCCGGGCACCACCGGTGTGCACTCGTCCGGGCTGGACGCGCTGGAACAGGGCAAGGGCGTCTGTCAGGATTTCGCGCACCTTACGCTGATCCTGTTGCGCAGCATGGGAATTCCCGGACGGTATGTGTCGGGGTATCTGCACCCCAAGCGGGAAGCCGTTGTCAACAAGACTGTCGACGGTCGCAGCCACGCCTGGATCCAAGCCTGGACCGGCAGTTGGTGGAATTACGACCCCACCAATGACACCGAAATCACCGAGCAGTACGTCAGTGTCGGCGTCGGCCGCGACTATGCCGACGTGTCCCCGCTGAAGGGCATCTACTCCGGTCAGGGAGCGACGGACCTCGACGTGATCGTGGAGATCACCCGACTGGCCTGACTAAGACCCGAGATGGCCGCGTTCGCCCCCGTTGCCGAGCAGCAAGCCGGCTCGCCCGCCGGCCCCGCCGACGGCCGGCGGCGGCGCCTTGGCCGATCAGCGGGCGGCCCAGCGACAGCTCCGTGGGCGCGTTGACGAGGTCCAGCAGGGTCTGCTGGACGTTGGCGGCCTCGGTGCGGGCGTAGGAGCCGCCGCCCGCCAGCAGGGTTTGCACGAACGCGTCGTGAAACGCCGCAGCCTCGGCACCGAGGGCTTGATACCTTCGCGCGTGCGCGCCGAACAGCCCCGCGAGCTGCGCCGACACCTCGTCGCCGGCGGCCGCCGCCACGTTGGTCGTCCGGGCTGCGGCGGCGGCATTGGCCTCGTCGATCGCCGAACCGATGCCCGCCAGATCGCCGGCCGCCACCGTGACCGCCTGCGGCGCCGCGGTGACAAACGACATGCACGGAGCGTAGGCCGAATATTGTTCAGGTTGTGCACGATTCGCGGCCTCGGCGCAGACGGACCCGACCGTCGCTGCTGTTGCTGTCGGTGCTCTGCGTGGGGCTGCTGTTCGGCGGACTCGGGATCGGGGTCGCGCTGGGCGGGGTGATGCCGCTGCCCTACGGGCCGGTGACGGCAATCCAGCAGTATGTGCGCACCCAGCCGGTCGCGGTGCAGGTGCTGGCCGTCACGATGTTCGCGTCGTCGGTGCCGCTGGCCGGCTACGCGGCGACGGCCAGCGCCCGGCTGCGTCAGCTGGACGCGACCGGGCCACGCCCGACGATCGCGCTGACCGGCGGCATCCTGGCGGCCGGGTCGCTGGCGCTGGCCGGTCTGGTGGGCTGGACGCTGTCGCGGCCGGAGGTCAGCGCGGACACCGCGCTGGTTCGGGCGATCTACACCTTGGTGTTCCTGCTCGGCGGACCGGCGCACATCGTCGCGCTGGGGGTGCTGATCGCCGGTATCGCGGTGCTGACGCCGAAACCGACAGCGCGGATCGGCCTGGTGATTGCGGCCCTCGCCGAATTGGCGACGCTGGTGTTGGTCTGGCCGCCGCTCGGTGTGATCCTGCCGATCGCGCGAGTCTGCGCGCTGGCATGGCTGGTGGTGGCCGGCGCGGCACTAGGGTCGCGCGACGACCTCCACCCGGTGTAGGTCGTCGCCGAGTTCGATCTGCCCACCGAACTCGGATGCGGCCAGCGCTCGCCACTGCTCCTCTTGCCCTGGCTCGATGGCCGGCACGTAGTGCGTCATGACCAGGGTGCCCACGCCCGCACGGGCCGCGGTCGCGGCCGCTTCCTGCACCGACGAGTGGTAATCGCAGACGTCCTTGACGCGCTGCTGCGGAACGTGGGTCAGGATGTCCTTGCGGATCACGGTGTGGACCAGCGCGTCCGCTCCACGGGCCAGCTCGTCCAGGCTGGCGCAGGGCACGGTGTCGCCGGCCAGCACCACCGCGGCGCCGTCGGCTTCGACGCGGAACCCGATGGTGGGCGCAACCGGGCGGTGATCGGTGGGAGCCACTTGGATCGTCACGCCGTCGCGGTCCCAGACCTGGCCTTCGGTGTGTTCGTGGACCTCGATCGGCGGCGGTGCGTTCAGGTCGGCGTGATGGGCGATCCGGTAGCCGATGTCGTGGCCGAACGCCTTCAGCGTGGCCGCTACCGTCTCGGCGGTGCCCGGCGGCCCGATGATCTGCAGCGGCTGGGGATCAGGGGCGAAGTTCGTGACCCAGCTCGTGATCAGCACGTCGCCGAGTTCGGCGATGTGGTCGCTGTGCAGGTGGGTGAGCAGCAGGGCCGACAAGCCGGCGGCACCGACGCCGACCGCCGCCGCGCGCTGCAACACGCCGCGACCGCAGTCCACCAGGAACACCTGCCCGCCGGCCCGCACCAGGGTCGACGGCCCGGCCCGGTTGGGGTCGGGGATGGGGCTGCCGGTTCCGAGCAGGGTGACCTCGATCATGAGGCTCATCCTTGCAAGGACGGTGACGACACGGCCGCTATTGGCTACGTGTTGTCTTGCTGGCTTTCCCGCCGCGCTGGTTAGCCGTAGCCTGGTGTGAAGCAGCTCACAACCGGCGGGAGGCCTTAATGCGGATTGCGGACGTCTTGCGGAACAAGGGTGCGGCGGTGACCACGATCAACCCCGACGCGACCGTCCGTGAACTGCTGGCCGGCCTGGCCGAGCAGAATATCGGCGCCATGGTGGTGATGGGCGCCGAAGGCGTCGTCGGCATCGTCTCGGAACGTGACGTCGTGCGCGAGCTGCATTCGCACGGCGCCAGCGTGCTGTCGCGCCCGGTGTCCAAGATCATGACCAGCGCGGTTGCCACCTGCACCAAAGCCGACACGGTTGACAGCATCAGCGTGTTGATGACCAAGAACCGGGTGCGGCATGTGCCGGTGCTCGACGGCAAGAAGCTGATCGGCATCGTCAGCATCGGTGACGTGGTGAAGACCCGAATGGAAGAACTCGAGGCCGAGCAACGGCAGCTGCAGTCCTACATCACTCAGGGCTGACCGGCTGGGCGCGGGTCGAGACTGAATCCAGGGCTATCCGCGGGCGGGTTCGCACGCTCTCAGCGCAGTCTCGATGGCACCCACGGCTCCTAGCGCCAGGAGTACTCCCTACGCAGCCGCGCGGCGACCACATCGAAAATCTCGCGCTCCAGGATCGCGCCCTCTCGGCGAATGCTCTCCTCGGGCACGTCGAGCACCCGGTCCAGCCGGACCCAGCTTTCCCGGCCCTCGTAATCCCAGTTGCCAGAACCGATCCCGACCCAGTCCCGCTCGCCGGCATGATGCTCCTGACTGGACACCACCAGCCCGAGCAGGACGCTGCGGTCGCGACCCACGACCAGGACAGGCCGATCTTTGCCGCGGGTCGGATCTTCCTCGTAGACCACCCACGTCCAGACGATCTCCCCGGGATCGGCCCGACCGTCCAGGTTCGGGGCGTAGACGAGCTTGCGGGCCCGTTGCGCGGTCGGAAAGCTGGTCTTGCTGACCGGCCGGCCCGCGGTGATCTCGGCCGGTGGTGGCGGTGCGACGGCGGCGATGACGTTGGCGGTGATCTTGACGACTTGCTGGATCTCCCGCAGCACGGCCTGCGAGTTCTGCACATGACGGGCGAGCCTCGGGGCCCGGCTGGACACCAGGTTCTCCGCGAACTCCTGCAACGTCTTCCACTGTGACTTGCGAGCGGATGACATATTCGCAGCATAGACGTGAGCGGCCGGGTGCAGTTGTCACGCAGTGTGTCCCAGTACGCTGGACGTGCCTTAAGCATCGTCAGCCCAGGAGATTCCCATCAGCAGTTTCGCCGACAAGACCTTCACCGCGCCGGCGCAGATTCGGAACTTCTGCATCATCGCTCACATCGATCACGGCAAGTCCACGCTGGCGGATCGGATGCTGCAGCTCACCGGCGTCGTCGATGAGCGGTCGATGCGGGCCCAGTACCTGGACCGGATGGACATCGAGCGGGAGCGCGGGATCACCATCAAGGCGCAGAATGTGCGGCTGCCCTGGGCGGTGGATGGCGTCGACCACGTCTTGCACCTGATCGATACGCCGGGCCATGTCGACTTCACCTACGAGGTGTCGCGCGCGCTGGAGGCCTGCGAGGGCGCAGTGTTGCTGGTCGACGCCGCCCAGGGCATCGAGGCGCAGACCCTGGCGAACCTCTACCTGGCGCTGGACCGCGACCTGCACATTATTCCGGTGCTCAACAAGATCGACCTGCCCGCCGCCGATCCGGACCGCTACGCGGGTGAGATTGCCCACATCATCGGCTGCGAGCCGGGCGACGTGTTGCGCGTGTCCGGCAAAACCGGGGAGGGCGTCGCCGACCTGCTCGACCACGTCGTGCGGGAGGTGCCGCACCCGCAAGGCGACGCGGACGCACCCACCCGCGCGATGATCTTCGACTCCGTCTACGACATCTATCGCGGCGTGGTGACCTACGTCCGCGTGGTCGACGGCAAGATCAGACCGCGCGAACGCATCGCGATGATGTCCACCGGCGCCACCCACGAACTGCTCGAGGTCGGCATCGTCTCGCCCGAACCCAAACCCAGCGAGGGCCTGGGGGTGGGGGAGGTGGGTTATCTGATCACCGGCGTCAAAGACGTCCGCCAGTCAAAAGTCGGCGACACGCTGACGACGGCCCGCCACGGCGCCAAGGAGGCGCTGACGGGCTACCGCGAACCCAAGCCGATGGTCTATTCGGGGCTGTATCCGGTGGACGGCAGCGACTACCCCAACCTGCGCGACGCCCTGGACAAGCTGCAACTCAACGACGCGGCCCTGACCTACGAGCCGGAGACCTCGGTCGCGCTGGGCTTCGGGTTCCGGTGTGGCTTCCTGGGCCTGCTGCACATGGAGATCACCCGCGAGCGCCTGGAGCGCGAGTTCGACCTGGACCTGATCTCGACGTCGCCGAACGTCGTCTACCGAGTCGTCTTAGAAGGAGGGGCGGGTGACTCGATAATCGTGACCAACCCGTCGGACTGGCCCGAAGGCAAAATCCGCACGGTCTACGAGCCCGTCGTGAAGACCACCATCATCGCGCCCAGCGAATTCATCGGCACCATCATGGAACTATGCCAGTCGCGCCGCGGCGAGCTCGGTGGCATGGACTACCTGTCGCCCGAGCGGGTCGAGCTGCGTTACCGCATGCCGCTCGGCGAGATCATCTTCGACTTCTTCGACTCACTGAAGTCGCGTACCCGCGGCTACGCCAGCCTCGACTACGAGGACGACGGCGAGCAGGAGGCTGAACTGGTCAAGGTCGACATCCTGCTGCAGGGCGAGGCCGTCGACGCGTTCAGCGCGATCGTGCACAAAGACGGGGCGTCGGCGTACGGCAACAAGATGACCACCAAGCTCAAAGAACTGATCCCGCGCCAGCAGTTCGAGGTGCCGGTTCAGGCGGCTATCGGGTCGAAAATCATTGCGCGAGAGAACATTCGCGCGATCCGCAAGGACGTGCTGTCGAAGTGCTACGGCGGCGACATCACCCGTAAGCGCAAACTTCTGGAAAAGCAGAAGGAAGGCAAGAAGCGGATGAAGACGATCGGGCGGGTCGAGGTGCCACAGGAAGCGTTCGTCGCCGCGTTGTCCACCGATGCCGGCGGGGACAAGGGCAAGAAATAGCGACGAGCCGGTAAGGCAAATCCCAACACTATCGACATCGCGCACGCCATGATGGACAAAGTCAGCGCCTCGAGCTGACTTTTGACCCCGGAAGGCGGCCGGCGCGAATTGAACAGAACCTGGTTCGTCATCGCCTGGCTGTCGGTCGTCACGCTGGCCACCGGTTGCACGACGGTGATGGCCGGCACCGCGCGCCCGGTGCCGAACATCAAGCCACGGCCGCTCAGCGGCGACACCGTCAAGCAGGTGCTGCTCGACGCGGCCGCGCTGTCGAAGATTCTGCACCAGCGGTTTGAAGAGAAGCCCGAGTGGCCGTCGGCGTTCGGGGGAGCCGAACAATTACAGGCAGTGGGAGAGGTCACCGCCCCCGACTGCGTCGGCGCCACGACGATGACAGAGCCGCGCCCCTACCAGTCGGCAAACGTGCAAAAAGTTGCCCGCCAGCATTGGTGGGCCATCGTCACCGCGTCGGCGAAGGTGCTCAAGGTGTCCGAGGCCGTGGTCGCCTTACCCACGGCTGCCGAGGCCACGGCCCTGTTCGGGAAGTTCTCTGCGCAGTGGGACAAATGCCAAGGTCAGACCGTGACCACCGCGCCCGGCCACGTCGTCTTCTCGGACAAGATCAGCGATGTACATGTCGCCGATTCCGTTCTCGCGGGAACCCTTCTTCACGAGATACGGGTGTCCGGCTTTCCGCCCAGCCCAAATCATGTGGCGCGGGCCATCGGTGTCCGGGTGAATTGCCTCGTCGAGCTTTACGTCGACTTCTTCGAACTGCCCAACTCGCCAGATGAAGGTGGAGACAACGTGGGCACCACTGCCATCGACCTTGCGCACGTAATGATGGACAAGGTCAGCACCCTGAGCTGAGCGTCCGCCGGGCCGCCACCGCTCCCAGCGAATTCAAAGGTGGCGTTACAGGCCATTGCCAACCATTTGGTGGAAAGTGGTTCGTCATGGACAACCTGTCGCCCGCCTCGGTGGCGGCGGGGAAAGGGCAAGATGCGAGTCGGCGCGGCGCGGGCAGTTGCGTTGCTGAGCGTCGGACTGCTGGTCGCCGGCTGCACCGCGATCACCGGCGGCAAAGCGCAGCCGGCGTCGCGGCTGACAACACTGACCGGACCAGCGATCAGGCGGGCGCTGGTCGGTGACCGGACGCTGTCGCGAATCCTCCAACAGCCCTTCATGATTGACGATCGCCGCCCGCCCCGCTATGGCGGCCCGGAGACCCTGCAGGACTTTGAGTCGCCCGCTCCCGTCGGCTGCCTCGGCGTGGCGGAGATGCTGCATCACAGCGTCTACCTGCCCGGCAAGGTGAACGACGTCGCGGTCGAAACCTGGCGGCACGCTGCCACGCCCACGAAGGTGACCAGCGTCAAGGAAGGCGTCGTCAGCTTGCCCAGCGAGGCGGACGCCTACGCGCTTTTCTCGAGATTCGCCCAGCAGTGGCAACGATGCGACGGTCAGTCGGTGGTCTTACCGGACCGCGTGCTGCGACTCAAGGCCAAGATCGCGAACATCCAAGTCGCCCCGGCGGTGCTCGCGGGAAATGTCTGGATCGGGTTCGACGCACCCGGGGACACGACGTCTATTCCTGCCGGGCGAGCTCTCGGTGTGCGGGGCAATTGCCTGGTCGAGGTCGAGGTCGACTTCTTCAATGCGTCGAATCGGTCGATGCAGGGGTCGGGCATCATCAACGCCACCGCAGTCGACATCGCCCGCGCCATGATGGACAAAGTCAGCCCGTGAGCTGACCCTTCGGCTACACCGGTGCGTTGGCGGGCTGGAACGTGCCGGAGCTGTCGGCTTCCTCCTCGGCCCGGATCACGTGGACGACCGCGTTGATCAACGCCAGGTGGGTGAACGCCTGCGGGAAATTCCCCAGGTGCCGGCCGGTTCGCGGCTCGATCTCCTCGGCGTAGAGGTGCAGCGGGCTGGCGTAGGCCAGCAGCCGCTCGCACAGCCGCTTGGCGCGGGCCACCTCGCCGATTTCGACCAGCGCCGACACCAGCCAGAACGAGCAGATGGTGAACGTGCCTTCCTCACCCGTCAGCCCGTCGTCGGTCTCCTCCACCCGGTACCGCAGCACCAGGCCTTCCTCGGTGAGTTCGTCGGCGATGGCCAGCACCGTGTTGCGCACGCGCGGATCGTCGGGCGGCAGGAATCGCGTCAGCACCGCAAGCAGCAGCGAGGCGTCCAGTGCGTCGTCGCCGTAGCGCTGAGTCAAGACGCCCCGCGAGTCCACCCCGTGCTCCAGGATGTCGGTCTTGATCTGCTCCGCGATCTGCCGCCACTGCTGGGCGTAGCTGGTTTCGCCTTGGCGCTCGGCCAGTTTGGCTCCGCGGTCCAGCGCCACCCAGCACATCACCTTCGACGAGGTGAAGTGTCGCGGCTCCCCACGCACCTCCCAGATTCCGCGGTCGGGCTCGCGCCAGTGCTTGATCGCCTCTTCCACCTGCTTCTTCAGCACCGGCCACAGGGTCGCCGGGACCTGCTCGCGGGATTTGGCGTGCAGGTAGAAGGAGTCCAGGATCGAGCCCCAGATGTCGTGCTGGTCCTGGTTGTAGGCGCCGTTGCCGATGCGCACCGGGCGCGCATGGTCGTAGCCGGACAGGTGGTTCAGATCCTCCTCGACCAGGCTGCGCTCACCACCCACGCCGTACATGACCTGTAGCGGATGGCGTTCGTTGCTGTTGGCCCCGGAGACGTCGGCGATGAACGCGAAGAAGTCGTCGGCCTCGCGGTCCAGTCCCAGGGTGTAGAGCCCCCACAGCGCGAAGGTGGAGTCGCGAATCCAGGCGTAGCGGTAGTCCCAGTTACGTTCGCCCCGTGGCGTTTCCGGAAGCGACGTGGTGCTGGCCGCCAAGAGCGCGCCGGTGGGCGAGTAAGTCAGCCCTTTCAGCGTGAGCGCGCTGCGCTGCAGGTATGCCCGCCACGGGTGGTCGGGGAAGTTGCCGATGTTGATCCATTGCCGCCAGCACTCGGTGGTCTGCCACATCTTGTCGGCGGCCTCTTCGTAGGTCTGCGGCGCCGGGTGCTTGGTCCAGCTCAGCGCGACGAACACATCGTCGCCCTCTTTCATTCGGGTCCGCGCGCGCGCTTCCCGGCCTTCCAGCCCGATATTGAGATTGGTGGTGAGCCGCAGCGTCGGATGGGCGTCCGGTTGCTTGCTGGCCCGCGCGATCGCCTCGCCGTAGGCGTTGGCCGAGTATTCCCAGGTGGCCCCGATGCGGTGGTAGTCGAAGGCGGGCTCGCAGCCCATCATCAGCTCGACGGTGCCGCTGACGCAGCGCACCGTGCGCAGCAGGATGTGCTCGGCGTCCCAGTCCATCGGGGTGCGCCGGTGGGTGCGCGATCGGCGCTCGATGTCATGCCACGGTCCCATCACCAGTGCGTCGCGCACGATCACCCACCCGGTGTGGGTCTGCCAGGTGGTCTCCATGATCAGGCTGCCGGGCAGGTAGCGCCGCGCCGACGGCACCGAGACGCCGTAGGGCCCCAGCCGGAAGTGGCCGGCGCTGCGATCCAGGATCGCGCCGAACACACTCGGCGAGTCCGGACGGGGCACGCACAGCCACTCCACCGAACCCGCCGGGGAAATCAGGCAGGTCGTCTCCCAGTCGGACAGGAACGCGTAGTCGGCGATCGGCGGAAACGGGTTGCGCAGCGGTGAGCTGGACGCGAAAACCGCCGGCGCACTGTAATCGAGCGACACGGCATGGCCCGTTGTGAGCACTTGAGTCTCCGGGGCCGCTTCCAACGCGGGGGCTGCTGGGTCGGCAGGTTGGTCGGCGGGCTGGGCGTGCAGAACCATGTCGACATCATCATCTGTCGACCTGCCCGACGTCCATTGTTTGCCCGAGATGCCGGTTAGCCGGCGCGGCGGGCGTATTTGGGTGCGTGCTCGGGGAGCGGGCCGATCGCGATCATGTAGCCGATGAATCGCCGCAGCACCGGCGTTTTGGCCACCAACCGCACGGCTTCTGGCGCTTCCCGGTCTTTCGATTGGTCGTTGCCGCTCACCGCGGCCGCGATCACGTTCGCATGGATCGTCCGTTGTGCCGCCTGCAGAATCGCCGTCGGTACCCAGCGGCGCATCTGGACCCGGGCCAACTGCCGGATGGATACCCGTCCGGTGCGCAGCGGGCCGGCCAGTATCCGTGCGGCGGCGACGGCGTCGGCCACCGCCAGATTGATGCCGACGCCGCCGACCGGCGACATCGCGTGCGCTGCGTCGCCGATGCACAGCACACCGTCCGAGTACCAACGGCGGAGCCGATTGAGTTGCACATCGAGCAGTTTCACGTCGTCGAACGAACTCAACGTGTCGATGCGGTCAGCCAGCCAGGGCACCATGCTGACCAGTACGCGATGCAGCGCCTCGATGCCCTGCGCCCGCATCTCGGTGTCGGCGCCTTTGGGGATGATGTAGGCGATCTGGTAGTAGTCGCCGCGATCGATCAAGATCGCCGCGTGCCCGGCTTGGAACGTGCCGGCCAGTCCGGTCGGGTCGTCGGGCCGGCGCGGTAACCGGAACCACCACACGTCCATCGGCGCGCCGAACGCTCGCGGTATCAGGCCGACCGCCGAGCGCACGACCGACGCGCGGCCGTCGCACGCCACCGTCAGCTCGGCGCGCATCTCTTTGACGCCCGCCGCGTCACGGTAGGTGACGCCGACGATCCGTTTAGTGCGCTCGCCGTCCCTAAGCACACCGGTCACCTCGGTGCTGCGCATCAGCCGGAAGCTGGGTTCCGACTCGGCGGCGGACGCGAGCAGCTCCAGGAAATCCCACTGCGGCACCAGGGCGATGTGCTGATGCGCACCGGGGAGCCGGGTCAGGTCGACAGCCACGGGTTGGCCCTGCAGCTGCATCCGCATGGTGTCGATGAGGCGATGCGGAACCCGTGCGAACCGCGCTCCCAAACCGAGTTCGTCGAGCAGTCGCAGGGTGCTCGCGTGCACCGTGTCGCCGCGAAAATCGCGCAGAAAATCGGCGTGCTTTTCCATCACGGTGACTTTTACTCCGGCGCGGGCCAGCAGCAGGCCGAGCATCATGCCCGCCGGTCCGCCGCCGACGACGAGGCAGGTCGTGTTGTCGGGTGCAGAAGACACCCGCCGATCTTGACACACCGGACTTGTAGTCCCGGGCGACCGCGACCATTAGTGTGAGGCCGGTGAAGGGGTTCCTGAGTTGGTGGGACGGCATCGAGCTGTGGCTTTCGGGGCTCGCCTTCGTGCTGCAGGCCCTGGTGGTTATGCCGGTCGTGCTGGTGCTGGCCTATCTGATGGCGACAGTGCTGGACCGCCTGCTCGGCAAAGGCATTCAGTTGATGCGCCGGGCTCGAAACGCCGACGCGGCGCTTGGGTAACCGGATGCCTCGGTCACACGTGACGTTGGTTCTGGTCACGCTCGTGGTGCTGGTGATCGTCGCGTGGATTCTGACGCACTGAGGGGTCCAGCGAATTCTGTTAGGCTTCGCGCCATGCACGGAGCACCCGGCACTTTGTCGTGCCTTGCTTACGCGCTCGGCTACCGAAATGGGGCCGGGGGGATTCACGCTGTGTTTGACCTGCACTGTTGTCGCTGACTTAATATCCCGTGCGCGGTGCGGCATGGAGTTCGTGAATTCTTTTGCACTTCCAGGCGCCATTCCGTAGCAACGGGATCTCTACACAAGTTCCGCACCGGAAGGCCGCTTCAGATGTTCAAGCCGCAGATGTTCGACATCGGGAGCGCCCGGCGCCGTCGGCGCCCGACCGTGGCGGCCGTCGCACTCACCCTGATCGCCGGCGTCACCGCGGCTTGCCACGGTGGTGCCAGCGACGTCGTCGGCGGCGGCGGGCCGGTGGGCGCGAGCACCAGCATCACCCTGGTCGCCTATTCGGCCCCGGAACCCGGCTGGAGCAAGGTGATCCCCGCGTTCAACGCCTCCGAACAGGGCAAAGGCGTGCAGGTGATCACCTCGTACGGGGCCTCGGGCGACCAGTCCCGAGGTGTGGTGGACGGCAAGCCGGCCGACCTGGTCAACTTCTCGGTCGAACCGGACATCACTCGCCTGATCAAGGCCGGGAAGGTGTCGAAGGACTGGAATACCGACGTCACCGCGGGTATCCCGTTCGGATCGGTGGTGACATTGGTGGTACGCGCGGGTAATCCCAAGAACATCAAAGATTGGGATGACCTGTTGCGGCCGGGTGTGGAGGTCATTACGCCCAGCCCGCTGAGTTCGGGCTCGGCCAAGTGGAATCTGCTTGCGCCCTACGCGGTGAAAAGCGACGGCGGCAGGAATAACCAGGCGGGTATCGACTTTGTGAACAAGTTGGTGAGTGAACACGTCAAATTGCGCCCCGGGTCGGGACGAGAAGCCACGGACGTTTTCGTCCAGGGCAGCGGTGACGTACTGATCAGCTACGAGAACGAGGCGATCGCCACCGAGGGGCAAGGCAAGCGGGTCCAACACATCACCCCGCCCCAGACCTTCAAGATCGAAAATCCGCTGGCGGTGGTGACCACCAGCCCGCACCTTAAGGCCGCGACCGAGTTCAAGAACTTCCAGTACACCGCCGCCGCGCAGAAGCTGTGGGCGCAGGCGGGTTTCCGGCCGGTCGACCCCGCCGTCGCGGCCGAATTCCGCGACCACTTTCCGGCGCCGACGAAGCTGTGGACCATCGCCGACCTCGGCGGCTGGGCCACAGTGGATCCCCAACTGTTCGACAAGACCACCGGCAGCATCACCAAGATCTACTTGCAGGCGACCGGATGACGGAAACTTTTTTGGGCAGTGGCCCCCGACCCGAGGCGATCCGGCCCGAGTTCGACGCCGACGCGCCCCCGCAGCCGTCGGGTGGCACCCGGCTGTCCCGCGGCCGGTCGGGCACTACGTCACTACGCGTCGGTGTGGCGGTGGTGTGGCTTTCGGTGATCGTGCTGTTGCCGCTGGCCGCCATCGCCTGGCAGGCCGCGGGCGGCGGCTGGCATGCCTTCTGGCAGGCGGCCACATCGCATGCCGCGGTCCAGTCGTTCGGGGTGACGCTGACCATTTCGGCCGCGGTCACGGTCCTCAACACGTTCTTCGGCCTGCTGATCGCCTGGGTGCTGGCGCGTGACGACTTCTTCGGCAAGCGGCTCGTCGACGCGATCATCGACCTGCCGTTCGCGCTGCCCACCATCGTCGCCAGCCTGGTGATGCTGGCGCTGTACGGGAACAACAGCCCGGTGGGCCTGCATCTGCAGCACACCTCCTGGGGCGTCGGGGTGGCGTTGGCGTTCGTCACATTGCCATTCGTGGTCCGCGCCGTTCAGCCGGTGCTGCTGGAAATCGATCGCGAGACCGAGGAGGCGGCGGCTTCGCTGGGCGCCAACAACCCCAAGATCTTCACTTCCGTCGTACTGCCCTCGCTGACGCCGGCGTTGTTATCCGGTGCGGGGCTGGCGTTCTCGCGGGCGATCGGCGAGTTCGGCTCGGTGGTGCTGATCGGTGGCGCCGTCCCAGGCAAGACCGAGGTGTCCTCACAGTGGATCCGCACCCTGATCGAGAACGACGACCGCACCGGCGCCGCTGCGATATCCATTGTCCTGCTGTCGATCTCGTTCGTCGTGCTGCTGATCCTGCGCGTCGTCGGCGCGCGTGCCGCCCGGCGTGAGGAGCTGGCCCCGTGAACGTGTCGCCAAGGGTTCGCTACCTCATCCGATTTGTCGCGCTCGGGTATATCTCTGTGCTGCTTATCGTTCCGGTGGCGGTGATTCTGTGGCGCACCTTCCAGCCGGGGTTCAGCCAGTTCTATGCCTGGGTCAGCACGCCGGCGGCGATCTCGGCGCTGCACTTGTCGCTACTTGTCGTGGCCATCGTGGTGCCGCTTAATGTGATCTTCGGTATCCCGACGGCATTGGTGCTCGCGCGCAACAGATTCCGGGGCAAGGGCGTCCTGCAGGCGGTCATCGACCTGCCGTTCGCGGTCTCGCCCGTCATCGTGGGTGTCGCCCTGATCCTGTTGTGGGGATCCGCCGGTGCGCTGGGCTTTGTGGAGAAGGACCTGGGGTTGAAGATCATCTTCGGCCTGCCCGGCATCGTGCTGGCCAGTATTTTCGTCACGTTGCCGTTCGTGGTGCGTGAGGTCGAACCCGTCCTGCACGAATTGGGCACCGACCAGGAAGAAGCCGCGGCGACACTGGGTTCGGGCTGGTGGCAGACGTTCTGGCGAATCACGCTGCCGTCGATCCGGTGGGGCTTGACGTACGGCATCGTGCTGACGGTCGCGCGCACCCTCGGCGAATACGGCGCGGTCATCATCGTGTCCTCCAACCTTCCCGGAACGTCGCAGACGCTGACGCTGCTCGTCTCGGACCGTTACAACCGCGGAGCGGAATACGGGGCATACGCGCTGTCGACGCTGCTGATGACTGTTTCGGTGGTGGTCCTGATCGTCCAGGTGGTTCTCGACGTCCGACGGGCACGAGCGGCCAAGCAGGCCTGACAAGGAGACTTGGAGATGACCGATA
This sequence comes from Mycobacterium sp., assembly GCF_035499775.1. Taxonomy (GTDB): domain Bacteria; phylum Actinomycetota; class Actinomycetes; order Mycobacteriales; family Mycobacteriaceae; genus Mycobacterium. Next base: position 14,176 of record NZ_DATJYB010000469.1, on the reverse strand, counting down.
CCGGCCACGACGCCCAGGCCGAGCACGCCATCGTGGTGCGCGACGCCTACAAGCACTACGGCGACTTCGTCGCTCTGGACCACGTGGACTTCGTGGTGCCCAAGGGGTCACTGACGGCGCTGCTGGGTCCCAGCGGGTCGGGCAAGTCGACCCTGCTGCGCGCGATCGCCGGCCTCGATCAGCCGGACAGCGGCACCGTCACGATCAATCAGCGCGACGTGACCAGGGTGCCGCCCCAGCGCCGCGGGATCGGGTTCGTGTTCCAGCACTATGCCGCGTTCAAGCACCTGACCGTGCGCGACAACGTCGCCTACGGGTTGAAGATCCGCAAGCGGCCGAAGGCCGAGGTCAAGGAGAAGGTGGACAACCTGCTGGAGGTGGTGGGGCTGAGCGGATTTCAGAGCCGCTACCCGAACCAGCTGTCCGGCGGCCAGCGCCAGCGCATGGCGCTGGCCCGCGCGCTGGCCGTCGACCCCGAGGTACTGCTGCTCGACGAGCCGTTCGGTGCGCTGGACGCCAAAGTCCGCGAGGACCTGCGCAGCTGGCTGCGCCGCCTGCATGACGAGGTCCACGTCACCACGGTGCTGGTGACCCACGATCAGGCCGAAGCGCTGGATGTCGCGGATCGCATCGCGGTGCTCAACAAGGGCCGTATCGAACAGGTCGGATCCCCGACCGACGTCTACGACGCCCCGGCGAACGCGTTCGTGATGTCCTTCCTGGGCGCGGTTTCCTCACTGAACGGCGCCCTGGTGCGTCCGCACGACATCCGGGTGGGCCGCCGCCCGGACATGGCGATCGCCGGCGGGGACGGCACCGCGGACTCGATCGGGGTCGTACGTGCCAAGGTCGACCGGGTCGTCGCGCTCGGGTTCGAAGTGCGCGTCGAGTTGACCAGCGCCGCCACCGGGAGCCCCTTCACCGCGCAGATCACCCGCGGTGACGCCGAAGCGCTGGCACTGCGCGACGGCGACACCGTCTACGTGCGTGCCACCCGAGTGCCGCCGGTGGCCGGCAAGACGGCGCGGACCCGTGACGACACGACCGGCGGCGCGGCGTCGGATCAGACGACGCTGACGTCAGCTTGATGAGTGGGAGCGCAGGGCCGCGGCCGTCGCAATCGTCAGGCCGCACACGGTCGTCCCATGGCTTTAGGCGCAGCCTCTATTCGCGACCGGCGGCCCGCCTGAAGATTCTTTTCGCCTATGCTCCGACAATTGCTGTTCCGCGTCGGCGCGGCCTTTAGCTGCTGAGAAATTCTGTTGGCCCGTATTGGGAATTCGGATGGTTTATCGTCGCCGCTGCGGCGGCACCCGCCAACATGCGCAGGTCACCTGAATGTCACCAAAAAATCGCTCCGTGACGCAGGCGGCGCCCCTAAAATTCCCGGACATGAGTACTCCTTCTCCCGGGCCCGGTTGGTGGCTGGCGTCAGACGGCATGTGGTATCCGCAGCGTTGGGAAACCACCTTCATCCACTCGAAGAATGAGGATCTCGAGGCGGTAATGGACGAGGCCACCCGTCTGACGAAGGCCTACGGGGAGCAGGGGTGGGAGATTGTCGGCTCCTCGGTGCAACGTGCTCAGGTGGCCCACCATTTCAAGGGTTATGACAAAGGCGGCGAATTGTATTTCGAATGGAGCATCGTCTGCACCCTGAAACGGCCCCTCGCGCCCGCGTAGCTCATTTCAGCCCGGCTGCGATTTCAATGCGCGGGGACGTTCAGGCCGCGATGCGCTCCGTCGCAGCCTGATCGAAGCGGTCCAGCACCGTCTGGGCCACCAATCGGTGTGCGCCCAGCGGCGCTGCCATGGCGATGCCGGCGTGGTCCGCGAAATGCTGCACCCGATCGGGCACTCGCCCCGGCGCCAGGAACCACGGCGCGATGACCACGCGGCGGGCCCCCTGGCGGCGCAACCTGCCCAGGGCTTCGGCCAGTGGCCGCTCCGGTCGGGTGGCGAACGCGGTCGTCACACCGGCCCAACCGGTGCCCGCCAGCAGCTTCGGCGCCACCCGCGCGGTCCGCGCGTTCACCGCGGGATCGGATGTCCCGATCGCCACCAAGAGCACCCCCAGCTCCTCGTCCAACCGGGAAACCCCCAACTGGGCCACCCGCTGCCGTAGCACAGATATCAGCCGGTCGTCCTCGCCCAGGGCCTCTGCTTGCCGAACGTCGAGCCTCGAGCGGCAGCCCGCGATCTGGCGCGGGATGTCGACGCGAGCATGGTAGGCACTCGCCAACAGCAACGGAGTGACCACTGCCGGACCGTCAACCTCGGTGAGCACCTCGACCAGGCTCGGCGAACTGTGCTCCAGAAACGCCAGGCGGACGTCGAGGCCGGGACGCATCCGCGCCAGCCGGCCCGCGACGGCCTGGGCATTGACCGCCGACCGTGGATCCGCACTTCCGTGCGCGGTCAGCACGAGGGCCGGCGCCGTCATGGCGCCGCTCCTCCTCATCGCTTCGCTCTGCATCGTCGCCGCCGCGTTACGAAGCGTGCAGCCCACATTCGGTCTTGGCCAGTCCCTGCCAGCGCCCGCTGCGCGGGTCGGCGCCCTCGGCGGGTTTGGCCGTGCACGGCGCGCAGCCGATCGACGGGTAGCCGTCGTAGACGAGCGGGTTGACCAGCACGTCGTTCGCGTCGATGTAGTCCTGCATGTCCTCGTCGGTCCAGGCCGCCAGCGGGTTGATCTTCACCAATTTGAACGCCTCGTCGAAGCTGATCAGCGGTGCGTTGGCACGGGTCGGGGCCTCGACGCGGCGCAGTCCGGTCACCCAAGCCGAGTAGCCGCGCAGCGCCTTGCCCAGCGGGGCCACCTTGCGCATCCGGCAGCACTCGTTGGGTTCCCGGGCGAACAGGTTCTTGCCGTGCAGCTCGTCCTGCTGGGCGACCGTGTGCTCGGGGGTGACGTTCAGCACCCGAATGTCGTACACCGACTCGACGGCATCGCGGGTGCCGATGGTTTCGACGAAGTGATAGCCGGTATCCAGGAACAGCACCGGTACGCCCGGCCGCGTTTTGGCGGCCAGATCCACCAGCACGGCGTCTTGCATGTTGGAGGCCACGATGTAGTTGCAGGTCGCCCAGCCACGGGGTCCGTTGACACCGCCGAAATTCTCTTCGGTCCAGTTCAGCAGCTCGGTGGCGCTGGCGCCGTCGAGTTCCGCCGCGCCACGCGCCGCCAGGTCGCGCAGCTCGGCCTCGGTCGGCCTGGTCGTCTCACCGCTCATCGCAGATCGTCCTCCTCGGCGCGAATTGCCCACTGTGCGAAGCGCTCTCCGTCATTACGGTGTTTGACGAAGTTGCGCACCACGCGGTCGATGTAGTCGCCCAGCTCGGCGCTGGTGACCTTGTGCTGGCGCAGTTTCCGGCCGAAACCGCTGTCCAGGCCGAGGCTGCCGCCAAGATGCACCTGGAAGCCCTCGACCGAGCCGCCGTGCCCGTCATCGACCATCTGGCCCTTGAACCCGATGTCGGCCACTTGAATTCGCGCACACGAGTTGGGGCAGCCGTTGATGTTGACGGTGATCGGCACGTCCAGCGCCGAGTTGATGTCCTCCAGCCGGCGCTCCAGCTCGGGCACCAAATCCTGTGCGCGACCGCGAGTTTCGGCGAACGAAAGCTTGCAGAATTCGATTCCGGTGCACGCCATCAGGTTCCGGCGCCAGCGGGACGGCTGCGACTGCAGGCCCAGCGCTTCCAGACCCGCGATCGTCTCGTCGAGCTTGTCGTCGGGAACGTCGAGGATGACCAGCTTCTGGTATGGGGTGAACCGGATCCGGTCCGAGCCCGCCTGCTCGGCCAGGTCCGCCACCGCCGACAGGATCGTGCCGGACACTCGTCCGGCGATCGGGGCCACGCCGATGGCGTTGAGTCCGTTCTTGAGCCGCTGCACGCCGACGTGATCGATCGGATGCGCGAGTGGCTCGAGGGCCGGGCCGTCGATCAGCGGACGCTTGAGGTACTCGGTTTCGAGAACTTCGCGGAACTTCTCTATGCCCCAGTCCTTGATCAGGAACTTCAGCCTCGCCTTGGCCCGCAGCCGCCGGTAACCGTAGTCGCGGAAGATCGAGGTCACCGCCGCCCAGACCTCGGGCACCTCGTCCAGCGGGACCCAGGCGCCGACCCGCTGGGCCAACATCGGGTTGGTCGACAGGCCGCCGCCGACCCACAAATCCAGGCCCGGCCCGTGCTCGGGATGGTTGACACCGATGAACGCGATGTCGTTGATCTCGTGCGCGACATCCTGCAGACCGGAGATGGCGGTCTTGTACTTGCGCGGCAGGTCGGCGAAATCGGGCTTGCCGATGTAACGGCGGACGATCTCGTCGATTGCCCAGGTCGGATCGAGCACCTCGTCGAGCGACTCGCCGGCCAGCGGCGAGCCCAGCACCACACGCGGGCAGTCGCCGCACGCCTCGGCGGTCTGCAGTCCGACTTCGGCCAGTCGCCGCCAGATCTCGGGAACGTTCTCCACTTCGATCCAGTGCATCTGCACGTTCTGCCGGTCGGAGATGTCGGCAGTGTCGCGGCCGAACTCGGTTGAAATCTGGCCCATCGTCCGCAGTGCGGCGGTCGAGACCGCGCCGCCGTCGCAGCGGACCCGCATCATGAAGTATCTGGCTTCGAGCAGGTCTGCGTTCTCGTCGCCGGTAAATGAGCCGTCGTAGCCCTGCTCCCGCTGTGTGTAGAGACCCCACCAGCGGAAACGCCCCCGCAGATCGGATTTGTCGATGCTGTCGAATCCGTTCTGGGCGTAGACGTTCTCGATGCGTTCGCGCACCTCGAGTGGGGCGCCGGCCTGCTTCATCTCTTCGTTGGGGTTGAGCGGATCGCGACTTCCCAGCGCCCACTGGCCCTCGTCACGGGCTTTCTTTTGCGCCCCAGCGGGACGGGCTGTGGTCATTCGGGGCTTCTCCTTCGCGAGCATTGCAGGCATGGACGCGCAACTCACCGGTTTTATTTCGGCGGCGCAGATCCGGCAGCCAGCTGGTCGTACAGGTGGGCGGGTCTACGACATCAAGGGAGACAGCAACAGCTGCAGACGCGCTTCAGATCGATATGCCGCCGCGCCACCAAAGCGATGCGCGAGCTGGGGTTGGCGGCGGTCACGGGTGCCATTGTGCCATGAATAACCGCGAGCCTCGCAACCAGGTCAAATTTGCGCTCATGGTGATTAAAATTACCGGTAACTCTGGGTGATTAGGTAAACAAACCCTGGAATCAGCTGAGAACCGAGCACCTCTGGCGGCTGTCCCGTTCATGCCATCATTTGGCATGACCCTTCGCCAGGCACCGGTCGAGCTTCCCGGCATGCAGCCGAGTCCCGGGGCACCTTTCGGGGTGTACGTGCATGTGCCGTTCTGCATAACCCGGTGCGGGTACTGCGATTTCAACACCTACACCCCGGCTGAGTTGGGTGGCGTCAACCCGGACACCTGGCTGCAGGCGCTGCGCACGGAGCTCGAGCTGGCCGCCGCGCGGCTGGACGCACCACCGGTGAGCACCGTGTTCGTCGGCGGTGGGACGCCGTCGCTGCTGGGCGGTGCGCGGGTCGCGACGCTGCTGGACATGGTGCGCGAAAACTTCCCGTTGGCCCCGGATGCCGAGATCACCACCGAGGCCAACCCCGAGTCGGCCTGGCCCGACTTCTTCGCGGCGATCCGTGCGGCCGGCTTCACCAGAGTGTCGCTCGGCATGCAGTCGGTGGCGCCTCGCGTGCTGGGCGTCCTCGACCGGATTCACACTCCGAACCGGTCGGCGGCCGCGGCCCGCGAGGCGATCGCCGAGGGCTTCGAACACGTCAACCTCGACCTGATCTACGGCACTCCGGGAGAGTCCGACGACGACCTGTTGCGCTCTGTCGATGCGGCGGTCGAGACCGGCGCCGACCACGTCTCGGCGTATGCCCTGCTGGTCGAGGAGGGCACCGCACTCGGCCGCCGGGTCCGCCGCGGTGAGCTGCCCGCACCCGACGAAGACGTGCTGGCGCATCGCTACGAGTTGGTCGACGAGCGGCTGTCCGCCGCCGGGTTCGAGTGGTACGAAGTCTCCAACTGGACTCGGCCGGGCGGGGAGTGCCGGCACAACCTCGGCTACTGGGACCGTGGTCAGTGGTGGGGCGCAGGACCGGGCGCGCACGGTTTCGTCGGCGCCACGCGCTGGTGGAATGTCAAGCACCCCAACAACTATTCGGAAGCGTTGGCCGGTGCGACGTTACCGGTTGCGGGCTTCGAGCAGCTCGGCGCGGACGCCCTGCACACCGAGCAGGTGCTGTTGCAAACCCGCCTGCGCCAAGGGCTGCCGCTGGCGCTTCTGGACGCCGGCGAGCGCGAACGCGCCGCGGTCGTCGTCGCCGACGGGTTGGGGGTATCCGAGGGTGACCGGCTCGTCCTCACCCCGCGCGGCCGACTGCTGGCCGACGCGGTGGTGCGCACCCTGCTGGGCTGAACCAACTTAGGTCGGGAACCAGTGCGCGACCAGGCGATTGATCTCGATATAGAGCGGGATTCCGATCGTCACGTTGTAGGAGAACGTCAGACCCAGCGACGCCGCCAACGGCAGGGTTGGGCTGGCCTCGGGGATAGCCAGCCGCTGCACCGCCGGGACGGCGATATAGGACGCCGCCCCACACAGCACCGCGAATAGCACGTACGTTCCCGGCTTGAGTTCGGTGTTGGTGAGGTACGCGTAGGTGTGGGCGACGATGATCCCCAGCGGCGCGAAGATATTCGGCGCCAGCAGGCCGAAGAAGATGAAACCGGGGCCCGCCGTTCGCAGGTCCTTCAGCTTGCGCGCCGCTGTCATGCCCATCTCCAGCAGGAACAGGCACAGCACGCCCTGGAATGCCAGCACGAAGAACTTGTCGTCGTCGGCAACGACCTTCTGTCCCTGCAGCCCACTGACGAGGCCGATGATGATGCCGCCCATGAGGAGCACAAGTCCGGGGTTGAGGAAAACCTCCTGGAACAGCTCCCGAGTGAAAATGGGCATTCTCTTGGGCTTGCCCAGCGGCGGGCTCGAGTCGGGCTCCCAGTCCGGATGCTCGAGCTTCTCCAGGGAGAGCTCCAGCTCCTGCTCGACTCCCCGCTCGTGCTCGGCGTCCAGGGACCCGCCCTGCGGAGGCCGCGCGGCCGTGCCCGGCCCGACAGCCACCTTGGCCGGCGGGGTGTAGCCGGGCTCGCCGGGCATGTAGCCCGCTTCGTCCAGCCCCCGATGCCGCAATCGCGCGACCAGGTACAGCGCGACCAGGCAGCCGGGAATCTCCATCACGGCCAGCATGACGGGCATGTAGGCGTTGAACGCGATACCGATGGCGGTCAGCACGGCCACACAGGTGGCAAAGGTCCCTGCCGAATCCGACCCGTAATAACCGGCGACTGTCGCCTTGTCGACTTTTCGCATCGAACTCATACGGCTCAGCAGTAAGTAGGCCAAACCGCCGATGAGGAAGTTCGACATAAAGCCCACGGCCACGAAGCCGGCGATGTTGTCAATGTCCGACGGCTTGACCTTGGCGAGCTCCTCGCCCCCGTGCCAGCCGATGGCCAGCAGCAGGTACATGGTCAGGCCTTGGTAGATCACGTAGGGGAATTCGAACCGCACCTTGAGGATCGGGATCAGGAACCCGAAGTAGAAGAACAGCAGGAGCGGCTTGAACAGGTTGTGGGTGAAGTTGTTCCAAAACTCTTGCAGCATTCGTGCCTCCCCTCTCGGTGCGGCATCACGGAAGCACCGAAATTAACTGGAGCGACCAAGACGACCCAGACAAATCTGGAAATTTAGCCCTGCTTACGCAAATCCGCCACACAGCTAATTGCCAGGCAAATGTGCATGGGAGCGGGCGCGACCGGTGACTCTGCCGCAGGTCGTGTCCGGAGAGTTTGCCGACACCGCGCCGTTTACTTGGCGGTCGAAATAGGCGAAGGCCTGACCCCGACTCCGCGCTGGCGATGCGTAACCGAATGCCACGCCATGGGTGAGTAGTGCGTCGTGGTCGCCTCGAAGCCGTCGACCCTCGAAACCGTAAGTACGCCAGTCTCTTGGTTAATCGTGAGCTCGTCGCCGTCGCAGCCCTGGACTTCTTCGCCGTTCGGGAGCCGGATTACAAACATGAGATAGTCCTGTCGATCGATAGGTTGCTGGGTCGCGAATCGGGCGGTAGCTAGAGGGGCTACATCCGGCCGTCGTTAAAGTTTCGTTAAGTCTGTCCAACGACACGCCGAATCAACGGATTTTGCCCCCTTTAACGCCGTCAGGAAACTTCCGATCGCGCTGGGCGAAGGGCCCTTTGACGCGTGTTTCCCGACATCTATCGGGACACTCCTTCCCCGTGTTCCGCCAAGCCCGAAAGTCCCCCCGGAGCGTTCACGCGACTAGGCGCGATCCTAGGAGAACCCCGGCGACGGCAGTCGGTCGCCCACCTCGCGCAGGGGTAAATGGCCGGAAAACGTTCGTCGTCCAGTTGTCCTCAAGATGGCCGGCCTGGTCCGGCTCCCGGTTCGATACCGGGCAAGTTTTATCGGAATCCACCCAGGTCGACAGCCTTTGTGCGGAGGGACCGCGCGCAGTTTCATAGGTTAGGCTACATTTACTAGCTGTGACCGAGGTCAGCGTCAAGACGAGTCCTGTAGGCACCGCGTCGCTGTCGATTCCGCTGCCCGCCCATATCAACCCCGCCGACCTGGCGGCCGAGCTGGCCGCGTCGCTGCCTGAGCGGGCCGGCGAGCAATACCTGCTCTACGAGAACGGCGGCGAATGGGTCCTGGCCATCGGTGTGCTGGCGATGGTCGAGTTGGACAGCGACGAGTTGCGGGTCATTCGCGACGGCGTGACCCAGCGGCAACAGTGGTCGGGGCGGCCGGGGCAAGTCCTGGGCGAAGCCGTGGACCGGCTGCTGCTGGAAACCTCGCAGGTCTTCGGCTGGGTCGCCTTTGAATTCGGCCTCTACCGCTACGGGTTGCAGGAGCGGTTGGCGCCACAAACCCCACTGGCCCGGGTCTTTTGGCCGCGCACCCGAATCGTGGTCACCCGCAACGCGGTTCGTCTCCACGACGCGACCCACGACCAGGGCGCCGCCGTGCGCGGGCTGCTCGGCGACGGCGTGCGCGACGTGCCGCGTGCCCGGGCGGTCGACGTCACAGCCGATCCGTCCGGTTATCGCGATCGGGTGGCGGCCGCTGTCCGCGAGATCGCCGCGGGCGAATACCACAAGGTGATCCTGTCCCGTTGTGTTGAAGTACCTTTCGCGCTCGACTTCCCGCTGACTTACCGGCTGGGCCGTCGCCACAACACTCCGGCGAGATCGTTCTTGTTGCAGCTCGGCGGAATTCGGGCCGTCGGCTACAGCCCGGAATTGGTCGCGGCCGTGCACAACGACGGCGAGGTGGTCACCGAGCCGTTGGCCGGCACCCGTGCGCTGGGTCGCGGCGCGACGCGCGACCGTCAGGCTCGCGACGACCTGGAGTCGAACTCCAAAGAGATCGTCGAGCATGCCATTTCGGTGCGCAGCTCACTTCACGAGATCACCGAGATCGCCGAACCGGGCACCGCGGCCGTCATCGATTTCATGACGGTGCGCGAACGGGGGAGTGTGCAGCATCTGGGCTCCACGATCAGCGCGCGCCTGGACCCGTCCAGCGACCGCATGGACGCGCTGGAGGCTCTGTTTCCGGCGGTCACCGCGTCGGGCATCCCGAAGGCGGCCGGCGTGGACGCCATCTTGCGGCTCGACGACCGCCCGCGCGGCTTGTATTCCGGTGCGATCCTGACGGTTTCAGCGGACGGCGGCCTGGATGCCGCGTTGACGCTGCGGGCCGCCTACGAATGCGACGGGAAGACCTGGCTGCGGGCGGGAGCCGGGATCATCGAAGCCTCGGACCCCGAGCGGGAATTCGAGGAGACCTGCGAGAAGCTGTCCACGCTGGCGCCGTATCTGATTGCGCGCCAGTAGCATTAACGGACGCCGAGTCCCGTCTCCGCGTCCGGTGAGTGCTGCAGGTAGTCGGCAAGCACCCGGCTGACCAACGACTCGATGGTTGATTCGATCGACGACGCCAGCGTGGCGGTGACGGTCGCGACGGCCTGAGTGCGGAACCGGACCAGCATGGTGATCAGCTCAGCGATCTCGGCGTCGGCGGGCAGGGCCGCACCGGGCTTGATCCGATCCATGACGTGTTCGGCGCCGGCTCGCACCAGCAGCTCGCTGATCTCGTCGATCTTGGGAAGTATCTGCTCGTGCAGGTCGATGAGCTTGTCGGTACCGATGCCATAGCCACGGATTTCGTTGAACGCCTCGATGAGTTTGGGCCGGGTGATGGTGGCCTGTTCACCGTCTACCCGGATTATCTGCAGGGCCAGCAGACGCTCGAATGCGCGCGGGTCGTCGACGAGTCGTTCGGCGTCAACCAGAGCCATGGTCTGCGGTTTCTCGGTGGTCCAGGTACCCGCGATGGCCGTTTCCAATCCGAGGATGTCGCCGAGGTTCCTGCCCTCCTCCCACGCGCTGAGCATTTCGCGGACATGGGCGATGGTGTAGCCGCGGTCGAGCATCGAGGTGATCAGCCGCAGCCGGGTCAGGTGGGTGTCGTTGAACAACGCGATGCGGCCGACACGCAATGGCGGGGGCAGCAATCCGCGGTCGCGGTACACCCGGATGTTGCGGGTGGTGGTGCCGGCCAGCCTGGCCAGATCGTCGATCCGGTACTCGCCGGAGGCCGCGATGTCATGCGGCTGGTGGGCCGCCGCGTCGAAAAGCTGCGATACGGCGGTCTCGACGAACTCGCGCAACTCGCGTGACTGGCGCCGCACGCGCCGGGGCGCACGCCGCACGTTGTGCAGCACGCTGGCGATCGTGCCGGGTTCTGGTCGTGCTGGTCGGTCGGGTGCCATGTCACCGGGTAGCGTCAGGCCGACGAGGTCACCGGAGTGCGGGTGTCTCGAGCGACCACGTGGTAGTCCGAATTGCGGAAATCTCTCATCTGGCGAAGATACTGGGTGGCGGTTCCGGGGTACATGGACGCGTTGAACCCGTCCTTGGTGAGGTACCAACTGCGACAGCCCGACATCCAGGTCGTGTTGGTGAGCCGGCGCTGGATGCGGTCATTGTGGCGGCGTTGGATCCCCTCGCGCACATCGAGATAGCGCAGGTCGTTGTCCAGGATCGTGGTGATACCGCGGACTGCGTAATCGAGCTGGCCTTCGATGTAGACCAGCAAGGAGTTATGGCCCGGCCCGGAGTTGGGTCCGGTCATGAAGAACAGGTTCGGGTACCCGTGCGCGTTGATGCTCTTGTATGCCTGCGCGCCGCCGGCCCACTCGGCAGCCAGCGACCGGCCGCCGAGTCCGGTGACGGGGAAGGGCGGCCCGGTCAGGTGGACGTCGTATCCGGTCGCGAACACGATGCAGTCGAGATGGTGTTCGATGCCGTCGCTGGTGCGGATCCCGACCGGGCTCAGCGTCGCGATCGGCCAGTCGATGAGTTTGCAGTTGTCCCGCTGCAAGGCGGGGTAGTAGTCGCTGGAGACCAGCATGCGTTTGCATCCCGGCGTGAAGTCGGGGGTCAGCTGGCGGCGCAACCACGGGTCCTTGACCTGAGCGCGGATGTGAGCCTGGCCCAGCCGGGCCACCAGCGACGTCAGCGGGGTGTTCCACACCATTGCCGTGGCGGTGGCTTCGTGGCCCCAGAACAGCACATGCCGGGAAAGTTGTTGGGTGGCAGGGACTTTGGCGAACAGGGCCTGCACTGCCGGTGGCGTCGCGACGTCCAGACGCGGGAGCACCCAGCCGGGCGTGCGCTGGAACACCTTGACGAAGCCGGCCCGCTTGACGAGTTCGGGAATGATCTGGATGGCGCTGGCGCCGGTGCCGATGACGGCGACCCGTTTGCCGGTGAAGTCGTAGTCGTGATCCCAGCGGGCGCTGTGAATCTTGTGTCCCCGGTAGCTGTCCAGGCCGCGCAGGTCAGGGAAACTGACGTCGGAAAGCGGGCCGGAAGCCAAGACGACGGTGCGCGCGCGAAAGCGTTTGCGGTTCTTCGTCGTTGCGGTCCAGACGCCGGCCGCTTCGTCGAAGGTCAGTCCGCTGACCTCGTGACCGAACCGGATACGTTGGCGGATATCGAATCTGGTCGCCATGTCCTCGATGTGCCGGTAGATCTCCGGGGCGGGGGAGTAGGTCCGGGACCACCTCGGGTTCTTGACGAACGAGAACGAGTACAGCAGCGACGGGACATCGCAGCTGGCGCCCGGATACGTGGTGTCGCGCCAGGTTCCACCGACCCGGTCGGACCGTTCCAGGATGACGACATCTCTGATGCCGGCTTCGGCCAGCCGGATCGCGGTGCCGAGCCCGGTGAAGCCGGCGCCGACGATGAGCGTCGGGTAGATGTGCTCGGGTGCCATGATCAGGCCGCCGGCTGGTGGGTGAGTTCTTTGAACCAGCTGGGCACCGGCTTGAGCAGCGGCCTGGGATAGCGCTCCGACAACCACACCATGGAGTTGGCGAGCAGGTGGTACGGGTGGTGCGGGTTGACCACCATCGCGGCATGCCGCTTGAGAAGTTGATAGGCGGGCACCCGCCAGGTGCGTTCGCCGCGCTCGCCGAGTTGCTTGAAACGCTTGACCGCGTTGTACAGCCGCTCGGGTTCCATACCCATGCCGGCCATCTCGTTGCGCACGCGGTTCAGCAGCGGGATGTACATCAGCGTCCCGATGATCACGCCAGGCGATGCGACGGTGCCGACGAACTCGATGGCCAGCCGGCGCGCCTTCGCGTGACCGATCATGTCCAGCACCGCGAAATCGACTGCCAAATGCCGTGATTCGTCGTTGTTGATCTTCTCGAACACCTGATGACAGACCGGGTCCGCCACGGAGTCGAGCAGGAACTTCAGCAACGCGCCGTCCAGGGCGACCTCCAGCATCGGAATGACGGTGCCCAGCACGGACAACGGCATGTCATCGGAGTAGGTGTCGAGCCACTCGATCGCCAACCGGATGTTGACGTTCGGCTCCGGGAGTTCTCCGTCGTCGAGCATGCCCCACCGCTTCATCAGCGCCATTTCGGCGTTGGCGTGGCGCTGCTCCTCGGCGTGGAAATACCGGTAGATCTCGGCCACCGTCGGGTTGGGCGCCTTCTTGGCCAGCGCCGCGAAGCCGCGGGCGCCGATGTTCTCGATCCAACAAAGGTCTGCCATGAACGCCTTCAGCTTTGGCCGGAACTCGCGCCGGATGGTATCGGCACCCGGTGCGTCCCAGTCGATGTCGGCGAGCGCCCACTGGCGATCTTTGATCTTGGCGAGCATGGCTTCCATTTCGATGGCCACCAGCAGCTCCTTCCGTTAGGACAAACCCGCCCGGGATACCAGCCCCACCACACGGGTGTATGCCTGCGGGGCTAAGCGTTTGATGTTCCAGCCGATCTTGGCGTCGAATTGCGGCATGCAGTACAGCTCGCCGCGGTCGTGGGCGTCCAGGCATATTCGTGCCACTCTGTCAGGCGAGAACCCGGTCCAGCGCATCAATCTGTTCGCCAGCTCGCTGGACTGCTCGCTGATGCGGCCGGATTCGACGATGTTGGTCTTGACGAAGGTCGGACACAGAACAGTGACCTTGACTGCGGTGCCCGACAATTCGGCTGCCAACGTTTCCGACAGCGAGAGCACGCCGGCCTTGCTGACGTTGTACGCGGCCATGCCGGGAGCCGCCCCGAATGCCGCTGCCGAGGCGACGTTGATGATGCCGCGCGGCGCAGGCCCAGGTCCCCAAGGGCCGGCTTCGCGCAGGATCGGGGTGAACACGTGGCAGCCGTGAATCGGTCCCCACAGGTTGATGCCCAGGGTCCACACCCAATCGTCCAGGGGCGCATCGCCGATGGCCGCGCCGCCGGCCCCCACACCCGCGTTGTTGATCACCAGCGTGGGCGGTGCGCCGAACCAGGCCTGCGCCTGCTCGGCCAAGGTGCTCACGTCGTCGAAGCGGGACACGTCGCAGCGCATCGCCACCGCTTTGGCACCCTGGTCGATGATGGCGTCGGCGGTGTTTTGTGCTGCGGCTTCGTCGATGTCGCTGCAGACCACCGCGCCGCCACGGCGGCCGAGTTCGACCGCGAACGCCGCGCCGATCCCGCTGCCGGCGCCGGTCACCACCGCCGAGGCGCCGTGACTGGTGGTGTT
>NZ_DATJYB010000468.1:0-7783 GCF_035499775.1 Mycobacterium sp. | reverse complement strand
CGCGCCATTTCGTCGTAGACGGCGTCGAATACCTCCACCGGATTCTCCCCGCGTGCAACAAGGGTTGCCACCCGCCGCAACCCCGCCTGATGCTCGGCAAGGTCACGCACCGTTGACGTGCGGGGAAGGCGCCGACGTCCGAGCGACATTTGTTCAGTATGTATCTTTCGGACCTTCAGCAGAGGCCGCTGCCCCTGCTTTTTTGAGACTCCGGACAGCGTGATCACCAATGTGACTGATGAGCCACCGCGCCGGAATTGCGGCCCCTGTTAATGCAACAGCGGTCCAGTCAACAGCACCCGGCAGCAGTAGGCTCACACGATGCCGGAAACGTCGTACGCATCCTGCGGCGATTTGAGCCTTGCTTATCAAGTGTTTGGCGACGGGCCCATCGAGCTCGTCTTCATCCCGCCGTTCGTCAGCCACGTCGAGTTGTTTTGGACGCTGCCCGAATACAAGGCGTTCTTCGAGCGTCTCGGCATCTTCTGTCGCGTCGTGATGTTCGACAAGGCCGGGGTCGGGTTGTCGGACCCGGTCCCGAAGGTTCGCTCGGTGGACGATCGAGCGGCCGAAATCGAGGCCGTCATGGACGCCGTTGGCTTCGGAAAGGCCGCCCTCCTCGCGTTGAGCGAGGGCGGCCCAGCTGCCATTGTCTGGGCGGCACGCCGACCGGAGCGAACGCGAGCGTTGATCCTCCACGGCACGTACGCATACTTAGGCGGTCTCGAATGGGACGACTTGGATCGCAGCCCGGCCGAGGTCCGGGCGCATATCCTTCGCGAAGTGGGTGAGGACTACGCGCCGTCGACGCAGCAGGTCGAACGCTGGCAGGAATTCGGCGACGCTGTGCGCTCGGATTGGGGCGACGGTAGGGCGGTCAAGTGTCTGGTGCCGTCGGTTCGGTCGATCCGCCAGCTCGGAATGATGGAGCGGATGTGCGCGAGCCCCGGAATGGCACGGGCGACCGTCGAAGCGTCGTTCGGCATCGACGTGCGGTCGATCCTGCCGACTCTCACCATCCCAACACTCATCATCCACGCCCGCGGAGACCCCGGGGTGCCCGTGCAGGATGGCCGATACCTTGCCGACCACATCTCTGGGGCGCAGATCCTTGAGGTCGAGGGCGTGGACCATGCGCCCTGGTTCACTGAGCCGGAAAGGACCACGACGGCGATCGAGGAGTTCCTCACCGGCAGCCATGCAGCGCCGCCACGGTCACGTCGCGCCCTGCGCACGGTGTTGTTCACGGACATGGTCGCCTCGACACAGCATGCCGCGGCGGCGGGCGATGCGCTGTGGCGTGCGATCTTGCAGCGCTTTGATGAACTCATGAGCGAACTGACTAAACGGTTCGAAGGCACGGTGGTCAAGAGCACCGGTGACGGCCACCTCGCCACGTTCGACGGCCCGACGCAGGCCATCCGCTGCGCCGAGGCGTTGCGCGCGGACGCCGAAACACTGGGCATCCGAATCCGATCCGGCATCCACACGGGTGAGTGCGAACTGCTCGACGCGGACATAGGCGGAATTGCCGTACACGTCGCCGCGCGGATACTCGAGCAGGCCGGCGCAGGCGAGATCCTCGTCTCCCGCACCGTACGTGACCTCGTCATCGGCTCGGGCACGGGCTTTGACGACCGCGGCAGCGTCGAGCTGCGAGGTGTGCCCGGCACTTGGCAACTGCTGGCGGTCGACCCGCGCGGTGCACGGGCGGGAACACCTGAGGCTGCACTGGCGTCAATGCCTACCCCCGGCCCTCGCACCGCGATGCGCCGGTCGGACCGCGCCGTGGAGGTCATGGCCAGGCGGACACCGTGGATCCTGCGCGGTGTAGCCCGCCTGACCCCGGGCACCGACCGCAGATGAGCAGAGATGCGTTGAGCGGCAACGCGGTTTTTGCCCTAACGCCGTGCGAAATAGCGACCGTTACAACGTAAAGCAGGGTGCCGGACGGGCCTCGGTCTCGGAAGCTGAAATGTCCTTCGCGTAATCGCTGCCATTCCACGGTGCGGCGCTCAGGAACACTTCGGCGCCGACCTCGGGGTTGGTCCGCCGGGTCCGCGCCAGCCGGGCGCTCTTGAGGGGTCAATCCGGCGCCGGGGTCCTCGCGGTGGGCGCGTACCTTCTCGCCCGTGGCCTCGAGCTCGCAGCGGGTGCGTCGGGCAAAGGCGTTGGCGCCCAAGGCCGCAAACTCATCGAAGGCGCGTCGCAACTGCGTGGCAGTGTCGGTGCGACGATTGTTGCGCCGCAGCCATTCGCCGTAAAACAGTCGTGCCCGCGCGAGGTGAGAAACCACGGGTGCGGGAAAATAATTCGATCGCGTCGGCCGTCAGCAGTCACCGTTCATTCGTAATCCCTTGCGCCGCAGCGTGACCTTCTCCACTTGGTCGTTTCGTGGCGGCGGCTCCGGGCTGGGCGGTGATGGTCCTACGCTGCGATGGTGAGCACCGCCAAGGCGACTGCTGCCAGTCCAGTAACCGCCGCGGGAAGCAGTGCGACGCCCTTGTCGCGCGCCTTGAGGTGGTAGCCGACGGCGCCGGCCATGACAAGCATGATTGCGGCGGCCGTCACGATGGCAAGAGACTTGACCGCGATTCCGGTCAACAGGCCCACCACAGCGATACCGATGAGGCGGCTGAGCCGCAGGCTGATCCCGAGATGCGCGGCATTGGCGCGTGCCGTGCCGGTGCCGAGGATCTTGATGATCCCGGTGAGTGCGAGCTCCACGGCCAACAGAACGGACAAGATGACAGTTGCGATGTGCATAACCAACTCCTCGTAGTGACGGGTCCTAATTGACGCAGATCGTGCCGCTGACGTGCCTGCCATCGCCGGTAAGGCATCCATTCGGGGGATCCTTTGGCAGGCCGGGCGGGAGGCAGTTTTGCCTCTCGTTGTCCCAGTACCAACCTCCTGGGCAGTCAGCCAGGCTTGCCGCCGCCGAAGGCGTCACTAGTGAGGCCAACCCGATACTCGCCGCGGCTAGCGCGGTCACTGCCGATCGGGCGATCCTGAGTTTCTTCATGCTCCTTGTTCTCCTTCGCTTACATCACGTTTCCTCGTCGTGACTTCTGTCTGGCTCGAAACGCTCTGTCACCAGTGTCCGCGCCGACGACGGTGAAGAACTTGAGGGCAGCCGCAGTCATGTATACCGGCTAGCAGCAAATACATTCTGCGCCAGCAGAATTGGCGCCCACCGTGTATGTACAGAGCTTGATGCGCATCGACCTGAAGGTGAAATGCTTTGCAAGACGGCGCAAATCTGACGATTCGTCAGAAGCCCGTCCTCGGGCACTTTACCTGCTGGCAGGTATGTCTCTTTGGCGGTGGCAGTAACGACATGTCCATCCCAAACCCGGATGCTGAGAAATAACAGCGCGTCAGCAGGCACCTGCGCGTAATCGCTTGCGACAAGCGATGTTCAGGAACGAAGCACGAAATCCATAACAGCGGCTGAGGAGCCGCTTCGACAACAGATGGAGTAACACCATGGCATACCGGACCGTTAACCCGTACAACAACGAGGTCGTCGCTACTTTCGACGACCTGACCGATGCGGAGGCGATGAACCTTCTCGCTCAGGCGCAGAAGACCTTTGAGTCCTGGAGCCAGGCGTCGTACGCCGAACGCGCCGCAGTGTGCCGCCGTGCCGCGGCCATCCTCACCGAACGTCCCGACGAGTTTGCCCGCCTGCTGACGCTGGAAATGGGCAAGCTCTACAACGAGAGTCTGGGCGAAGTGGCGCTCAGCGCGGACATCTTTAGCTACTACGCGGAGAACGCCGAGAAGTTCCTGGCGCCCGAGCGCCTCAACACGGTCAGCGTCAACGACAACGCAATACTCATCAGTGCCCCGCTCGGGGTGATCCTGGGTGTGCAGCCGTGGAACTTCCCCTTGTACCAGCTAGCGCGGGTGGCGGCCCCAAACCTGATGGCCGGCAACGTGGTCATGGTCAAGCACGCTTCCAACGTCCCGCAGGCGGCGGCCGCCTTCGAGCGGCTGCTACTTGAAGCAGGTGCCCCCGACGGCGCCTACACCAACCTGTTCGCGACCAAGGATCAGATCAACATGCTGCTCGACGACCCGCGGGTGCGCGGAGTGTCGCTGACCGGCAGCGAGGGCGCGGGCTCAGTCGTCGCGGCCCGGGCCGGCAAGAACCTCAAGAAGTCCACCATGGAGCTGGGCGGCTCGGACGCGCTGATCGCGTTGGACGACGCCGACCTGGACAAGACCGTGCGCTGGGCGGTGTGGGGTCGGATGAACAACGGCGGCCAATGCTGCGTGGCCTCCAAGCGGATCATCGTCGCGGAGGAGATCGCCGACGAGTTCTTGGAGAAGTTCAACGCCGCGCTGTCCGGGCTCAAGGCCGGTGACCCGTTCGACGCGGCGACCACGCTGCCGCCGATGTCCAGTCAGGGTGCCGCCGACGAGTTGAACGAGAAAATCAAGGCGGCGGTCGAAGCCGGCGCGACGGCCATCCCACTGGGCGAGCCAGTGCCCACCACGGGTGCGTTCGTGCGGCCGACCGTCCTGACCGACCTGACCCCGGACAACCCCGCCTACTACCAGGAATTCTTCGGGCCGGTGGCGCTCTTCTTCCGGGCAAGCAGCGAGGACGACGCCGTGCGCCTGGCCAACGACTCGCACTTCGGACTCGGCGGTTCGGTGTTCACGCAGGACGTCGAGCGTGGGGTCGAGGTCGCCAAGCGGATCGAGACCGGCATGGTGTTCGTCAACCACCCGACGTGGACCAAGCCGGACCTGCCCTTCGGCGGTGTCAAGCTGTCCGGCTACGGGCATGAACTGTCCAACATCGGCATCCAGGAATTCGTGAACAAGAAGCTGATCAACGTCGTCCCGATCGACGCGCCCGAGTGATCATCGCCACGGTCGACTGACTCAACCCAGAAGGAACACATCATGGCTGAATTCACCGTGGGGCAATACC
Source organism: Mycobacterium sp. (assembly GCF_035499775.1). Classification (GTDB taxonomy): domain Bacteria; phylum Actinomycetota; class Actinomycetes; order Mycobacteriales; family Mycobacteriaceae; genus Mycobacterium. Next base: position 2,835 of record NZ_DATJYB010000468.1, on the reverse strand, counting down.
TCGCGACCCGGCTCGAGCAGATCGGGCTGAAGCACTACTTCATGGTCCCCGGGGACTACAACCTCGTATTGCTCGACGAGCTGCTCGAGAACAAGAACATCGAGCAGATCGGCTGCTGCAACGAGCTCAACGCGGCCTACGCCGCGGAGGGCTACGCCCGGGTCAATGGCGCGGCGGCGGTCCTCACCACCTTCAACGTCGGCGCCTATTCCGCACTGAACGGTGTGGCCGGCGCTTACGCCGAACGGCTGCCGGTGATCATGGTGTCATCCAGCCCCAACACCAACGACGCGGGTGAGAATCACATCCTGCACCACACGGTGGGTTCCCACGACTTCACCGCTCAGTACGAGGTGTTCCGGCAGGTGACGTGCGTGGCGGTGCGCATCCAGCACCCCGCCAACGCGCCCGCCATGATCGACGAGGCGATCAGCACCGCGCTGCGCGAACGCAAGCCCGCCTACATCGAGATTCCGTGCAACCTGTCGGCCGCACCGTGTTCTCCGCCGGCCCCCTTCTCCACGTTGCGGTCCGGTCAGTACAGCAACCCGCGAATGCTGGCTGATGCCGTCGCCCGGGCCACCGACCTCATCGCGGATGCGAAGAAGCCGATCCTGCTGGCCGGTGCTCATCTGCGGGCCTACGGCGCCATCGACGCGTTCCGGGAACTGGCCGAAGCACTGGGCTGCGCGGTGGCGGTCATGCCGAATGCCAAGGGCTTCTTCCCCGAAGATCACCCCCAATACGCCGGCATCTACTGGGGCGAGGTCAGTAGCCCGCAGTGCCAAGCCATCGTCGACTGGTCCGACCTCATCGTTGCCGCCGGGCCGGTGTTCAACGACTACACGACCGTGGGCTGGACCGCGCAGCCACCGCGGCAGCGATTGATCAACGCCGAAGCTCAGGGAGTGCGGTTCGCCGACACCGAATACACCGGCGTCGCCCTAGCCGACTTCCTGTCCGACCTTGCCAAGAAGGTCCAGGCCAACGACGCGACCCTGACGCAGTACAAACGCCTCAGGGGGACGGCAGCCGTGGTGCGCCGCGAGGTCGCCGACCCCGCGGCTCCGCTGAGCCGCGCCGAGCTGTGGCGCCAGATCGAGGACGACCTGGACGACAACAGCACGCTGTTGGTGGAGACCGGTGATTCCTGGCTCAACGGCATGTATACCCAGCTGCCTGGCGGCGCCAGGTTCGAAATCGAGATGCAGTGGGGCTCCATCGGCTGGTCGGTGCCCGCCAGCTTCGGCTATGCGATGGGGCTCGAGTCGGACCGCCGCCTGGTCTCGGTCATCGGCGACGGGTCGTTCCAGCTGACCGCCCAAGAAGTCTCCACCATGATCCGCCACCGCCAAGAGGTCCTGATTTTCTTGGTCAACAATCGCGGGTACGTGATCGAGTCGGCGATCCACGACGGTCCGTACAACTACTACAAGAACTGGGACTACGCCGGGCTGATCGACGTGTTCAACGCTGAAGATGGTGGCGGTGTGGGGCTGACGGCAACCACCGCCGCCGAGCTGGCCGACGCGATCGGCATAGCCCGCGCTCACACGGGCGGCCCGGTCCTGATCGAGTGCCAGATCCCCAACGACGACGCCAGCCCGGAGCTCATCTCCTGGGGATCGAAAGTGGCTCGGGTCAATTCCCGGCCGGACCCGCGGTTCTAAGGGACAGCGGCCGCTGACGATCGTCCGCACATAGCCAGCCGGCCGGTAGTGCAGCTCTGGGATGCGCACTGCCGGTCGGCTCACCAGTCGGCTGAGCTTCGCCGTCGACATGCCTGACGTGCGCTGCCAGTCAGTGTTGATTCCCATGCGTGCACCGGCCGGATGACTACGCGAAGCGTTTGGAGATTGTCCGGTCCGCGGCATCCGACGCAGGGCGCGACCCGATGTCCATCCTCCCGGCTGTCGAGTTCTTGGTCGTGACGGGCCCCAGCCGCGGCGCCGTCGATGAAGCGCTCAACTCCCCAGTTCTGAAGGCGCTGTCTCTCACCGCGTCCGATGAGGTGTTCGCCCGCCATGGCGCTCGACATCCGTTGGGAGAAGGGTTTTCGGGTTCGCAGGACCTCGTACCAAACGCCTTCGATGAAAAGACAGCGCTGTCCCATACCGCTCAAGTCCCGCCACCGGTGGTACGGGAAGTGTTCTTGAGCGGCACCCCTGACGAAGTGATCGACCAAGCCGCACAGTGGCGGGATCACGGAGCTCGTTACGTTGTTGTGGCCGACGCCAGCGCGCTTCAGCGGAGTCTCCGAAATGGGTTGGCGGCGATGGTGCCGTTCGCAAGAATACTGCGCGGCCTCAAGAAGCTCTAAAGTCCCTGGCGACACTATTCTGCCGCGCCCGGGCCACACCAGTCTCCGCGGTGCCGGGATGAGACACGAGCACGTAGCCAGCGAACCCCCAGATCACCGGCATCGTGGCCAGCACACCGTAGATAGCTGTCATCACGTCACCTCCTGAAAGTGCGAGGGCCGCAGGGCCTTGTTCGCTGTCTCAAGAATCGTCTATTGGCGGCCGGATGTCGCCGTGGCTGGCACCCATCCGGGGACCCCACCAGTCGGAATGTCGAGATACCCGCTAGTGGGCATGACGGGACATGACCACGCGGGTTCGCAGTAATTCGGCTTCCGGATGGAGTTCGCGGCAGTCGTTGCAGCCAAGCCGCAAACGATGCCCAAATTGGCGAGCAGGGCCATGCTCAGAAAGATCGCGATCGGCGTTGCGGCCGGGTTCCGCAGGTCGCTCTCCTTGAGGAGAACGACCCAAATGGTTTCGGCCGCCAGCACAGTTCGGCGACGATAAAGAGCGCGGCGGGCACGATTACGCG
>NZ_DATJYB010000467.1:0-35404 GCF_035499775.1 Mycobacterium sp. | reverse complement strand
GCGATCGCCTGCCCGAGGGCAGCCAGCGTCGTGGTCTTCCCGCACAGCTGGCGGCCCACGACGAGTAGGTTGGGCACCATCCGGGTGGCCAGCGCCACCGGCTGCAGCGCGCTTTCGCCGATCGCGAACGGGATATTCATTGGATCGGCGGCGTCGGCGGCGCCTGCGAAAGCGGCGATGACCTGGTTGAGCTCGATCCGCTCGGGCAGTCGTGCCAGCCGCTCCAGCCGGTCGGCACCGGTCAGGTTGGCGATCAGCGGGCCGATCTCGCGGGTGGGCACCCGTCCAGCAGTGGCCGCGGCGATCTCGGGCACCCCGACCAGCAGCTCGTAGCCATCCCGGGTGACCCCGAACCCCGGCCTGTCCAGCGTGTTGCGGGCCGCCTTTCTGCGCTCGAAGCCCTCGCCCATCTGCGTCTCGTCGGGATTGCTCAGCCGCAATTGAATGCGCGCATTCGACACGTTGACCAGCTGTTGCTTTTGGCCCACCAACCACGCCGTGGCGCTGGTCATGACATGCACCCCGTATGACAGGCCCTGGCGGGCGATCGCGATCAGCCGGTCTCCCGTCATGGCGTCCTTCTCGTAGAGGTCGCTGAAGTTGTCGACGACGAGGAAGACGTCGCCGAATTTGTCGTCCGGATCGGTGGGGCCGCCGCCGTCCATGCCGAACCGCCGGTCCCGGAATTCGGCGATGTCGACCTGGTAGCGCTTGAACGACGCCTCGCGGCCGAGGATCAGGCCCTCCATCGAGGCGATCGTCCGCGACACCCCCTCGCTGTCCGTCTGGCTCACCACGGACGCCACGTGCGGCAGCTCTTCGACCGGGTACAGCGACGCCCCGATGCAGAAGAACGTGACCCGCTCGGGCCGGTACATCAACGCCGCCGAGGCCATCAGGGTCATCAACGTGGTGGACTTGCCGCGCTGAGCGGTCGCGACCACCATGATGTTGTCCATCTCGGCGTCGATGGCGTGTACCCGCTGCGCGTGCTCGTCTGGAATGTCCACAATTCCAACGGGAAACACCAGCCCGGGGTTCTCTCCGTAGTCGACGTCCCATGGCCTGCCGCGCCAGCGCGCCACCAGCATGTCCACCGGCTCGCTGACTTCTAAAGGCGGCAGCCAGATCTGGTGCGGCGGCCGCGCAGGGTGGCTGACGAGCGACTCCCGGACGACGTCTACCAGCTTCTTCTTCCGGAATCCGTCGGAATGGAACAGAAACTCGTCGGGCTCCTCGGGTTCATCGGCGACCGCCAGCGCCGCGCTGTCGGATTCACTGAGCGGCTGGTACGCCCAGGTGTAGGAACGCGGTTGGGAAAAGCTCACCGCCACAGTCTTGTTCAAGTTCATGACACGTTTGGGCACCACGAAAGGAGCGGACACGTAGAAGCACCGGAATTGCTCGAGGTCGCGCGGCCCGACTTTGAGCAACGCGTACCCGTTCTCTTTCGACGGAAGGTGCAGTGCCGAGTCGCTGCCGATCACATCGCGCGAATCCTCGGCGGTTTCGGCGCGCAGCGCGACCCGGAAAGCGATGTTGCTCTTGACCTTACTCAGCGAAGAGAGGTCCAACCGCTGGCCACCGAGAGTGAAGAAGACGTTGCAGCCGCGGCCCTCCTGCCCGATGTGAATGACGAGATCGATCCACTCCGGATGATGAATGAACAACTCGAGGTACTCATCGATGATCACCAGCAGGATCGGTACCGGCTCCAGATCCCTTCCGGCGAGCCGCATCTCCTCATATTCGTTGGCGTCACGCGCCCCGGCGTCCTTGAAAAGCCGATAGCGCCTGGCTATTTCACCGTTGATCGCCTTGCGCATCCGCTCGGCCAGATGGCGATCATCCTTGCCCAGGTTGGACAACGAACCGGCGACGTGCGGAAAGCCCTGCAGATCCTGTGCGGCCGACTCGAACTTCATGTCGACGAAGATCACGATGAACGTCTCCGGCGAGTGTGTCAGCGCGATCCCGCTGCACAACGACAGGAAATACTCCGACTTGCCCGAACCGGACGTTCCGATCACTACCGAATGGAAGCCGTATCCGCCGAAGTCCTTGGCGCGCAGAATGACATACTGCAGCTCGCCACCCTGCCTGACACCGACGGGCACCATCGCCCATTTGTGGTCACCGCGTCCGCGGCTATCGGCCCAGAGTCTGTCGACGTCCAGTTCGCGAGGATCGCTGATCCCCAGCGCCCGCAGTAGTTCACCGCCCTGACTGTCGGTCTCGGACAAATCTCCCGCACTCATCGGCGACCATCGCGCCAGCGCCCGCGCGTACCGGTTGGCCGTGCTCTCGGCGAGCATATCCGCTGCGGCATAGAATGTTTCGCGATGCGTGAGCCGACCTTCGCGCAGCGCAAAGCGCTGGTTCGCATCGAATCCGACGCCGACACCGGCCCGGGTCGCCAACCGCAGCACCGTGATGCCGACCATTCCTTTCTGCCCGGTCACGCCCTCCCATTGCTCGGGCGTACCCACGTTGTCGTCGACGATCACCCAGTGCGGACCCAGTGTCGGGCCGCTGATCGACTCCACCGGCGACGGCATGGACGTCGGGCTACTCCCGGCCGGTGGCGTCCACGGTCCACGGCCCTTGCGATGCAACTCGGCGTCGAGGGCTTCCTCCAACTCTGTCGGAGACGCAAACACCAACCGCCGCAACCCACATGCGTCGAACATCTCGTCGTGCTGATTGTGCGGTAGCCACACCAGCCACGACCACGACTCGGGGTGACGAGTTACCACGATCAGCTTGAGATCGTTGGGGCTGTGGTAGACGGCCAGCGAGCACAGCACGGACCGCAGGTGGCTGTGCAGCTCGCTGAGTTCGTCGCTGAGGAAGCTGAATCCGGGACTTGACCGCAGACTCAGCACCTTGCCGATCCCGCGAATCTTGCTCTGCTCGAGAATGAAATCCCTTAGCGCACCCCCGGTTACCGGTTCGAGCTCTTCGCCGACCGGAACGTCGGGCCATTGCAGCGAAACCGCGGATTCGTTAGCCTGCTGCACGCCGATCCCCATTCGGACATCGAGAAAATCGGGGTCGTTCGGGCGCCGCTCCCACATCCGCGGACCACCGATGACGGTGTCCAGCCGCTGCGGATCGGCGTGCACGAACAGCTGGCTGCGGCGTTGCTCGTGGGCGGCGCGCTGCACTTCGTCGCGATCCTCGTCGAGCTGGCGCAGGTAGCTGCGACGCTGCTTTTCCTGTTCCCCCCAACTGATTCGGCGTGCGCGCCCGAAGCGTCCGCTGAACATGAGCGTGCCGAACCCGACCAGGCCGATCATCGGGAAGAAGCCGGACTGCAGCGATCGGATCCCCGATGCGTACATCACCACCAGCGTGCCGATGATCCCCACCAGCAGCGCCGGAAGCGCGATCATCAACAGGATGTTGCGCGGTTCGCGTTCGGGCAGCGCCAGCGGCGCGCCGACCGCGATGCGCACTGGCGGAACGCTCGGCGCGGGCTTTCGGGCAGCGCGGACGAAGCCTCGTTTGGACATGCCTAACCCCCGGCCGTCTGCTCGTTGGGCTCGGGAATGGGTGCCACCATCCCGCCGGCGGGGAGCGCGTCGCGGGCCACCAGGGCGGCGTCACGGCTGATCGCCGGTCCGGGCGCAAAGGTGCGAACGATCGGCCAGGGTGCCTGCACCGCGAAGCGTGGATCTATCCCCAATGCCTGCAGGGTACGCTGATCCGCTTGGATCCCATACCGAACCCCTTGCGGCGAAAGCCAATACAAGCTCTCTCGGCTGCCGGCCGCGACAACACCGCTCGTCGTCGCGACAAGGTTCGCCGCGCCCGGCAGCACCAGCGTCTGATTGGCCTCCACCGAATCGCGGTCGCGGTCGTCGCGGACCAAGTGCACCAAGTGCGAATCCATGCCGATCGGCACCGGGAGACCGCGCCCGCTGAAGATCGTGATTCGGGCCTGCGGGTCGCTGGATTGCTTCTCCCATCCGACGCACGTCACCGGATTCGCCGATGTGTCAACGAAATCCAGCTTTCCGGACGGGTAGTAGTCGACGTTGAGAACGTCCACTTCCGGAATGTGGATCAATTTGTCCGGAGCAACCAGGGTCGGCGTGCTCGAACCATGCGAGTCCCCGGTGCGCAGCAGGTCTGCGACAAAGCTGGTGATCTTCTGCACGCCACCGGGCAGCAGCGCATAGAAACCGTTGACGGCTCCGTTCGCGTCACGGGTTTCCAGGACACTGCCCACCGTGGCGCCGGGCAACCACTGCGAGGGTGTTCCGGCATCCGGAATCACCGGTAACACAAGGGGTTCCGTCGACGGCATGGCATCGAAGAGGGCGTTGGAGATTTCGATCGGATAAGTCACCCCGGGATCGAGCCCCAGATTGAACGTCACCGATCGCTCTGTTGGTTCGATGCGCGACCGTTGCCCTCGCCAGATCACGTAGGTCGCGCCGTTGTGGGTCGCCAGGACGGCCTGCGTGGAGCCCATCCCGGTGGCCCGGCCGAACGGCGCGAGCTGGCCCGCGATGGATGTCACCACCGGGGCCGTACCGCTGCCGCGGATGGCCGCCGTGTCACAGACCGACCACGCCGACACGGCGCTCGACGCGATCGGCAGGCTGTCCGGCGCACCGGGGATGCCGATCGTGGGGCCGGTCGGGTATTTGGCGATCTCGCTGGGCTTGACCCAAGCGGGGGAGGCGGCATTACCGACCGCTAGCCGAGCCGAGGTCAGGTTAAGCGCGGGGTAGAGACGCCCGTTGATCTTCGCGTAGACCGCGCCGGTGTCGCGGTCGCCGATGATCGCCGATTCGCCGATCAATCCGGCGGGCTTCATGACATGGAGTAACGCCATCCACCCCACGCCGATGAGCACCAGCACGATCGACAATGCGACCGCCGCTTGCTGTTTGCGGTCGTCGTGCTTCATCCGCACCGAGAACCTGGTGATCGCGGCCCGCAAACGCCGGTTGTAGAACAGGTGCCCCGAATTCTGGTCCCGGTTGGACAGATTGAGTGGCACGTCATTCTCCTTTCGGCCGTCGCTGCTTGTGCCGCTGCCGCATCGACACCGACGTCAGCGCAACTGGCCGCCGTACCTTGCCTGGTTCTCGGCCTCTGCCTCTTCGCGCAACGCTGCGATCGCGAGGTTCAACCTGTCGGTCAATTCCCCATGTGCATAACCGGTCATGACGTCCGGATGCAATGTCAACTGGAGCAACCGGCCGTCGGAGTTCGCGACGGCGTGAATATCACCCAGGTCGACGCTGTATGTGACGGTCTCGGCCTGGGCGAGAAGGGCTTCCCACTTGTCAGCCGCCTCGCTCAGTTCACGCAGAACTGATTCGACGAGATCTCTGTCCCTCGAGTCACTGAGCTCGCTGCGACGGTCCGACCCCGACACGTTGACAGTATGTCGACCCCTCCCACCAGCGTCAATTCATGGTCTGGAGGTCTCACCGCCACGATTTGGTCGCCCACTGGCTGGCCGGTGGCGCGTTGAGTTTCTGGAACCAGGACAGGTGATAATTCGCGGAAATCGGGTCGCCGGTGACGATCCCTTCGGTGGCCGCCAACAACTGACTATTCAGCAAGAGCGCCGGATCGACATCCGGATACTGGGCCAGCAGTTGGTGGCATGCGGTATCGAGATGCACACGCAGCAGATCGACCTCGTCGTCGACGACGCCGGTTCCGGCTGCCGCGGCTTTCGCCAATGTGTGCACCATCCGTGGCAGTCCGTCGCGCCAATGCGTGGCCTGGCCCAGCTCCCATCCCAGGTCATCCACGGTTGGCAGCTCGCGGGGCTGCACCGAGGCTCCGGTCTCGGCGACTTCCGTCGACCAGTCCAGGGAATCGCCGGGAGCGTAGGTCAACACGCGCGTCGTCTCGCCAAGCAAGACGGAGACTTTGCCGGCGCGACGTTCCGGGCCCAGCAACTGCACGCCTTCCGGCAGGGCGATGCCCGGAGGTATCCACCCGTGCGCGAGGTCGGTGACCAGCACCGTCCTGCCGTCTGCGTAGTCGCCGACGGCCCAGTTCAGCCTTGGTTCTTGGCGGACCACGAATGCAAGGAGCCGCTGCAAACGTTTGCTGTCGGGTTCGGCGGTGCGGCTGGCCTCTGGGGCCTGATAAACCTGCTGAGGCTGAGGCTGAGGCTGATGCTGCGGCTCGGGGAGTGGGGCGGGGATTTGGTAGCCGGGATCTGGGCTTGGCGCCGCTGGCGGCTCGGGCTCGTCGTCATCAACCGGCAGCCCGACCGGCGGGCCCGCGTTCGGCAACGGCTCAGCGGGCGGCGCGGACACTTGAAAGCCCGGATCTGGTGTCAGAGCCACGGGCGGGTCGGGCTCGTCGTCATCAACCGGCAGCCCGACCGGCGGACCCGCGCTCGGCAACGGCTCAGCGGGCGGCGCGGACACTTGAAAGCCCGGATCTGGTGTCAGAGCCACGGGCGGGTCGGGCAGGTAGCTATCGGCCACCACCGCATCGCGCAAAGTGGTGCTCTCCGGCGGCTCGGGCTGGTAGTCGACGACCGGCGGACCCGCGTTCGGCAACGGCTCAGCGGGCGGGGCCGGGATTTCCGGGCCCGGATCTGCTATCGGCTCGGGCTCGCCGTCATCAACCGGCAGCCCGACCGGCGGGCCCGCGCTGGGCAACGGCTCAGCCGGCGGGGCGGCGATCTCCGGGCCCGGATCTGGACTTGGAGCCGCTGGCGGCTCGGGCGGGGCGCTGTCGAGCGGCAGCGCGTCCGGGCGGCCCACGCTCGGCAACGGCTCAGGCTCAGCCGCGCTCTCCAAGATCTCAGGCACGTCACTCTCGGCTGGCGCGGCCGGTGGTTCGTCATCCGTGACTGCGGGTATGACCTGTGTCTTGTCGATGTCTGTACCGGCGAGATCCTGTGCAGCAGGCGGGCTCGTGGGCCGGGCGGGTGACGCGGCCCGCAACGTCTCCAGCTGGCGAAGTGTCGACTCGACTCGTTGCACGGCGCGGGCGCGGGCTTGCTCGATCACTCGCGCCTCTTCTGCTTGCCGAGCCGGATCGGTCATCCCCGCGCGCCTGATGATCTTCACCTGGTCGTTGGTGCTGCTGGCGATCCGCTGCAGGTCGTCCCTGAGATAGTCTGCGACCGTTGCGGTTTCGTCGGTGATCGTCGACAGCTCAGCAGGCCACAGCCCACCTATCACCCAGGGGGTGCAATCGATGGGAGAGCTGAATGCCGGAATCGTCAGGGATTCCTGCGCCGCTCTCCGGAGGCGCTGGCGCGCCGTCATCCGACCGAAGATCGCCACCGGCCAAGCGTACCGGTATCCCGGGGGCGACTTCTGCAGCCGGTGAATTGTATGGCCGCTACGGCGTGGGTAGCGTGGGCACATGGCTGATTCTGCGCTGCAGCAGCAACTCGATGAAGTGCGCGCGCTGCTCGGCCGTGCGCGAGAGTTGTTCGGCGCCAATCCGATCGAGCCACCTGTCGATATCGCTCCCGATCCCGACGCCGCCAAGACCTGGTTGCTGTAGACCGTCAGCTGTCACGACGGCGCAATTGATGCGCTAACAGCCTCTCAATCGCCGCATCGAGATCCTGGGGCGTCGGAACCTCCGCCGACGGAGTGTGCCCGGTCGCCACGATCTCGTCCCGGACTTCCAATAGTGCTTTGAGGCACGACACGTCCGCCGTCAGCAAGATGCCCTGCGCCAGGGACGCAGCGTCCGTGTCCATCGCCTCGGCGGTAAGCGCGACGCTGTGCATGTACCCGCCGCGACAGGAGCGGACCAGGATGTGTCCACTCGGGTGAACGGTGTCGAAGGCCGGATTGGCGTCGGTCATCGACCGCCGTCGGCGATGCTGCCGAGGTTGCGCGCCGCCTCGTGCTCGTGCTGCTCCCACGCGGCCGCCGAGATCCTCAGGTTGCGCGCCAGGTCGGCATGGTCATCGGCTTGTTGCTGGTAGCACTGTCGTCTGAGCTCGAGCAGGTCGCGTCCGGCATCGCGCAGCTCGCCGAAAATCGGCCCGAGTGAGTCCAGACTCTCCTGGATCGCGGCGTGCGACGACGGGACGGACCGCAGCTGGTCGGAGATCTGCTCGTGATGAGCGGCCGCTTCACGTAAGTGCGCGGGCACTACATGGATTTTGTCTGCCATCCGCTGTCTCCTTATCGTGCGCCGGCGGCGAGGCCGGCGGGCTCACTATTGTGACGTAGTCCAGCCGACCGATACGGCCGCTGGTCGGGTGGGTGCCGGTGTTTCGCGCGGCGGCGGCGCTGCCCCCGGCGCCTGAGCGGCCGGCGTCGGCGGATGCTCCCAGCCTAAAAAGCTGGGGCCGCTCACGGTGGAAATGTGCTGAATCTGGCCGTCCAGAATGGCCTTGCTGTGGCCGAGGGCAAGCGCGTGACGATCGGTGAACATACCGATATCTCCCGGTGCCACCCGCGCCGCCTCGATTGGGTGAACAACCGGCGTCCCAGCCGCGGGAATCGTAATTCCCTGCTGGCGGAAGGCATCTGGGATCGGCGCTCCGGCGGCCGCGGCCTTGATGGCCGCCGCCAGTTGCGGGCTGGCAGCCGTGACCGTTTCGCCGTCGGGCAGCGTCACGGTTGTCGGACCCGCCGGCGATGATTCCGGCCTTTCCGACGACGAATCCTTGTGCTCGTCGTCCTTGTCGCCGGCGTCGTCCGCCACCGCGTGCTCGTCCGGATCGCGGTCGTCGGATGTCAGGCGCCGTTCGTCGTCGAGACCTCTCAGCGCCGGCTCGCGTCCGCTGCCGTCGAACCCGCCGGCGAGCGGGAGCCCACCCGGCAGCGTGCCGGCGCCCAGCGCCGGCGTTCCACCCAGGTTGGGAATGCTTGGCATTGTGGCCATCACCGGCGGCGTGCCCGGCGCCGCGCGGGCGGCTGGCACTCCCTGTGGTGACGACTCCCCGGCCGGCGGGCCAGGATCGTCAGCCGGCAGCGAATCCAGGTACGGATCCCACGCGGCTTCGGCCGGCGGTGGTTGATTCACGCCACGCGCGGGTGCAGGCGCAGCGACGCCGCCGGCGGCAGCGGGCCGGTCTTCGCCGGGACCACCCTTGGACGCGTTGTACAGCGATGTCCACGCCGCCATCAGCGCTGACTTCGACGTGTCGTCAAGACTCGTGTCCGCGACTACCGCGCGGATGTCCCTGAGCTTGCCGATCAGAAACCGCTGGAAGTCACGCGCCCCTGCGGGGGTGTCGAGATCCGATCGCGCTCGTACCGCGGCTTCGGTTTCTTGCTGCAACTTGGTCAGCGCCTCCCTGCCGTCGACCGCCTTCAGGTGCGCGTTCAGTATCGCCGATACCACTTGCAGATCGAGTTGCGAAGTCGCCGTATTCTGGTGTGCCAGAGCGGATTCGGCCCGCGCTATGGCTTCGGCAGCGTCGCCCTGTTGGGGATCGGGCCCGCCCGCCGCCGGCGGGTTGAACAGGTCCGGGTGTTGCTGACGAATTTTGCGCAGAATGGAGTCCAGCTGTTCCTGACTCGTCGTGAGGGTTACGACAGCCGCCGCCTCATCCGGCGTTAGCCCCGCCCGCCACGCATCCGGGTCAGCCGTGGCCTCCCGGATGCGTTTCAGCGCGTCGCCCAGATCTTGATACGTCGACATCGGCTAGGCAAACCGCTCCATGTGGGGTGACAGTACGCAGCAGGCTTACGGGCGACAATTCACTACCGATAGATGGCGGCGAGGAGTGCGTCGAAAAAGCTCGCGAGCCGGCTAAGGCTGTCGCGCGGCTGTGTACGTCTCTCGCAGCCCGGCCAATACCACGCTTTTCTCGTGAGCCAGTTCGTGAGCATGCGCGACGACCGTGGCGATCTCGCGTTGTTTGGCGACGAGAAATCTCTGGAACTCACGCGCGCCCATCGGGGTGTCGACGGCGGAGCCTGCCTGCTCCGACACCGCGCGGTCTATCTCGGCCGCGATGGCGTCGAGTCGGCTGGCACTGTCGCACATCTCGGCATGAGCGCTGGCGAGCACCTCCTGCAGCACCCGGTCGGCGCCGCCGACCGCAGTGTGCCGGTCGGCCAGCGCCGCCTGTTGCGCCTGAATGGCAGCCGCCGAAGGTCCGGTTTGCTCTGCCATGGGTTCACCCTCCTCAAACCGGCCCTCAGACCGGGCGCCGTATCTGCACGTGGCTGCCCAACCGGCTGATGCGTACCGACGCGCCCGAGTAGGGCGCTTCAACAACCAGGTTGTTGCCGATCGCCAGCTGCACGTGTCCCGCATGCGGAAAGACCAGATCGCCCGGCCGCACCTGTGAGCGCGGCACCGGGATCCCATCATTGATCTGCGCATAGGTTGTGCGATCCAAGTGGATACCTGCCTGCGCGTAGGCCCATTGCACCAAGCCGGAGCAGTCGAACTGGTTAGGCCCGGTCGCACCCCAGACGTACGGCCGGCCCAGTCGTGAGAGTGCGGCGCGTACCGCGATTCCGGCGCGTCCGTTCCGGGCGCCGCGATGGTGCGACAGCCGGTAGCGCAGCGCCCGCAGCGCCGCCGCGTGACGTCGGGCCCGCCACCGCGCCGTCAGTACGTGTGCCCGTTGGGTACGCAGCCGCGCCACCTGACGCCGTATCGCCTCACGCTGTGCCATCGGCGTGCCCGCAGGAACGGCGGCGTCGACTCGAGCCTCGTCGAGCACGCTCTTAGTCAGGTCACGCGCCCGCATCCGATCCCGGTGCGCGTCAGCGAGGATCGCCGCGGCTGCGGCATCAGCTCGCGCCGCCGATCGCAGGGCTTCTCGGCTGCCGTCCACCCTGATCCGGTAGCGCCTTTGTCCCGCACCAACATTCAGCCCGGCGACTCGCTGCAGCAGCTCCGGATAATGCGCGGTACCCGCATCCACCGCCGCATGCCGAGCGCTGCCGGCGAATATCTGGTGAGCACGGCTCAGCTCGTCGATCTCACTCACTCGTGCCCTCCGCCTCGATAGCGTCGGCGAAGGCGCGGACACGGGGGAGTGCGCCGGGCGGGATGGCGCCCCGGTTGCGGATGTCCCACAGTTCGTCACCGCCGATGCCGAGCAGTGCCGCGATGATGGTTTCCGGCAAGGCTGACTCCGTGCACGCGCGATCGAACCGTGAACTCAAACTCGTCGGCATTCGCTTCAACAAGCCGCTGCGCGTCGCCTCGAGCTCCTGCAGATGCTCCATGAGCCGGCCGGTCGAATCGGCGCCTGCGTTCACCGCCACCCGCCAGGAGCTGGCCGCCAGCAACTCCGCCTTCACACAATGCGCGATCACAGAGAGAATATACGTCTCATATTCGTTTGATGTCGTCGCGGGCAATCGATCGATGACGGATCTGATGGTATCGAGCTGGGCCTCCGCGTAGCCCTCGAGCACTTCCGTGTCACTCCGGCGGTCGACCACGACGGCACCGCTGCGTCGTGCGGAGTATGGCTCGGGTGGCTGCGCGGCGAGCAGCCGGGCCAGCTCGGCATCGGGATCAGCCGCCACCAACAGCCGCGAATAGGTGCCCGGCGGCAATCCGAGCCCATTTTCTACCTTTTGAACTGTACTTTTATGCGGTTTGCGGGCGCCCCGCTCGAGAAAGCTCAGCCCCATGATGCTGACGCCAGTTGCGGCCGCCAGGTCCGCCAATGACCAATCGCGCGACTCGCGCAGTGCGCGAAGGGCCGCGCCAGCCGATTCACGGCTCATCGCACCCTCCGGCCACAGGCCGGATATTACACAAACTGCCGCGCCTCCCAAGGCATATACGTTATCGTCTCGTTTCCCTTGCGGAGCACGCAGCGTGCTGTATACGCTTCCGCATACGTTTCGCCTCGGACAAGGAGACAACATGGGACACCCCTGCGCGACCAACCCGGAACTTTGGTTCGGCTACCCGGACGACGACTGTGGTGACGGAGCGGCGAAGGCACGCGCTTACGAGCGCTCGGCCACCGAGGCGCGGATCCAATGCCTACGACGCTGCCCGCTGGCCCAGCAGCGGCTGTGCGCCGAACGCGCGATCAAGCATCGGGAGGAGTACGGCGTGTGGGCCGGCGTCAAACTTCCGGGCGGGCAGTACCGCAAACGTGAGCAGCTCGCCCGGGCCCATGACGTCCTGCGCCAGATCGCCACCGGCGAGATCAACGCCAGGGAGCTGCCCGAAAACGCGACGCTGCTGGCGCGCCGGGAACGCGATGCCGTCCCAGCGCCGGCGGTGGTGCTGCACCTTCCGGCCGCGCGAATTGGGCCACGTTCCGCGGCGTGATGAGTGGTGTTTCAGCCCAGGGCATTGGGTGTGAGCTTAGGGCGGAGAGGGGCGGCCGCGCCGACAGCTTCGCCGCAGGTCCGACCGCGTCGCCGAGCGTGCACTGGTTGCGGAAATCACGCGGATTTTCGCAGTGGTTGCACGTTCGGCGAGAACGAGAGGGACGGTCGCGGGCTGATTTCCGCCCCACCTGCACACCGAAAACCAAGGTTTCACACCCAATTGCGTCAAGACCCGTCTTTCAGCGAAAGCAGTTGCGCGGCAACGTCCCACCAGTCACTGCGCCGCCGAAAACCGGCGCGTCAGTTTGCTGACCCATCTGGCGGGGTACCGCGCCTGTATGACGTTCGACCTCACGCCGACGGCCGCACAACACGATCTGGCCCGGCGCGCACATGAGTTCTCCGAGTCCGTGATCCGCCCGGTCGCACTCGAGTACGACCAACGGCAGGAGTTTCCCTGGCCCGTGCTGGAGGAGGCCGCGCAGCGCGGCTTCTACAGCCCGTTGTTCTACCGCGACTTAATCGGCGATCCGACCGGCATCTCGTTACCGATGTTCATGGAGGAGCTCTTTTGGGGTTGCGCCGGAATCGGTTTGGCGATCGTCATGCCTGCCCTGGCGCTCTCGGCGATCGGGCAGGCCGCCTCGCCGGAGCAGATGTTGCAGTGGGCGCCCGAATGTTTCGGAACGCCGGGCGATCTCAAACTCGCCGCACTGGCGATCTCCGAACCCGAAGGCGGCAGCGACGTGCGCAATCTGCGCACTACCGCCCGCCGCGACGGGGACGACTGGATCATCGACGGACACAAAATGTGGATCGGCAACGGTGGGATCGCCAACGTCCACGTGGTCAACGCGGTGGTCGACCAGGAACTCGGCCACCGCGGCCAGGGACTGTTCGTGGTACCGGGCGGCGCGCCGGGACTGGGACTGCTACGCAAACTCGACAAGCTGGGCTGCCGGGCATCTCACACCGCCGAGTTGCGGTTCGACGGCGTCCGGGTACCGGGAGCCAACCTGCTTGGCGGACAAGAGAAGCTCGAGCACAAACTGGCCAAAGCCCGCGAGGCAGTTGCCGGTGGGCAGCGTTCCGGCTCGGCGACGCTGGGCACCTTCGAGCAAACGCGCCCGATGGTCGCCGCCCAGGCGATCGGGATTGCGCGCGCCGCACTGGAGTACGCGACGTCGTATGCCACCGAGCGGGAGGCGTTCGGCGGACCGATCATCGACAACCAGGGCATCGCGTTTCCGCTGGCGGACCTGGCAACCCAGATCGACGCCGCCCGGCTGCTGACGTGGCGGGCCTCCTGGATGGCGGCCAATGGTGTGCCCTTCGAGCGCGGGGAGGGCTCGATGTCCAAGCTCGCGGCCAGCGAGGTCGCCGTCAAGGCCACCGAACGCGCCATCCAGACCATGGGCGGCTGGGGCTACATCACCGACCACCCGGTGGAGAAGTGGTATCGGGATGCCAAGTTGTACACCATCTTTGAAGGAACCAGCGAGATTCAGCGGATGGTCATCGCCAACGCGCTGGGCGCCGCGGTGGACAGACCGCCGCTGCACGTCGTGCTCGAGCCGTCCGGGGGAGCGTTGAACCGGATCTTCGGTCGCGGCACCCCGCTGCGATCCCGTGCCGCCGATGCGGCGTTGTCGGTCCAGGACCGGGTTCCCGAGCCGGTCATGCGGCTGGTGATGAAGGTGCTGCGGCCGCCGGGCAGGTGAGGCGTAGCGTCGGGCACGTGAGCAACCTGGAGACCGCGCCGGCCGAACTCGCGTGCAGCGCGTCGCAGGCCGCCGGCATCGAGGTTCTGTACCCACGTGAGGTCCCGCTGGGCGGCCCGCGCGCGATGCGGGTACAACGCACGCTTCCGCAACGCCAACGCTCGCTGATCGGCGCATGGTGCTTCATCGACCACTACGGCCCCGCCTCGGCGAAGATGGATGTCCCGCCCCATCCGCACACCGGACTGCAAACTGCGAGTTGGTTGTTCAGTGGGGAAGTGGAGCACCGCGACAGCGGCGGAGTCCATGCGATGGTCCGGCCCGGCGAGCTCAATCTGATGACGGCGGGTGCGGGCATCTGTCACTCCGAAGTGTCGGTCGCCTCGGCTGCCGTCCTACACGGCGCGCAGTTGTGGGTGGCGCTGCCGGATTCCGCTCGCGACACGGGTCGCGACTTCGCCCACTATGCGCCCGCCCCGATTTCGCTGCCGGCTGCGTCGGCGCGAGTTTTTCTCGGCGAGCTGGCCGGCAGCCGTTCGCCGGTGCCGACATTTACTCCGCTGCTGGGCGCGCAGATCGATCTCGGCCCGCATGCTCAGCTGGACATCGACGTCGACCCCGCGTTCGAACACGGCGTGCTGTGCGATACGGGCGACGTGGAAATGTGTGGCACCATCCTGGCGGTCGCCGAACTCGGGTACCAAAGCCCGGGGAACTCGACGTTGCACCTGGGCAATACCGGGGACCGGCCGGCGCGGGTGCTGCTGCTGGGCGGCGCGCCGTTCGCCGAAGAACTGGTGATGTGGTGGAACTTCGTCGGTCGTAGCCACGACGACATCGTCGACTATCGCCAACTATGGGAGGACGCCGCCGAACGCTTCGGCGCCGTGACGGGCTACCGGGGTTCGGTAACCCGGCTGCCCGCCCCGCCGATGCCCACCACGCGGCTGCGGCCCCGACCGACACCGAACAGAAGGGAATCCGATTGACTAGGGAATCCGATTGACTACCGACAAGAGCGGCGCACCAACTGAGGTCCGCGCCGAGGACGGCAAGTACACCATCGCCGTGGAGGGCACGGACGTCGGCTTCGCCGAATTCGGCGATCGTGGCAATCAGCGCGTCTTCTACCACACCGAGATCGATCCCGCGTACGGCGGACGCGGCTTGGCGACCATCCTTGTCGAGACCGCGTTGAACGCCACCCGCGACGACGGCAAGCGCATCGTTCCGATGTGCTCCATGGTCGTCACGGTGCTCAAGAAGCATCCCGAATTCGACGACATCACCGACCCCATCACCGCCGAGATCGAAAAGTGGACACAAACCCTGCCGTGACCGACGCGGCCGCGTTGGCCGGCGGGGCGATGGGGTTGTTCATCGACGTGGTGGAGCAGATCCCGCCGGACGGCTGGGACCAACCGTCCAATCTCGAAGGCTGGAGCGTGCGCGACTTGGTAGGTCACGCCACCGGCAGCGCCGCCAAGATTGTGACGCTCGTCGAGGACGGCGACATCTGGACCGGACCCTCTAAGCCGTCAGACTGGATATGTGAGGATCCCGCGGCACGGCTTCGTGACCTGGCCTCCCGACTCTCAGACGCGCTGCCGGGCGCGGACCCGGACGCGATGCGGGTGTCGCCGCAGGGCGAGGTCGCTCTGCGGAGGGCACTGACCTTTCCGGTCGCGGACCTGGCCATGCACAGCTGGGACGTGCACCGTTCCCAGGGTCGGCTTATCGAGCTGCCCGAGGACCTGCTTTCGTTTTGCCGCGGGCTGGTCGACTCGCTGCCGGAGGACATGCTGCGGGGCCCGGGCGCCTTCGGGCCGGCCCAACCGGCGCCACCGGACTCGACACCGACCACCCGGCTCATGACCTATCTGGGGCGTTCGGTCTGACTCAGCGGTATTCGTCGTCACCCGGGCGCGTCGCAGCCCGATCGCCGAGGGGCGGGCGGCGCGGGGCTTGATGTCCGTACACGCCCTCCGGATAGGCCGTCTCGGCGTGCTGGGTGAGGTCGACGCCGCTCTTCTCGTCCGCGACGCTCACCCGGAAACCCATGAACCGGTCGATCAGCTTGGCCAGCCCGAAGCTCACCGCGAAGGCGTACAGCGCGACCACGAGCATCGCCAGGGATTGCTTGCCGAGTTGGCCCAGTCCACCGCCGTAGAAGAGTCCGGTCGGGCCGCTGGTCATGACCGCGGTGGCGAGCAGTCCGATCAGGGACACACCGACGACTCCTCCGACGAAGTGCACGCCGACGACGTCGAGCGAGTCGTCGTAGTTGAGCTTGAACTTCACCAAGATGGCGAACGCGCACACCACTCCCGCAGCCAGTCCGACGACGGCGGCGCCCAAGGCGTTCACGTACCCGCACGACGGCGTGATCGCCACCAGCCCGGCGACCACCCCCGAGGCGGCACCGAAGGTGGTCGGCTTGCCGTCGCGGAATTGCTCCACCGCAAGCCAGCCCAACATCCCCAGGCAGCCGGCAACCAGGGTGTTCAGGAAGATCGCGGACGCTAATCCGTTGGCGGCCAACGCCGAACCGGCGTTGAACCCGAACCAGCCGAACCACAGCAAACCGACACCGAGGAGCACGAACGGCAGGTTGTGCGGACGCATCGCGTCGACCTTGAAGCCGATTCGCGGACCGAGCACCAGCGCCAGCGCCAAAGCCGAAGAGCCCGAGACGATTTCGACCACGAGCCCACCGGCGTAGTCGAGCACGCCCATCTTGGACAGCCAACCGGTCGGCGCCCACACCCAGTGCGCGACAACGGCGTACACCGCCACCGACCACACCAACACGAACACCACCCAGGCCGCGAACTTGGCGCGGTCGGCGATGGCGCCGCTGACCAGAGCGGCGGTGACGATCGCGAAGGTCAACTGGAAGGTGGCGAACAGCAGTTCGGGAACGGGGGCCTGGGTGTGCAGGGTGTCCGGGCCTATGCCCGCCATTCCCGCATGGGCCAGTCCGCCGACGAAGCCGCCGAAACCGCCGTCGGAAAAGGCCACGCTGTACCCGACCAGTAGCCACGCCACCGTCACCAGCGGGATGGAGATGAAGCTCATCATGATCATGTTGAGCACGCCGGTGGTGCGCACCATGCCCCCGTAGAAAATCGCCAACCCGGGCGTCATCAGGAGCACGAGTGCGGTGCTGGCCAGCAGCCAGGCGGTGGCAGCGGGGTCGATCTTCAACTGTGCGGCTCCTTCGCTCGTCGTCGATGCGCGATTTTCACCTAGACGGTAGACGGCGGCGATGTTCGCGAAAGCGGCCGTCGTTGCCCGGACGCGCGAAACGCGGGGGCGACAGTTACCGCCGGCCGTTGCGGGTTAACAGAAACGCCGGGGATCTGACCGGTCGCGTCGTGCCGGCGACGACCCTATGCGCCGCAGCTCGTAGAACCGCTCAAAAATGTGGGCGAAGGGGGACTTGAACCCCCACGTCCCGAAGGACACTGGCACCTGAAGCCAGCGCGTCTGCCATTCCGCCACTCGCCCGAAACAACCGCAGGACCATACCACTGTAGTGGCCACTGTAGTTACAAGCCCCCCAATCGCTGGAGAAGGGCTTGCGGTCGGGCCAGCTGACCTGCCGGTTCCTAAAGGGACTGTGAACGACCGCGACACGATTCTCAGGATTCGCACGGTGCCGGATCCTCATACTGTCCCGATACCATGCTTGGGTGATCCGACACCCGGGCAAGCCGTTTGCCTTGCGCTGGCGATATGCCCGGATAAACGCGGGCGAACGCTGAGAAATGGGTAGCCAAAGGGGGCTGGCTCAGCGCATCGAGCGCAAGCTCGAGGCGACCCTAGGAGACGCATTTGCCCGGATGTTCGGTGGATCCATCGTGCCGCAAGAGGTCGAGGCCCTATTGCGCCGGGAAGCGGCCGACGGTGTCCAGCCGCTTCAGGGAAATCACCTTTTGGCGCCCAACGAATACATCATTACCCTCAGTGTGCACGACTTTGAGAAGGCGAGCGCCGACCCGGAGGTCACGACGCGCGCTTTCGCTAGGTTCTTGGCCGACTATATCCATGAACAGGGGTGGCAAACGTATGGTGAGGTGGTCGTCCGGTTCGAGGAGTCATCGAACCTGCATACCGGCCAGTTCCGCGCCCGCGGTGCTGTCAACCCCGACGTCGAGCCCCGCCCGACGCTCACCGATTCCGCCCGGCCACAATCAAATCACGCGATTGGCGCAGAACCAGGAGTACCACCAATGACTGACAATTCAGGCTACCGCGGGGGTCAGGGGCAAGGGCGGCCCGGCGACGAGTACTACGACGACCGCTACGGGCGGCCGCAAGACGACCCGCGCGGTGCGGATCCCCAGGGCGGACACGATCCCCGCGGCGGATACCCGCCGGAACAAGGTGGCTATCCACCCCAGCAGGGATACCCGCCGCCCCGCCATGAGCAGGGCGGCTACCCCGGCCAGGGCGGCGGCTACCAGGACCAGGGCGGCTACCCCGGCCAGGGGGGTTATCCCGGGCAGGGCGGCGGCTATCAGGACCAGGGCGGCTACCCGGGCCCAGGCGGCTACCCGGGCCAAGGCGGCTACCCGGACCAGGGCGGCTACCCCGGCCAGGGCGGCGGCTACCAGGACCAGGGCGGTTACCCGCCGGCACCGCCGTCCTATGAGCAGCGTCCGCCTGCGCCTGCCGGCTACGGCGGCCAAGGGTACGACCAGGGCTACCGCCAGGACGCGGGCGGCTACGCCCCACCGCAAGGCGGGGGGCAGCCCGGCTATGGCGGCGGCTACGGCGACTACGGGCGCGGACCGGGTCGACCGGACGAGGGCGGCTACGCTCCTCCGGCCCCGCAAGCCCCGCCCGACCAGCGTGCGGCTTACCCCGACCACGGCAGCGGGTACGACCAGGGTTACCAGCAGGGCGGCCCGGGCTACGGCCAGCAGGACTACGCACAGCAGGACTACGCACAGCAGGAGTACGGCCAGCAGGGCTACGGCCAGCAGCAGGACTACGAGCAAGACGCTTTCACCCGCTACGCCGAAGCTCCTCCCGGCGCGGGGTACGCCCCTACCGGAGGCGAGTACGGCGAGCCCGCCGGCCATGACTACGACTACGGGCAGCAAGCCGGCGGTGACTACGGCCAGCAGGCCGGCGGCTACGGCGGCTACGGGCAGGGCGGCGGCTACGGCGCTCCCGCCGCGGCGGTAACCCTGCAGCTGGACGACGGCAGCGGCCGGACGTACCAGCTGCGCGAGGGTTCCAACATCGTGGGTCGCGGACAGGACGCCCAGTTCCGGTTGCCCGACACCGGCGTGTCCCGCAGGCACCTGGAAATCCGCTGGGACGGACAACTCGCGCTGCTGTCCGACCTCAACTCCACTAACGGCACCACTGTGAACAACGCACCGGTGCAGGAGTGGCAGTTGGCCGATGGCGACGTGATCCGTCTGGGTCACTCCGAGATCATCGTCCGCATTCAGTAAGGCCGCCGGGGCATTGCTGTCGAGCCTCGCCCCGCGTCGACCACCGTCCAAGTATCGTGACGTTGCTGAAGTGCTAGGTGTCGCGGACGCGGGGGGCACGGCGCAAGGACGGAAAGGACGCCAGATGCAGGGATTAGTACTGCAACTGACGCGCGCCGGATTTTTAATGTTGTTATGGGTATTCATCTGGTCCGTATTGCGGATCTTGAAGACCGACATCTACGCACCCACCGGTGCCGTCATGGTGCGCCGCGGTCTGACGCTGCGCAGCACCCTGCTGCCCTCGCGTCAGCACAGGCACGCCGCGCGCTACCTGGTGGTGACCGAGGGGGCGCTGGCGGGCGCCCGCATCACGCTGAGCGGGCAACCGGTGCTGATCGGACGCGCTGACGACTCCACGCTGGTGCTGACCGACGACTATGCCTCGACGCGGCACGCCCGACTATCCCAACGCGGTTCGGAATGGTACGTCGAGGATCTAGGATCGACCAACGGCACTTACCTTGACAGGGCGAAGGTGACGACTGCGGTACGAGTTCCAATCGGAACGCCGGTTCGGATCGGCAAAACGGCAATCGAGTTGCGCCCGTGACACTGGTCCTGCGATACGCCGCGCGCAGTGATCGCGGCCTGGTACGCGCCAACAACGAAGACTCCGTCTACGCCGGCGCACGGCTCCTGGCCCTGGCCGACGGCATGGGCGGCCACGCCGCCGGCGAAGTCGCCTCCCAGTTGGTGATCGCCGCGTTAGCTCATCTCGACGACGACGAGCCCGGCGGCGACCTGCTGAGCAAGCTCGACACCGCGGTACGCGCCGGCAACTCGGCCATCGCCGCGCAAGTGGAGATGGAGCCCGATCTCGAGGGCATGGGCACCACGCTCACGGCAATCCTGTTCGCCGGGAACCGGCTGGGGCTGGTGCACATCGGCGACTCGCGCGGCTACCTGCTGCGCGACGGGGAGCTGACCCAGATCACCAAGGACGACACCTTTGTCCAGACCCTGGTCGACGAGGGCCGGATCACCGCCGAGGAGGCGCACAGCCACCCGCAGCGCTCGCTGATCATGCGGGCATTGACCGGTCACGAGGTCGAGCCCACCCTCACGATGCGCGAAGCGCGCGCCGGGGATCGCTACCTGCTCTGCTCGGACGGCCTATCCGACCCGGTGAGCGACGAAACCATCCACGAGGCGCTGCAGATCCCCGACGTCGCCGAAAGCGCCTACCGCCTCATCGAATTGGCGCTTCGTGGCGGCGGCCCGGACAACGTGACCGTCGTGGTCGCCGATGTCGTCGACTACGAATACGGCCAGACTCAGCCGATCCTCGCCGGAGCGGTCTCCGGTGAAGACGACAACGCGACCCTGCCCAATACGGCCGCCGGCCGCGCTTCCGCCATCGGAGCGCGCAAAGAGGTCGCCAAGCGCATTGTTGCGCCAGTCGAGCCGCCGCCTCGGTCGCGGTGGTCGCGGTGGCGGCTGCCGATCATCGTCGCGCTGGTGACGCTGATGCTGGTCGCCGGTCTGGTAGTCGGCTGGATGATCATTCACCAGAACTATTACGCCGCCGATCACGACGGCAAGGTGACCCTGATGCGCGGTTTCCCGGGCGGGATCCTGGGCATTTCTCTGCAAGACCCCGATTCGGTGGCTTGCATCGACGAACACAACAAGCGGCAGCAGATCCCCTCCAGCCAAATCGGGGGCCAGCACAACTGCCAGCTGCTTGCGACGAAAGATCTGAGCCCGGCCGGGCGCCAACACCTGCAATCCGGGTTTCGGGGCGGCAACCGCGACCAGGCCCTGCGGGAGCTCGACAACCTGTTGGCGTCCGACCTGCTGCCGCTTTGCACGTCGCTGCGCCCCGTGACGCCGACCACGACGCCCAGCGAGCAACCACATCCGAGCAGTACGGAAACGCAGACATCTACCACTGCAACCAACCCGTCATCGCATCCCACTCCTCAACAGACCCCGTCCACCACCCCGCCCGGCAACGTTTCGCCACCGGTGATCACACCCCCGGAGCCGTCGCCTAAACCGGGCGTCGACTGCCGGGAAACGGGATGACGACGCAACTGCAGCCGCCGGTGACGGTGACGCCGCCATTGCCGACTCGGCGCAACGCCGAACTGCTGCTGTTGTGCTTCGCCGCCTTGATCACCGTCGCGGCGTTGCTGATCGTGGAGGCCAACCAGGAGCGGGGCCTGCGCTGGGACCTGGCCGGCTACGGGCTGGCCTTCCTGACCCTGTTCGGTGCCGCGCATCTGGCCATCCGGCGCTCGGCCCCCTACACCGACCCGCTGCTGTTGCCGACAGTGGCGTTGCTCAACGGGCTCGGCCTGGTGATGATCCATCGGCTCGACCTCGCCGAACACACCGAACGCATCCACCGCTACCCCAGCGCGACCCAGCAAATGCTGTGGACCCTGGTCGGTGTGGTCGCGTTCGCGCTCGTTGTGACCTTCCTGAAGGACCATCGGCAGCTCGCCCGCTACGGCTACATATGGGGCCTGACCGGTCTGGTGATATTGACGATTCCCGCGCTGCTGCCGTCGTCGCTGTCCGAGCAGAACGGCGCCAAGATCTGGATCCGATTTCCCGGCTTCTCGATTCAGCCCGCCGAGTTCTCCAAGATCCTGCTGCTGATCTTTTTCTCGGCCGTGCTGGTGACCAAGCGCAGCCTGTTCACCAGCGCCGGCAAGCACTTGATGGGGATGAACCTGCCCCGCCCGCGAGACCTCGCGCCGCTGCTCGCGGCTTGGGTCATCTCGATCGGTGTGATGGTCTTCGAGAAGGACCTCGGCACTTCGCTGTTGCTCTACGCATCGTTTCTGGTGGTGGTCTACCTCGCCACCCAGCGCTTCAGCTGGGTCGTCATCGGCTTGGCGCTGTTCGCCGTGGGAAGTGTTGTGGCGTACTACGCTTTCCACCACGTTCGGGTTCGCGTGCAGATGTGGTGGGACCCGTTCTCCGATCCCGACGGCAGCGGCTATCAGAGCGTGCAGTCGCTGTTCAGCTTTGCCACCGGCGGCATCTTCGGCACCGGGCTCGGCAACGGTCAACCCGACACCGTGCCCGCAGCGTCGACCGATTTCATCATCGCCGCGTTCGGCGAAGAGCTCGGCCTGGTCGGGCTGGCCAGCCTGTTGATGCTGTACACGATCGTCATCGTCCGGGGCCTGCGCACGGCGATCGCCACCCGCGAGAGCTTCGGCAAGCTGCTGGCCGCGGGCTTGGCGTCGACGCTGGCGATTCAGCTGTTCATCGTGGTCGGCGGCGTAACCCAGCTCATCCCGCTGACCGGTTTGACCACCCCATGGATGTCCTACGGCGGGTCGTCGCTGCTGGCTAACTACGTGCTGCTGGCCATCCTGGCGCGTATTTCGCACAGCGCTCGACGTCCGCTGCGCACCCGCCCCCGCACCAACAAATCTCCAATTGCGGCGGCCAGCACAGAGGTGATCCAGAAGGTATGAACGCCTCTCTCCGTCGGATCTCGGTGACCGTGATGGCGTTGATCGTCCTGCTTCTGCTCAACGCCACGTATACACAGGTTTTCACCGCCGACGGACTGCGCGCCGACCCGCGCAACCAGCGGGTTCTGCTCGACGAGTACTCGCGCCAGCGCGGCCAGATCACCGCCGGAGGTCAGCTGCTGGCGTTTTCGGTGGCCACCGACAACCGCTACCGCTTCCTGCGGAGATATCCCAACCCCGACGCGTACGCACCGGTCACCGGCTTCTACTCGCTGCGGTACTCCAGCACGGGCCTGGAACGCGCCGAGGATCCGGTGCTGAACGGATCCGACGAGCGGCTGTTCGGGCGCCGCTTGGCCGACTTCTTTACCGGTCGCGATCCGCGCGGCGGCAACGTGGAAACCACCATCAACCCGCGGGTGCAGCAGGCCGCCTGGGACGCGATGCAGCAAGGCTGCGGTGGTTCGCCGTGCAAAGGGGCCGTCGTCGCCCTGGAACCGTCGACCGGAAAGATTTTGGCGCTGGTGTCATCGCCGTCCTATGACCCCAACCAGCTGGCCTCGCACGATCCCGAAGAGCTGGCACGGGCCTGGCAGCAACTCCGGGACAACCCCGACTCCCCGCTGACCAACCGCGCCATCTCCGAGACCTACCCGCCCGGTTCCACGTTCAAGGTGATCACGACCGCTGCGGCGCTGCAGGCCGGCGCCAACGAGGACCAGCAGCTGACGGCGGCAGCCAGGATCCCGTTGCCCGACAGCAAGGCGATGTTGGAGAACTACGGCGGCACCCCGTGCGGCCCCGGCGACACCGTGCCGCTGAGCCAGGCGTTCGCCAAGTCCTGCAATACGGCGTTCGTCGAGTTGGGCCTGAGCCTCGGCACCGACGCTTTGCGCAGCATGGCGCATTCGTTCGGACTGGACGCCACCCCGAGCGTGATCCCGTTGCAGGTCGCCGAATCAACTGTGGGGCCGATTACGGACCGCGCGGCACTGGCGATGTCGAGCATCGGCCAGAAGGACGTCGCGCTAACTCCGCTGGAGAACGCGGAAATCGCCGCGGCCATCGCGAACGCCGGGGTGATGATGCAGCCTTACCTGATCGATAGCCTCAAGGGGCCCGACCTGGCCAACATAACCGCTACCATCCCCTATCGGCAGCGCACAGCAGTGAAGCCGGACGTCGCGGCTAAGCTAACAGAGCTGATGGTCGGCGCCGAGAAGGTCGCACAACAGAAGGGGGCCATTCCCGGCGTGCAGATCGCTTCCAAGACTGGTACCGCAGAGCACGGCACCGACCCACGTCACACTCCACCGCATGCGTGGTATATCGCCTTCGCGCCCGCACACCAGGCGAAGGTCGCCATCGCGGTGCTGGTGGAGGGCGGCGGCGATCGCCTGGACGCGACCGGCGGTGCCGTTGCCGCGCCGATCGGGCGGGCCGTGATTGCGGCAGCACTGCAGGGGGGACCATGAGCCCACGAGTTGGGGTGACGCTATCCGGTCGGTACCGCCTGCAGCGCCTGATCGCCACCGGCGGAATGGGCCAGGTCTGGGAGGCGGTGGACAGCCGGCTGGGCCGGCGCGTCGCGGTCAAGGTGCTCAAAGCCGAGTTCTCCCAGGACCCCGAGTTCATCGAGCGGTTCCGCGCCGAGGCCCGCACTACCGCGATGCTCAACCACCCCGGGATCGCGCAGGTCCACGACTACGGCGAAAGCCAGATGGACGGGGAGGGCCGCACCGCCTATCTGGTCATGGAGCTGGTCAACGGTGAGCCGCTGAACTCGGTGATCAAGCGCACCGGCCGGCTGTCGCTGCGGCACGCGTTGGACATGCTCGAGCAGACCGGCCGCGCCCTGCAGATCGCGCACGCCGCCGGGCTGGTCCACCGCGACGTCAAGCCGGGCAACATCATGATCACGCCCACCGGACAGGTGAAGATCACCGACTTCGGCATCGCCAAGGCTGTCGACGCCGCACCGGTGACCCAGACCGGCATGGTGATGGGCACCGCTCAATACATCGCGCCCGAACAGGCCTTGGGCCATGAAGCGACCCCGGCCAGTGACGTGTACGCGCTGGGAGTTGTTGGCTACGAGGTGGTTTCGGGCAAGCGACCGTTCACCGGCGACGGTGCGCTGACAGTGGCGATGAAGCACATCAAGGAGCCCCCGCCGCCGCTGCCCGACGAGCTGCCACCCAATGTGCGGGAGCTCATCGAGATCACGCTGGTCAAGAACCCCGGCATGCGCTACCGCAGCGGGGGACCGTTCGCCGACGCCGTCGCCGCGGTGCGGGCCGGCCGGCGGCCGCCACGGCCCAGCCAGTCACCGCCGCCCGGCCGGGCCTCCCCGGCCGCCATCCCGTCGGCCGCGCCCGCCCGGGTCGCGGCCACCCCCAGTACCCGGGCCCCCGCCGCCGGCCGATCCCGGTCGTCGACCGCCGCCCGCCGCCCGCCGCCGGCCCGCCGCACGTTCTCGTCGGGCCAGCGCCTGCTGCTCTGGGCCGCCGGGGTGCTCGGAGCCCTGGCGATCATCATCGCGGTGCTCATCGTCATCAATTCCAAGGGTCCGGGCGACACCCCGACCGTCACGCAGACACCTCCGACCTCCAACAGCCCAGGTGGTCAGGCACCCGGCCATCCGCAGTTGAATTGGACGGATCGCGGGGAAGCGGGTAATTCTGGACGTCAGCCGCCGGAACTCAGCTGGGTTGTGCCATTGGCGCCGCAACCGGGTTGGTCGCCGGCCAGACACGAGACACCGCGATGACCACCCCTCAGCACCTGTCCGACCGTTATGAACTAGGCGACATCCTCGGCTTCGGGGGCATGTCCGAGGTTCATCTGGCCCGCGACGTTCGCTTGCACCGCGACGTCGCGGTGAAGGTGCTGCGCGCTGATCTCGCTCGCGACCCCAGCTTCTACCTGCGCTTCCGACGTGAGGCGCAAAACGCCGCGGCGCTGAATCACCCGTCCATCGTCGCGGTGTACGACACCGGCGAGGCCGAGACACCGTCGGGTCCCCTGCCCTACATCGTGATGGAGTACGTCGACGGCGTCACACTCCGCGACATCGTGCACACCGAGGGCCCGCTGCCGCCCCGACGTGCCATCGAGATCATCGCCGACGCCTGCCAGGCGCTGAACTTCAGCCATCAGAACGGCATCATCCACCGCGATGTCAAGCCGGCCAACATCATGATCAACACGACCAACGCGGTCAAGGTGATGGACTTCGGCATCGCCCGTGCCATCGCCGACGGCGGCAACAGCGTCACCCAGACCGCAGCGGTGATCGGGACCGCCCAGTACCTGTCACCCGAACAGGCCCGGGGCGACCCCGTCGACGCGCGATCCGACGTCTACTCGCTGGGCTGCGTTCTCTACGAAATGCTCACTGGCGAACCACCTTTCACCGGAGACTCGCCGGTCTCGGTCGCCTACCAGCATGTCCGCGAAGACCCCATTCCACCGTCGGAACGGCACGAGGGCATCTCCGCCGATCTCGACGCCGTGGTTCTCAAGGCACTGGCCAAGAACCCCGACAACCGCTATCAGTCCGCGGCCGAGATGCGGGCCGACCTGGTTCGGGTGCACAACGGTGAGACGCCCGAGGCGCCCAAGGTGCTCACCAACGCCGACCGCAGCTCGATGCTGTCCTCCGGCGGCGGCTTCGGCGGCCCGCGTACCGATCCGCTACCGCGCCAGTCCTTCGACGACGACAGCGATCGGGGCGGTGGTTCGATCGGCCGCTGGGCCGTCGGGGTCGCCGTGCTGGCGGTGCTGACCATCGCCGTCGTCATCGGCTTCAGCCAGTTCAGCGGAAGCACCCGAGACATTCAGGTGCCCGATGTGCGCGGTCAGGCGAAGGAAGACGCTGTCGCCTCCCTGCAAAACAAGGGCTTCAAGATTCGCACTCAGCAGAAGCCCGACACGACGATCCCGCCCGACCACGTAATCGGCACCGAGCCCGGCGCCAACGCTTCGGTGAGCGCGGGCGATGTGATCACCATCAACATCTCCACCGGTCCCGAGCAACGCGAGATTCCCGACGTCACCTCGATGAGCTACGCCGACGCGGTCGCCAAGCTCAAAGCCACCGGATTCTCCAAGTTCAAAGAGGCCAACGCGGCATCTCCCCCGGAGATGAAGGACAAAGTCACCTCGACCACCCCGCCGGCGGGCCAGTCGTATGCGATCACCAACCTGATCACCATCACCGTCGGATCCGGGCCGGAGACCAGGCAGATCCCCGACGTCAAGGGCCAGACAGTTGAGGTCGCCCAGAACAACCTCCGCGTCTACGGCTTCACAAAGACCACCCAGGCTGATGTGGACAGCCCGCGTCCGCGCGGCGAAGTGATCGGCACCAACCCGCAGGCAGGCCAGACAGCAGCAGTCGATTCGCCGATCGAGCTGCAGGTGTCGAAGGGCAACCAGTTCATCATGCCGGAACTAAAGGGCAAGTTCTGGTCCGACGCGGAGCCGCTGCTAAGGGCCTTGGGCTGGACCGGGATACTGATCCCGGGCCCCGAAGTGGACGCCGGAGGCTCGCAGCACTTTAGGGTCGTATCGCAGAATCCGTCGGCCGGTACCGCAATCAACTACAGCGGAAACGTCACGCTGAGCTTCGGTCAGTAGCTGCTGCCCGCGGGTGCGCCGCACCGGTTCAGAGCTTTCCGTCGTGCGCGGCAGCCTAAGCTTCTAGGCTCGAACTCGGGAAAACCGCACTGCCGATCAGGGGGGCGAGTGGACGCCGAGGGCACGCCGTTCGGGCGTTACCGTCTGATCGAATTGCTCGGGCGCGGCGGGATGGGCGAGGTCTGGCGGGCCCACGACACCGTTACCGACCGCGTGGTCGCCATCAAGGTGTTGCCGGCGAACCTGTCTGAGGATGAGGACTTTCAGCGGCGATTCCGCCGGGAAGCCCACGCGGCGGCGCGGTTGGACACCCCGCATGTGGTCCCGATCCACGACTACGGGGAGATCGACGGTCGACTGTTCGTGAGCATGCGGCTGATCAAGGGCCGCGACTTGGACACCGTGCTGGCCGACGGGCCGCTGGATCCCGCCCGCGCGGTGCGCATCATCGACCAGGTCGCGTAGTGGACCGACGCCGAGCCGCGGTTACGCGCCCTGGGCTGGACCGGCACGCTGGACAAGGGTCCCGACGTCGATGCCGGGCCGTCGCAGCGCAACCGGATCGTGTATCAAACCCCGGCCGCTGGTGCTGGTGTCAACAAAGACGGAATGATCACGCTGAAGTTCGGCCAGTAGCCGCGGGCTAACGCTAACGCTAACTGGCGGTCGAAGCCGGCAGGTGCGGCCGCACCGCGGCCAGGACCTCGTTTTCCAGCCGGCGTACCAGGGTGTCGTCGCGTGCCCACCCGCAGTAGTCGAGCCAGTTGGCGAGCATCCGGTGGCCGCCCTCGGTCAGAATCGACTCCGGATGGAACTGCACACCGTGGATCGGAAGTTCGGTGTGTCGCACCGCCATGATCACGCCGCTCTGGGTGCGGGCCGTGACCTCCAGCACCGCCGGTAACGACTCCGGCAGGATGGTCAGCGAGTGGTACCGGGTCGCCGTGAATGGATCCGGAAGTCCTTGCAATACACCGACATTCGAATGGAATACGCTGCTGGTCTTGCCGTGCAGCAGCTCCGGCGCGCGGTCGACGGTGGCACCGAAGGCGACGCCGATGGCCTGGTGGCCCAGGCAGACTCCCAGCAGTGGGGTGCGCGCCGCGGCGCACGCGCGAACCAAACTGATGGACGCGCCGGCGCGTTCCGGGGTGCCCGGGCCCGGGCTGAGCAGAACGCCGTCGAACTCCGCGACCACAGCCGCCGGATCGGACAGCCGGGCATCGTCATTGCGCCACACCTGCGCCTCGACGCCGAGCTGCCCGAGGTACTGCACCAGGTTGAACACGAAGCTGTCGTAGTTGTCGACGACCAGGATCCGCATCGTGCCAGGCTACCGACTCAGTACGGGATCGGGCCCATGGGCTGCGCGAAGTGCATCCGGACCGGCTCGGCGTGGCCGGCGATCTGGACATCGGGCTTGACCTCTTCGCGGTAGCCGAGGCCGAACCGGACCACGTACTGCTTGTAGAGGGTCACCAGCGGCGCGGCGGCCAGGGCGGCTTCCATGGCCGCGGCATTGCCGATCGCGGTGATCGAGTAAGGCGGGCTGTAGGTGCGTCCGTTGAGCAATAGCGTGTTCCCCACACAGCGGGGCATCGAGGTCGCGATGATCCGCTGGTCCTGCATCTGGATCCCCTCGGCGCCCGCGCTCCACAGCGCGTTGAGGACGGCCAGGATGTCCTGCTGGTGCACCACCAGGTCGTCGGGGGAGGCGTCCCGCGGGAAACGGCCGTTCGCGTCGCGTTGCGCGTCGTTGAGGGTCACCACCAGGCCGGGCCCATGGACAGGGTTCATATCCGCCTCGGCGGCCAGTTCGGCGGACCGCTTCTGCATGGCCCCCAACGCGGCATCCGAAGATCTCCCGTGCGTCGCGTCGATCTTGGCGCTCAGCTCGTTGCGTTCGGTGTCCAGTCGGCTCACCGTTGACCGCGCCTCCCGGACCAGGTCGACCAGACGGGGCGCGTCACTGCGACGGATCTCGGCGCCGCCGGACACCCCGTGCGTGGCGGCCAACAGCAACCCGGCCAGCAGGCACACCAGGGGGACGCCGAAACGCCACGGCGATCGGCGCGCGTCGTACGCGTCTTTCGCGGCCGGCGCGTCCGTCATAGGGCTCTCCGTTTCCTGGTAACGGTGCCAGGTGAGCTAGTCTCGTAGCCAAGCCGCTGCCTGGGCGTGCCTAACCATGCACCAGTTATCGTCGCATCCCGTCCCGCTCGTCGCGTTGTTGAGGTAATCATGCCCAAGTCCAAGGTCCGCAAGAAGAACGATTTCACCCTCACCGCGGTCAGCCGCACCCCGGTGAAAGTCAAGGTCGGCCCCTCGAGTGTGTGGTTCGTCGCGTTGTTTATCGGTCTGATGCTGATCGGGCTCGTCTGGCTGATGGTGTTCCAGCTCGCGGCCGTCGGAACCAATCCGCCCGCGGCACTGATGTGGATGCACAATCTGTACGCTTGGAACTACGCGATCGCGTTCGCTTTCATGATCACCGGTTTGTTGCTCACCATGCGCTGGCACTGAGCGACCTCAGCGACGTAATGAATTCATCTTGGGCCCTATCCTTCACTGAGCCAGCAACTTTTCAAGTGTTCAATCACACGCGTGTTATTTGTCCCCACTGTTGATAGCGCTTGTGGATAACTGCATCGGCAGTGGTGGGAGGGTGTAGATACCGCATGCAGCAAACTCAATGGGAGCCCCCTGCGGCTGGAATCGCTGGTTGTGGGGTTGTGGGCGTTGCAATGGCTATCGCGTGTGTGACCCTCGTCACAGATGCGCCCGGGCAAGTCTTGGCCGGGATTGCCGCCGTGGGTTTGATCTTGTTTGCGGGCTTCTCGTGGCGCGCACGTCCAAAGCTGGCAATTACGCCCGACGGCCTGGCGCTGCGCGGGTGGTTCCGAACGCGGCTATTACAACGCCCCGACATCAAGATCATCCGGATCACCGAGTTCCGCCGGTTGGCCCGCAAAATGCGGTTGCTCGAGATCGAGACGACGGACGGCGGTCTGGTCGTGCTGTCCCGTTGGGACGTCGGGACCGACCCGTTGAACGTGCTCGACGCACTCACCGAGGCCGGCTACACCGGCCGCAAAAAAGGCTAGGCGCTTCAGGAAGGTTGAGCCGCTTTAGGAGATCGTGATCGACTCGATGACGACCGGGTCGGTGGGCCGGTCGTTGCCGTCGGTGGCTGTCGTCGCGATTGCGTCGACGACCCGCTGCGAGTCGGGGTCGGTGACCTCGCCGAAGATCGTGTGGCGGCGGTTCAGGTGCGGGGTCTGTCCGACGGTGATGAAGAACTGAGAGCCGTTGGTGCCCGGACCCGCGTTGGCCATCGCCAGTAGGTACGGCTTGTCGAATTGCAGCTCGGGGTGGAACTCGTCAGCGAACTTATAGCCCGGGCCGCCGCGTCCCGTTCCGGTCGGGTCGCCGCCCTGAATCATGAAGCCATTGATCACCCGGTGAAAGACCGCGCCGTCATAAAAGGGACCGGACGGGCTGCCCGAAGCGTTCTGGGTCGAGTACTCCTTGGTCCCTTGCGCCAGGCCAACGAAGTTGGCGACGGTCTTGGGCGCGTGGTTTCCGAACAGGGCGATCTTGATGTCACCGCGGTTGGTGTGCAGCGTGGCGGTGGCGGTCTGATAAGGGCTGTTGGTCACGGGATCACAGTCTGCCATTAGGCGGGCGTACGTCCGCACCGGGTGTCACTCGACGCGGCATACGCCCAATGGGCCCGTGAGCCGCCCAATGGTGGCAGTCTGTGGGGGTATCGGAGTTTGTCCGGCCAGGACCT
The DNA here is from genome assembly GCF_035499775.1 of Mycobacterium sp. Classification (GTDB taxonomy): domain Bacteria; phylum Actinomycetota; class Actinomycetes; order Mycobacteriales; family Mycobacteriaceae; genus Mycobacterium. Next base: position 4,072 of record NZ_DATJYB010000467.1, on the reverse strand, counting down.
AGAGGCGACACAGAAAGGCGGCAGATGAGCGCGAAGGCGGAGGCCCGGTTGACCCCTGCGGAGCGATTGACTCGTGGCTTGACGTACACGGCGATCGGGCCGGTGGACGTCACACGAGGCGTTGTCGGGATCGGGCTCCATTCCGCGCATGCGACCGCGTCGGAGCTTCGTCGCCGCTATCGGGACGGCCGGCTGGCCCGGGAGCTCGCGGCTGCGCAGGAGACGCTGGCTCAGGAGCTGGCCGCGGCCCAGGAGGTGGTCACCAACCTGCCGCAGGCATTTCAGGAGGCGCGGCGCTCCCGGCGACACAGCAAGCGGCCCTGGTTGATCGCGGGGGCTGCGGTCACAACTCTGGCCGTGGGCGCCGTGACGTTCAGCATCGTGCGGCGTTCGATGCGCCCGGAGCCGTCGCCGCTGCCGCCCAGCGTGGACGTCCAGCCGCGACCATAACCGGATGATCCATACCCAAGACTTATCTTCACGGTGAGCAATTCTCTTTCCGGAAGTTACGGGCTCATTAACTCATCGGAAACTCATAGCAATTGTGTTGCGCTCACAAATTGCATATATTCGGCGCTACCGGCTGCGGATTTCGATGAAAATATTAAGATCAATCTGAGTCTTGACCAAAGGCCATGATCAGGGCCTATCCAGACCGAATCGGTCCGCTGAATCGGTGGGCGTTGTTTATATCTTCCCTGACAACTACCAGGTCGTTGAAAGGGAAGCCACATGTCCTTTGTAATTGCATATCCAGAGCACCTGGCCGCTGCGGCGAGCAGTCTGCAATCGATCAGCGCCGCATTCACCGCCGGTAATGCGGCCGCCGCCGGCCCCACCACCGGGGTCGTTCCCGCCGCCGCTGACGAGATCTCCGCGCTGACGGCGGCGCAGTTCGCCGCACATGCCCAGCGGTACCAGGCGCTAAGTGCCCAGGCGGGTGTCATCCATCAGTTGTTGGTGACCACCCTGGCTGCGAGTGCGGCTTCCTATGCGGCCACCGAGGCGGCCAACGCGGCGGCGGTGTGACCGTGGACTACGGACTGTTGCCGCCGGAAATCAACTCCGGGCGCATGTACACCGGTCCAGGGGCGGGCTCGTTGTTGGCCGCCGCTGCGGGCTGGGGCGAACTCGCCGCCGACTTGCACTCGACGGCGGCCGGGTTTCAGTCGGTGATATCCACGCTGACCAGCGGTCCGTGGCTGGGTCCGGCGTCGTCGTCGCTGGTGGCCGGGGCGACTCCGTACATCGCTTGGCTGCAGAGCAGCGCGGGGCACTCCGAGCTGGCCGCCAGTCAAGCGGCAGCCGCCGCGGCCGCGCACGAGACAGCGTTCGCGATGACGGTGCCTCCTCCGGTGATCGCCGCCAACCGCGCATTGCTGGCAGCATTGCTCGCGACGAATTTGTTGGGGCAAAATACCCCGGCGATCGCGGCGACTGAGGCGCAGTACTTCGAGATGTGGGCTCAGGACGCGGCGGCGATGTACGCCTACGCGACTTCCTCGGCGGCGGCGTCACAGTTGAGCGATTTCGCCGAGCCGCCGGAAGTGGCCGACTCGTCCGGGCTGGCGCGGCAAGCTGCCGCGGTCTCCACGGCCGCCAACAATCCTGTCCAGACCGTTGTGCAAGAGGTGCTGACGCGACTGGACTCCGTGCACGACCCGTTGGCGGAGCTGTTTTCGTCGTTCACCGGCGCCAAGCTCGACGGATACCTCACGAAGTACACCGCGCTGGACGACATGGTCGGGCTATACGCCAAGTACATCGTGCCGTACGTCTCGACCGCGCAGTCCTCGATCCAGTCGATCCAGTCCTTCGGGCAGGTGAGCAACGGAATTACGGCCATGACCACATTCACGAAGGGTCTGGCTCCCGCGGTTAAGGCGATCGAGGGCGCGGGTGCCGCGGTCGGCGGGGCCGGCGCCCATCTCACCTCGGGCACCGGCGTTTCGGCGGGCCTGGGCAGAGCGCTGCCGCTGGGCGCGCTGTCGGTGCCGCCAAGCTGGACTCCGGTGAGTGCCGTGACCAACCCGGTGGGGGCTCTCCATGCCACCGTTGTCCCGGCCGCGGCCGAAGGGGTGGGCGGCTTGCCGATGGCTCCGTTTGGGTCGCTGGGCGGAAACCGTTACGGGCGTGTGCTTCCGACCTACGGTTTCAAGCCTTCGATAATGGCGAGGCCGCCTGCCGCCGGGTGATCCCTGCCATCGGTTGGATCGACCGGTACCGCGATGGGCCGTCAACGCGCACAATGTTCCAAGGTTCGTCGCGGCTTGGTCAGCGCGATTTTGCCCGGTCGTTGCAGGCGCATGGGAGGTGACATCTCGTGGATTTTTCCGCGCTGCCCCCCGAGGTCATCTCCGCGCTCATCCATGCTGGGCCTGGAGTGGGCTCACTGGTCGAGGCTTCCGATGCGTGGCAACAGCTTGGCGCCAATTTGGAAGAATCGGCGGGCATCAACCGCGCTGCGTTGTCGTCGTTGATCGAGGCCTGGCAGGGTCCGTCCGCGGCGGCCCTGGCCCAGGCTGTCGAGCCCTATCTGATGTGGTTGCACACCACCGCACAACAATGTCGGCAGATAGCCTGTTCAGCCCAGGCCGCGGCAGCGGCATTCGCCTCGGTCCGTGCGTCGGTGGTTCCCCTCGCGCAGGTCAGTGCCAACCGGGTGCGGCTGGCACAACTGCTGGCCACCAACATGTTCGGGATCAACCTTCCGGCCATTGCCCAAACCGAAGACCTGTACCAGGGCATGTGGGCGAACAATTCGGCGGCGATGAGTCGCTATCAGACGGAGTCGGCACAAGCCGCCACGCTGCCGCTGTTCTCGTCGCCGCCGACGATTGCCGATCCGTCGGGGGTGGCCGCGCAAGCCAGCGCGGTGTCCGGCGCCGCCGCTGCGGCGCCTGCTTCTGCTGTGGCTCCGCCGTTGTCTCCGTTGGATGCCCTCCTGCAGTCGCTTGGCATCACCTTCGACCCCAACCAGGGCTGGTTCGGACTGGCGAACACCTATGCGAACCAGGCCATCGCAGGGGGGCTTCCCGTCAACCTGCTCGCCTATTTGGCGCAGAGCAGGGCGGCCCAGGCACTCCAGTCTGTGGGGGGCACCGCTGGTAAGGGTCTGTCGGAGGGGGAGGCGGCGCTGGGGGCGGGGCCCGGTGCGGGTGTGTTCGGGAACGCGGGACTTTCGGCAGAAACCACCGCGGCGGTTCGCGTCGGGGTGCCGCTGGGCAAGTTGACCGTGCCGCCCGCGGTGGTGGGGTTGTTGCCGGCTTCGCACGCGCCGGTCCAACTCGCAGCTGCGGCAACACCGCTTGCTGAGGCAGACTCCTCCGGGTTCCCCCTGCCGCCACTAATGCCGCCGCCGATCTCGGCAGGCAGCGGTTGGCGTAAACGGAAGGGACAAAAGTACGAGGACGACGACGACGCCGAGTACGAGGAGGACGAGGGTCCGGCAGAGGGGGAGAAGCCTGCGGCCCCGCTGGGCACCGGTTGGCGCAAGAGGCGCGATTACGACGACATCGCATACGGGGTGGAGCTTCCGAGCACTCTGATCAAGCCACCGCCATCGGCGGGATGAAAAGGCTCTCGGCAGCGGCGATCAAATCACCTTTTGAGCCGCGCTGTTAAAGGCCAGGCATGGTAATGTTCCGCTTCCACGATTGGCTTTGAATCGGGGAGACAAATGGGCTTCGGGAAAGCGGTTTCGACCGGATTCATCAAGTACTTCAATTTCAGCGATCGGGCCTGCCGGTCCGAATTCTGGTACTGGACTCTCTTCGTCGCGATCCTCGGCATCGGGGCGGCCCTCATCGACTTGAAGCTGGACACACAGTTCATTTCCGCCGCTTTCGATGTCGCTACCTTCATTCCCAGCCTCGCCATCTCCGTTCGGCGCCTGCACGATCTCGACGAACCCGGCTGGTGGGTCCTGATCAGCTTCATCCCGATACTCGGGGGCATCGCGCTGCTTATCTGGTTCGTCATCAAGGGCACCGACGGACCGAACCAGTACGGACCGGATCCCTTGGCCGCGAACTCCCGGTTGCCGGATCAACAGTTCGGCGCTCCGGCTTAG
>NZ_DATJYB010000466.1:0-6742 GCF_035499775.1 Mycobacterium sp. | reverse complement strand
GCTGATAACCACCTTGCTCCCGATAGGCCGGGTAATGCTCGACACCCGGAACCAGTAGCCGTGATTGGCACCCGGGCGCGGTGGCGATGTTGATGGGCGTGGCTTGGGTGGTGTTCATCAGCTGGTCAGGGTTCCGGTTAGGCTAGCCCGCATGCGGACTGCGGTGGTGCGGGTCAATGTCGACCCGGGCGGTGTGCTCACGCCGCAGCAGCTGCGCGAGGGCATGGCAGGGCTCCTCGGTCTGATCGGCGAGATCGGCGCCGACGTGGTCGAAAACGATCTCGCGGCCATGCCGGCCAGTCGCCGCGAGGTGGAGCTGCTGGTCGAGAGCGAGGATGTCGACGCGGCCAAGACGGCGGCAATCGACTTGTGCGCTAAAGCCTTTGGCGGCGCTCCGAGGGCCGGTGTGGTCACCTTCGTCAGCCGGGGAACCGACGACGACGCCCGCGGTGTGCTGTCCGGGTTCGGCCTCACCGGCGAAATCGTCCGTCAGCCCGGCGATGACGGCTTCGACATCGTCGTCGTGACGCTGCGCGAAAAGGATCTCGAGCGCATCCCGGAAAGCCGGATCCATACGGCGCTGGAGGCGTCGCTCAACGCTGAGGTCCACATTCGCACCCGGTAAGCGCATCAGGATCTCAAGAACTCGAGGATCGGCGGCGCCGCTTGCACCCAGGTGTCAAACATGTTGAAATACTTCACCTTACCGGCCGCACGCTCCTCGGACGCCCGCTCCCACGCGTCCTCCGGCCACGGCGGATCGATCAGCTTCGATCCCTTGATCAGACAACTGACTTCGAGCGACGTGCGTTTGGGGTGGTCCCAGTCGTTCTCGCCGCCGCGAATGATCAGCGTGGGAACCTGGATTCGGTCGAACATCTCGTCTTCGACACCGGGGATGGTCTGGCCCGGCTTGGACACAAAGGCGTTGAGCCAGCGCAGCATCACCTTGAGGAACTCGTCCTTGTCGAAGTCGAGGAACCGTTGCTTGTTGTTCGGGTTCTCCTCGATACGTTCGCGCCACTCGCGCATTTTCAGTACTCCCTCCATGCCGGTGCCGCGCGCCGCGACAATGCTGGGGAGTACATAGTGGGAACCCAACATGAAGGTGCCGTAAATGCCGCCGACGATGTTCCACACCACCAGCTTGGTGACCATATCGGGGTAGAGCATCGTGGTCAGCATGGAATCCCTTGCGCCACCGGAACCCCCGGCGAGGATGCACCGCTCGAAGCCGAGCGAAGTCACCAACTTGTGCAGGGTCTCGGCGCGCATGTGCGATTCGCTTTGGCCGTAGAACTGCACATCGGAGGCGCCGCAGTTGGGCCGGTCCCAGAGCAGCACCCGATAGCCTCCGTCGACCAGCGCTTCGGCCAGCGGACGCAAGCCCTCGATCTCCTTGCTGAACCGGCCACCCGGCGTCAGGGCGATGAGATCGCCTGATTCACCCAGTATTTCGTAGACAACGTTGCCGCCGTTCACCTCGATAGAAGACACGCGCTTCTCCCGTTACGCCATCACCAAAACATCATTGCCGACAACACGCACCGGATACGTGCGGATACTCCACTCCGGCTTGACCGCCGTAGTACCGGTCGCCAGCTCGAAACCCCATTGATGCCAAGGGCAGTAGATGTACTCCAGGTCGCGCACCATGACCGCATCACCCGGTGCGCTTTCGTCCACGATGGTGCGGCCCCGGGCGCGTCCCGAACACAACGGCCCGCCCTGGTGCGGGCAGTAGTTCGCGATCGCGTAGAAGCTGCCGTTGACGTTGTAGACCCCCACACCGTGCCGCCCGATCGGCACCAGTTTGTGTGTGCCCGGCGGGATTTCGTCAACCGTCGCGACCACATGCTCGCGGCCCTGGGCGAGGCGGGCCTGGGGCCGCCTGGTAGCTTCTTCAGAAGTCAATTTCAGAGCACCCGGGTCTGACCCTCGAGGACAGGCACGGTTTCCGGAAGCTTGTAGGTCGCGATGCCGTTCTTGTACATCACCGCATCACGGGCAGCCTTGGGAAGGTGCTTGACCAACCACCGCGGATCGTCGAACGTCCAGTGCGGGTAGTCCGAGGAGTACAGCAGGATCTTGTCGCACTCCATCCACTCCAGCGCGCGGGTCAGCTCGGTCTTGTCCTCCGGGTAGTCCAGCGGCTGGGTGGTGAACTTGATGTGCTCCTTGACGTACTCCGAGGGCTTGCGCTTGATGTCCACCCGCGACTTGCGTGCTTCGTAGATTTTGTCCATGCGCCACATCAGCGGCAGGATCCAGGTGAAGGCGTGCTCGACGAACACGATCCGCAGCGTCGGGAAGCGGTCGAAGACGCCATCGAAGATCAGGCTCATCACCTGGTTTGCCGCCAGCAGCGAGTACGTGACCATGAAGTCGTGGTTGTAGCTGGGGTAGCCGACCGGCGGGGTCGGCAGCATCTCGTAGCAGCTGCGTCCCAGGTGGCAACTCACGGTTATGTCGTGTTTGGTGGCGGCAGCCCAGATCGGGTCGTACACGGGGTGACCCCATGATGGCCGGGGTTCGGCCCTGATCAGAATCTGTGCCATGTAGGGGTGCCCGGCCCATTCCTCGATCTCGCGGACGGCACCTTCAGGATCTTCGATTGCCGCACAGATGGACCCGCGCCAGCGCTGGTGCCAGTTGTTATGGCCGTCGAGCCAGTGATTGGCCTGCCAGTGGTTGAGCGCGGTCGAGTATGCGTGAGTAGCCTCCGGTAGCCGGGCGGTGCGACCGCCTGGCTCCAGGATCGCGATGTCGGAGCCGGCTTCCATGATCAGCTGCCGAAAGGCCATATCCGGGTCACTGCCGGGGAATTGGTGGTCCGGCGGGAAGGTGTCGACGCGCATCGCGAAGCTGTGCGCGTAGTCCGGGGCATCGTAGTAGATCAGTTCGCCGACCTTGCGGTCCAAGAAGTATTTGCTCCGCCACGGCTCCGGGATGTACGGCGAGATCTCGCCGCGCTTGGGTACCGGGTGGACGTCGGAGTCGACGCACCGGACGGCTATGTGCTCGGCCGCGGGAACCCGTTCCCGCGAATGCGTCAGCGTCATCGTGGTCTCCCTTGCTTTTCTCTATTCTGCGACTAGCCCGCTGCGAGGTCGACCGAAACGTCGATCCCGTACAGGTCGGCCGCGTTGCGCCAGCACACCTTTTCGCGCTGTTCGACCGAAAGCGCCTTGGGCAACTGCTTGACGTCACCGCACTGCCAGTGCGGGTAACTGGATCCGAACATCACCATGTCGTCTTTGCCGGTGAAGCCGAACCATTCACCGGCGAAGTCCGTGTCGCCTGGACCGTCCAGGCTGCCCTGGACGAAATACACGTGCCGGGGGATGTAGTCGCTGGGGATGCGCGGCGCCCAGGGCGTCTGTTCGAGGTGTGGCCGGCCGAAAGTGTCCATCCGCCACATGAATGGCGTCAGGAAGTCCGCGGCGCCGTCGGCCCAGACGAACTTGAGCGTGGGGAAGCGCTCGAATACGCCCTCGGCGATCATGTTCATCAGGTGGTAGACGTAGTTCAGCGCCATGAAGCTGACGTATTGCTCGTAGGTTCGGGTGTGCCCGGACGGGGTCGGGGGGAACCCGATGCCCTCGCCCGACTCGATGTGCACCGCGACCGGAAGGTTGGCGTCGGCTGCGGCGTCCCACAGCGGCCAGAACTGTGGTTTGCCGTAGACCTCGCGGGACTGCAGGGGGACGCCGATCTGGACAACACGGGGATGGGCACGCCATTTCTCAATCTCGCGCACTGCGCCGGCGATGTCGTCGGGGTTAACCCGGATGGTGCCGCGGAACCGCTCGCCGAACTCGGTGTGCTCCAGCCAGCGCGACACCATCATCTCGTTGTGCGCGGCATGCAGCGCGCTGCCGAGATGGCGGTCCGGCATGATGCCGCGCCCCATCGGGTGCAGCACCGCGACATCCACTCCGCGCTTCGAAAACAGCTCATTGGCAACGAATTCCACGTCGGACCCCGGGTAGCGGCGATCGGGTCCCTCGGTGTTGACGGCGTACTCGCCGCCCGGTGCCCCATACCAGTCCATCTCGTAGTCGGGAAAGCCGCGGCTCTTGAACGGCTCCCGCAAGAAGGAGCGCAGGTCCTTGTTGGACGGGAAGAAGATATGCACGCTTGCGTCAATCACCGGCGTGCGTGTTCCGTCAGCGTGTTCGATCACGAAAGCCATCCTTCGGCTTCGGCCACCAAGATGGGCCCGTCTGGGCCAGATGATAGATAATCTAACATTCTCTTCGGTCGCCGATCAATCGATTTCCGGTAAGCGTTTCGGTTAGTCATCGGCGCTGGTAGACACCGATATTGCCGGGACTTTGGCAAGTGTCATTCTTCAATAGGTATAATACCATTCTCCAACCCGTCGACGGGCGCCGTCGGTGTTGCTGTCGGGCTGTCCGGGGACTCAGCCTGCCGGGCCGACCGTCACGCCGGCGGCCTTCTCCAGCGGTTTGATCACCGCGGTGAAGTCGGAGTCGGGGCCTTGATCGCGCGCGGCGGTCTCCCACAGCCGACCGATCGCTTCGGCGACCTCGGCCGGCACGCCGAGCGCCTTGGCTTCGTCGAGATATAGTCGCACGTCTTTGAGCATCAGCCCGGTGGCAAAGCCGTAATCGAAGGTGCGCGGCAGGATCGCGCGGGGGAACTTGTCGCGGCTTGCGCTTGTTGCGCCCGAGCCGGCATTGAGCACCTCGATCATGACGCTGGGGTCTAGGCCGGCCTTGACGCCCATCACGACGACTTCTGACGTCGCGACCAAGACGTTGGCCGCCAGGATGTTGTTGGCCAGCTTCATCGTTTGTGCCGAGCCGGGTTTGTCGCCGATGTAGAAGGGTCGGCCGATCGACTCGAGTACGGTTCGTATGACATCGAATTCGCCGCGCGGGCCGGAGACCATGACGGCCAGTGCGCCCTTCTCGGCCCCGCCGACACCGCCGCTGACCGGGCTGTCGATGGCGACGATGTTGCGCGCGGCCAGCAGGTCATGGATCTTGACCGCCGTTTGGCTGCCCACGGTTGACAGGTCGACGTAGCGCTTGACGCACGAGCCTTCGATCACTCCTGTTGCGCCGGTTGCCACCTCGAGGGAGACCGCGGGCGACGGCAGACTGGCCAGAACGGTTTCGGCGCCATCCGCGACCTCTTTCGGCGACGACGCGGCCTGCGCTCCGAGGGCGACGACGCGCTCGACCGCCGCGCTGCGGGTGTCGAAGACGACGACATCGTGATCTGCCTGGACGAGCCGACGCGCCATCGGAAAGCCCATGCTTCCCAACCCGATAAACCCGATCCGCATGGCCCGGCTCTAGCTCTGATCCAGTTCGGCGAACGTCTGTGCAGCGATACGGAAGCTGTCTACCGCGGCCGGCACGCCGGCGTAGATGGCGACCTGCAGGAAGATCTCGCGGATCTCGTCGCGAGTGACGCCGTTGGTCAATGCGGCCTTGATGTGGATCCGTAATTCGTTCGGCCGGTTGAGGATCGGAATCATGGCCAAGTTGAGCATGCTGCGAGTCTTGCGGGGCAGCTCTTCGCGACCCCACACCGCGCCCCAGCAGTATTCGGTGATCAGATCCTGCAGCGGCTGGGTGAAGTCGTCGGCATCGGCCAGCGCCTTGTTGACGTACGCTTCGCCCAGCACGGCGGACCGGATTTCAAGTCCCCGCTGATATGTTCCGCGATCCATGCTCTGCTCCTTTGCCGTGGGGCGGGTCTTCACAGGCGCACCACCACAGTCTTGGTAGCGCTGAAACCGTCGAGGGCTTCGTAGCCCTCCTCGCGACCGTATCCGGATTTCTTGAAACCCCCGAACGGCAACTCCACTCCGCCACCTGCGCCATAGGTATTGACATAGACCTGGCCCGCCCGGATCTCGGCCGCGAGCCGGTGCGCGCGGGATAGATCGCTGGTCCACACCGTGCCCAGCAGACCATACTGTGTCCCGTTGGCCAGCTCGATCGCCTCGTCCTCATCGGAGAATCTGTTGACGGTCAGCACCGGGCCGAAGATCTCTTCCTGGGCGATATGGGATGCGGGGTCGACGTCGTCGATCACCGTGGGCGCGAAGTAGGCGCCGTCAGCCAGCTCCGCATCCGCCGGTGGCGCACCGCCGCAAAGGATTTCGCCCTTGACAATGCCGCTGACCATCGACTGCACCCGCTGCTGCTGCTTGCGCGAGATCAGCGGACCCAGATCGCGGTCATCGATACCGGGCCCGATGGTTGTCGCCGACAAATGCCGGCAGACCATGTCGACCACGGTGTCGTGGACCGAGTCGTGCACCAGCAGTCGGGAGCCGGCCGAGCAGGTTTGGCCGGCGTTCTGCAGGATCGCTCTCGCGATCGACTCTGCGGCACCTGACAGATTCGCGTCGGGAAACACGATTTGCGGGGACTTGCCGCCTAACTCCAGGGTCGTCGGCACCACCCGATCGGCGGCGGCGTGAGCGACCAGCGACCCGATCTGGGTCGATCCGACAAAGCCCAGGTGATCGACATCGGGATGTGCCGTCAGGGCGGCGCCGGCTTCGGCGCCGATTCCGGTCACGACGTTGAACACGCCGCGGGGCTTCTGCTGGGCAGATCGATCTTTCCCGCGATGCAGAACTTTCTGCTGGCCGCCCGCGCCCAGGGCCTTGGGGCGTGCCTTACCAGCTGGGCTTCCAACGGCGGTGAGCGGCTACTGCGGGACGCGGTCGGCGTACCCGAGGACTGGATGGTTG
>NZ_DATJYB010000465.1:0-2658 GCF_035499775.1 Mycobacterium sp. | reverse complement strand
GAAGGTGGTGCGGCCAACGGTGAGATTGACAGTGTCGTCAACCTGCCCCTGGTCGAGGGCAAGGCAGCCTTGCGTATCGGCGGACTGTTCGACCATGAGAGTGGGTGGATAGACCGCAACGCCGCAGGGACGATCGTCGATCAGAAGATCAACCACGTGAATACCAGCGTGGTGCGCGCGACACTGGAGTGGCGCCCCACCGATCAGCTCATCGTGACTCCGGCGGTGTTCCTGCAGCGGGTGAGCGTGGGAGGTCAGGACCTGTTCAGCCTGGATCTGCCCCTGTATGAGTCCCCGACACTGCTCGCCGAGACCGGGCGCGACGAGTATGCGATGACGAGCCTGACGCTCAAATATGATTTCGGCTGGTCGGATCTGACCTCGGTGAGCGGCTATTTCTGGCGTCGCAATGACCGCAACATCGACGGCACGTTCTACGACAGCGAGTTCCTGGGGTCATACCTGCAGGAGACCTACGGGTTCGGTGGGGATGCGATCGGGGCCCTGCCGGCACCGGTGCAGTTCAATACGAACGTCAACCAGATCCACGAGGAACTGCGCCTGGCCAGCAAATCCGGCCCGGACGATGCCTGGTCGTGGATCGGAGGTCTTTTCTACTCACGCACGCGCACCGGCCTGCTCGACAACGAGCACATTCCCGGCTTCAACTCCACGTTCGAGGCGACCTACCACGACTCGCCCGAGAACCTGCTGGGGGCGGCCTTCCCGGATGATCTCATCTACTATGCCTTCACGGAGTTCGTGAACACGCAGAAGGCGGTCTTCGGACAGGTCAACTACAAGCTGCTGCCCAACCTCAAGCTGACCGCCGGTGGACGCTACGAAAAAGCCACCGAGGACCTGGCGTTCAACTCCCTGGGTTTCTTTGCCAGCGGGCCGCCCTACTCAGGGTCGGCCAACGGCAACAAGTTCACGCCGCGAGGCGCGGTGTCCTACGAACTCGACAGGACGACTATCTATGCCTCGGCGTCCGAGGGCTTCCGCGACGGCGGCATCAACCGACCGGTCCCGGAGCCGCTGTGCTCCGCAGACCTGGCATCGCTCGGCTTCGCCCACTCCCCACCGTCCTACAACGCTGACTCGCTCTGGAGCTACGAGCTTGGCGTCAAGACTCGCGCACTCGGTGACGGATTGAGCCTGTCAGGCGCCCTGTTCGACATCCGCTGGAACAACATCCAGACGGACATTCTGCTGCCCACCTGCACGTTCGACATCAAGGCGAACATCGGCAGCGCGGAAAGCCGTGGTGTGGAACTCGAACTGGCCAACCAGTTCAACGACCACCTGCGCTGGAGTCTCGGTGGCAACTACACCTCGGCGAAGATCACGGTGCCCGTGAGCGTGCTCGGTGTGGAGCGCGGCGACAGGGTACCGGGCGTACCCGACTACTCCGTCTCCACGAACCTGGACTACGTCCAGCCGCTGTCCTTCGGCGCCAGGGGCATCGCCAACCTGAACGCACAATGGGTGGGAACCAGCCAGGGTGTCATCTTTCACGGCGACCCCGATTTCGACCGGCCAGCCTACATGGTGGTCGGCGGCAAGGTCGGGGTCCAGTGGCCCAGGCTGGACGTGTCCCTGTTCGTCACCAACCTGCTCAACCAGGACAAGATCATCCAGAGACCCAACATCGCAGCCGTCGAGTACGGCATGCGCGTGCGGCCACGGACGGTCGGACTCAGCGCGAGCTATCAGTTCTAACCGATTCGGCTCTGACCGCTTCGACAACCTGCCGGACCGCGGCGATCACCTCGTCGGGCCGGTCGAACTGAATGTAATGACTGGAGTCCGCGACCTGACGATGTGTCGAGCGGGTTGACCAGGAGGCCTCCTCGTCGTGCATGGCCAGCCAGTCCTTCTGCAGCAGTGCGCCCTGCTGCGCCGACAGCTTCATCGCCTTGAGTGCATCGGGTGGAAAGGGTTTCATCCCCGTCAGCACGACGATAGGACGGTCCCCAAGCCGCCGCAGCATGCCGGCCTCACGGAATGTGTCGTCGATGGCCTCCTCCTCCGCGAGCGCTGCCGGTAGGGACGTGGGCCCATAAGCCAAGGCGGCTGCCTGAACGGCAGCGGACGCAGGCTCGGGCTCTCCCTTCGGCCAGATCAATCGCGGCACACCCATCCAGGCGAGCGCCGAGGCCACCTTGAAAAGGGTATCGGAGGGTTTGAGCTCCCGACCCAGAATCCGCTTCATGCGCAGCTCCTGGTCGGGATGTGACGCATCGACGAACACCAGGCCCGCCACTTCGTCGGGGAAGTTGCGGGTGAAAGTCATGACGTACGGTCCGCCAAGAGAGTGGCCGACCATGACGAACGGCGGCGGTTCATGCGCCGCTCTGAGCCCCGCCCGCAGATCCACGGCGATGGCTTGTGCATCGGCCTTACCCTCGCGCGGATCACTCCACATCATTCCCGCGCGATCGTAAGCGCAGGCGCGCGTGCTGCCCGCAACCGCCTCATGCACGGCTGACCAGCTGAGCGCCCCCAGTGTGTCCAGGCCCGCCTCGAAAACCACGGTGGGCGAGCCTTGCCCGCGACAATCGAGATGTAACCGGCGGCCGCCGATATCGACGAGGACCCCGGTCACCTTGAAGTCGCGTCGCGCCTGGTGGCGTGCGACCGCCTCATAAACCGCGC
>NZ_DATJYB010000464.1:0-6261 GCF_035499775.1 Mycobacterium sp. | reverse complement strand
AGCACTGATGAAGCCCTCGCCCGCTAGCCCGTCAGACCCGCGACGCCGGCCAGGATGCGCCCCACGGTGCTGTGGTGCAGGTTGTGCCGGCGGCTGATCGTGCCGGTCGGCGTCCCCGCTGCATGGTCGGCGAGCACGGCGGCAACTACTTCGGGATCCTTCGACGTCACCCCAGAGCGAACCAGCTCGTCGGCGGCCGATCGCCACCTCTGATGAGCCGGCGCACCCGCAGGGCGCATAGCGATATCAGGAACAGCCGTGAGCGCGCGTTCCGCAGCCCCTGCCGGCATCGATTCGCCCGGACCCGGACGTAATTCGTCAGCCGCGCTGACCCGTTGACCGCCCTTCGTCGACGCTGCAGGACCTTCGGAGCCGACCACCGACCCATCGCTACTGGGGGCCCCAGTCCTCACGCTCAAGCCATCCGGTCGCACGGCGCCACCACCCACATCCGGAGCAGGGCGTGGGGGAGCCAGCGACAACAGCGATAGCGTCGAATTCGCGATCGACACATCAATGGCGACCGGCCACAACCACGCCCGGCCCGGCAACATACCGAGCGCCACCGCCAAATCCCGCAGGGCGTCGAAAGACAACACGAACGCACACCCCGCCAGCGTGGCCGTCATCGCCAGGGCACACCAGTAGTTGAACCCGACCCGGCGCGTCCGCACCAGCAGGCTCAGCGAATGCGTCGAGCCGAGCAGCACCGCCGGCGGCACCACCGCCGCCGCGGCCGCCAACTGCACCGTCGAGCTCGGCGCGGTCAGCACGGCGTGGGCGACATTGCCGGCCACCGACACGCTCGTGGCCCCGATCAGCCACACCCAAAAGAACCGCACCGCAGCGCGAGTCGTCGCGTCATTGACCGCCGAGTCGGCCACCATTGATCCCTTCTTGGCCGCGTGCACTGTGGCACCCCTGCGCACACAGATCACTGATCGCGCCCCGCCGGACAACCCGGGCCGAACGCTCTTTTCAGCGTATTGCCCGGCCCACCGCCTTCCTGCAGAAATTTTCGCGGGCTCAAAACAACCGTCCGCCAGGGCAACTCGTGCCGCGTATCCACGTCAGCGGCGGGCGCCTCCAACCAGGGCAGTACTCGAGATCACTGAGGCGCACCCTCAGCTTTCGGCACCGGGATGACGCGGGTTGCCCACCGCGCCCGCAGGCCGGGCCGATCAGCCGCCAGGACGAAAGCATCTGGGGCACAGGCGCGTTCGGGCATACCCAATCACAGCGCACCGCCACGCAACGCGGTCGCCTTTGGTCAGCTCCCGGACCGGTACTCCAACGCGCGGATCTGTGCCGCGATGCCGCTGGCCTGCGCTGCGGTGGAATTCACCACCGAACTTGCCCGGGCAACCTCGGCGCGCAGCGCCCGCAGTGCCGCCCGTTGGCCGGCCGGGGTATCGGCCGTCACGGCCGATCGCGCAAGCGAGCGGGTCCGCGCGGCGATCTCGTCGAGTTCTTCCCGGCCGCGCCGGGTAGCCGCTGCCGCAGCCTCGAGTTGCTCATGCAGTGTGGAGTCGGCGTGGTCATTGCCGGTCAGCACCCCAGTCGTCTCGGCGACCAAACCCTGATGCTGCCCGGTCAGCTCATTGGAGAGCCCCGAGGCGCGCTGGCCCACGGCAGCCACCGCTTGCGCCGCGGCCCCCAGAGACGGCCCGGCCGGCGGCGGAGCTTGCGCCGACGACGAAAACAGCGACCGGACCCGCTCAACGGCCGCCAAGGCCTGCGCCGCCGCCCGCTCGATCGCCATAACTACATTTTGACAGCAATGGTTGCGGACTCCAGACACCTCTCTCGCGCGGCGGCAGGGCGGGGGCAGCACCGGCGTTAGGCTGGACCTGCACCCCCAACAGTGCCGCCGACCCGAATCTGGCCGGCCAGCACGCGCAGCAGTTGGCCGCCTACATCTTGGGTGGCATCCACTTTTGAAGACCAAAGGGCCGGTGGGCCTGCATGACCGAAGCACCGTCGAAACACTCCCGACGTGGACCATTTCGTCACGGCCGGCCTCCATTCACGTTGGGGTGCAATGGCTTCAGCCTCCCGCGTAGGACACTATAAGATCACCGCCTCGAGGGCCGACCATCCCGGGGCGACTGTCCAGTTGTTCGCCTCTGGCGGCTCGGAAGTGGCACCGCCCTCGGGTGGCCCGTTTTTCGGGCGCCGTGAGGCGGGCTACACGATCAGATAGCCGAGTCGCTTGGCGGCGCCGGCCAGGCGGGTCGCCAAGTCGGGATGGTCGAGGGGGAGAGACAGCAGCGGTCGTGTCGGCATTGCCGACTTGGCGGGCGTGAACAGCGCCAGGCATGCGTGACCGGCGAAGCGGCTGTTGTAGCGGATCCCGTCCAGGTGGGGGAATGCGTCCACGATCGCGCGGGTCCACCGCTGAGTGACGTCATGCGGCGCGGTGGAGATGGCGAAGGTGCCGCCGGTGCGGGTGATCCAGGCCCCGTCGCTGTCGGTGGCGACGTCGAGCGCCGCCAACCGGCGGGTGAACGACAACGCGGTGAGGTAGGGGCGGTCGCGGCCGCGATCGATGGTGCGGTCGGTCTGGAAAACTTCGCCCAGCGCCGCGCCGGGGCTGGACGCTCCGTACCACACGCCGCGCGCCGGGTCCTGGCCCGGCGGCGGCCGGTGCGGATCGAAACGCAGGATAGGGCCAAACGACCGGAACCCGTTCCACGGCAGCACATGGTCGCCAAGCGTGTGGTGGACCCGCCACCACACCTCGTCGGATTCGATGAGGCGCAATTCGCCGTCCTGGAAACCGAGTTCGACCAGCGTCGCCGGCTCAGGAGGATCCGGCAGCATCGGAGCACCACTCACCGCCCGGCCCACTGCCCCATTTCGACGAGGCGCAGGACCGGGTCGAGCGAGCCGCCGCTGTGCAGCCAGTCCCGTACGCAGCGCGGGCGGCCATCCACGGTGAGTTCTGGCTGTGGAGTCAGCAAGAATCCGGCCACCGCCGTCGGATGCAAATCATTTGGCAGCCTGGGCAGCACCCGGTCGAGTCCGCGAACCTGCTTGAGAGCGTCCCGTCCGTCGGCGGTCACGACGTCGAACTGGACGGCCGGGTAGACCCAGGACTCGTTGTCGTCGATCGCCCACAGGGTCCGTGCCAGCCGGCGCTGCCGGATCCGCGACTCGTTGACGCCAAGCCCGGAGGCTACCTCGGCAGGCGAATACGCGGTGCCGATGAGCCGCGCCATGCGAGCGATCACGGCGGCAGCGATCTGCGCATACGCGTCGGGGTCTTCGATGAAGCCGGCATCGTCGAGCAGCCGCGCCTCTTCGGTGGTGAGGGTCGCCGCCCACGGCCGATACGCCGGCAGCGACTTGAGCGCGGTGATCAGATCCGCCCGGCTGAGGTTAAAACGGTCCTGCAACAGCTGATCCAGTTCGTCGACGCCCACCGCTGCCTCCACAAATTAACGTCTACTAACGGCATTATATATGTGTTAGGAAGGGGTGTCTTCGGCAAGTCGACAGAGTGGATAATCCCGGGGAAATCCCCCGGGCAGTGCCGTCGCGGGTCGCGCTGTCGGACTACCCGGTGACCGCTGCTTGATACGCCTGACCGGCAGAAGGTTTCAGCTCTCCGCTCACCCGCAGCAGCGGGTTCCCGTTTACCGCCTGGCATTCCGAGCCGTGCTTAGGAGCGGACGCCAGGATGTTCTTGAGGTACTCGGCACGCCGCCGGGCCGCGGCTTCGTCCGGCCACTGTTCGACGCCGGCGCCGTAGGCGATGCCAGGTTCGCGAGTGTCGCACGATTCGGTGATGCGTGAGTCCACCAGCACGGACGCGGCGAGGTATCGCCGAACGGCAATGGTGCTCGGATCTGGCCTCGATGACCGCCCTGGGATCCGACGCCCAGAATCTCGACCAGGACGAATTCGTCGCCGCATGTCAGGACAGCATCCGTGACCAACAGCGGCACTGGCCTGACCGGTCATCACGGCCGACCCTCGTGTCACGACCGTAGCGCGGCTGGTGGCGCCGCGGCCGCGAGCCGCCGTCAGCCGGTGGTGGTGTCGACAACCGCGGCGCTTGGCGCGTTGGTCTTGACCGACTCGATGCCCTTCTGGGCTGCAGCCTTGGTCTTGTAGCCCTCGCCGCTGGCGATGATCTCCCCGTTGGCTGCCTTGAGGTGGAACCGGAATTCGCCGGCTTTGTCCTTGAAGATCTCGAACTTCGCGGCCATCTGGACTTCTCCCCCTTCGCTGTCTCGACCAGCGAAGACGCTACCAGCACTGTGCCCCGGGCGACGTCGCATGAGAATGTTCGGCGAGGCTGGCGTCGTCATAAGCCGCCCCGGATACGAACCCTCGGGGGCGCCGTGGCGGGATCCTTTCATTGCCGCAGACGTCGACAACCGGTAGCCTATGAGGTAGCAAAACCGGAAGCAAAGGCGGAACTGTCGTGGCGCAGACGCTGGAACGGGCCGTTGAGGCTAGTGAGATTGTCGATGCTTTGAAATCCTTCGGCCTCACTCAGGTCGACGTCGCCGCGGTGGCGCAGGTCTCCGATCGCGCGGTGCGTGGGTGGCGCACCGGCGACATCCGCCCTGACCGATATGACCGGCTCGCCCAGCTTCGCGACCTTGTCCTTTTGCTGTCAGACTCGCTCACACCGCGCGGCGTCGGCCAGTGGCTGCACGCCAAAAACCGTCTGCTCGAGGGCCAGCGTCCGGTCGAACTGCTCGCCGAGGACCACTACGAGCAGGTCCGCGGCGCCGCCGAAGCGTTTGTCGACGGCTCCTACGTGTGAGCCTGAGCGACGCGGTTGCCAGTGCACCGCGGCGAAGGCTGACCGGCAATTATTGGCATCAGGGCGGCACGCGGCACCAGCTTGTCTCCTGCGCGGACCCCGCCGCCGGGCCGGGGCGCTACCACCGAAGTGGCGAGCCAGGGGTGTGGTACGCCTCCAACCGGGAGCAAGGCGCGTGGGCGGAACTCTTCCGCCACTTCGTTGACGACGGGGTGGATCCTTTCGAGGTGCGACGGCGAGTCGGTCGGGTATCCGTTGACCTTCAAGTCCTCGACCTCACCGACGAGACGACACGATGGCACCTCGGCGTGACTGATGCAGACCTCGTGTCCGACGATGTCGCCCTGACCCAGCTCATCGCCACGGCCGCTCGCGAAGCGGGATTTGACGCCGTACTCGCTCCCGCCGCGGCGCTACCCGGTTGTGAAACGCTCGCGGTGTTCGCTCATGCGCTGCCCGGCGTCACCGCCGAGCGGTCCCAGGTTCGACAGCCTCCACCACGGCTGGCTGATCTGCTCCCGTTGATTCGGCCCCACGAAGACGTGCCCGACGCCGTGCGCCGACTGCTGATAACCCTCGCAAACCTTGGGGCCGAAGCGATTCGGCGCCGACGCCGCTGATCGGCCGGCAGGGGGCCGCGCCAGTACCAGCGCGCCCACAAGTCATGGGCGACCGGTTCCGTGCATTGGCGCTTGGGCCAGGCGTCGGTGGGTGGCGCGCCAACCACATCACTCTTCCGATCCGGCAGCGCGATCGGGCTGCTCGAACCACAGGAGCCCGCCTGGCTCCGTGCAGCCGAGATCGTGACCTGCACGCCATATCCCGTGGTCGGTGTCGTACCACTTGACCGATTCATTCGGAACATCGATGAATGGGCTGGTGGCCACACCCTCACCCCGATGTGCGGCGGCACGATCGGGACAGAACGCACTCGTCATGGTCATCAAAGTGCTCCAGTGCCCGATCGGTGATCCGCACCTTTCGGCCATCGGGCAGTTCAAACTCCTCCACGCTAAGCATGCTGACAGCACGCACCGACAACATGACCTCCTTTTGGCCGCAGCGTTCGGTTGCGCCCAGCGCACGGCGATGCGGTGGCTTACGGGCCGGGCGGATGACGGCGGTGAGCCCGGCAACAATGCCCGCTCTTGCCCATAACTCCATGCGTGCTTGGCAGCGCGGTACCCGGCTACTCAAGCATGCTCGTGAAGTGTTGCCACCTGGCCATATAGGGAGAGTTCGCGCCAGGCGGAGGCTGGCAGGTCAGCAGGTAGCCGTCTGGCGATCTCGACATTGCCTGCACACGCGGGTCACACGAAGTGCCCGTGGTGTTGACGCCGTTCAGGTTCGCCGGAGCCTGAAGCCACATCCATTTGTCGGAAGAAAAAGATGCGCAATAGAGCTCCTGCCCCGTGTTGGCGTCGTGGGCCAATTTGCCCTGATCACTGCACGATTCGCCGTTCACCGCTGTCTCATTTGGT
>NZ_DATJYB010000463.1:0-8243 GCF_035499775.1 Mycobacterium sp. | reverse complement strand
GCAATTGGCACCCCAAACTGTGCGAATCGATAAACACGGCCGACCACGTCACTCGGGGAATTATGGTCACTTCGTGAGGCGTCGAACGGTGCTGCGGCTACCCCTGCTGCTGGCGGCAGGCCCTACGCTGACTCAGGTGCCCCGCGCCGCCGCACAGCAAAGCCGGTGGTCGCCTGACCGTGCCAACCGTTGGTATCAGGCGCAAGCCTGGCCCGTCGGCGCCAACTACATCACCTCGAACGCCATCAACCAGCTCGAGATGTTTCAGGCCGACACCTTCGACCCGCGGCGCATCGATACCGAGCTCGGCTGGGCGCGATCGCACGGGCTTAACACGGTGCGGGTTTTCCTGCACGATCAGCTCTGGGCGCAGGATTCCCGGGGCTTCCAAATGCGTCTCGCGCAGTTCGTCACCATCGCGGCGGGCCACCGCATTAAACCACTCTTTGTCTTCTTTGACTCCTGCTGGGATCCGTTCCCCAAACCGGGTCGGCAGCGCGCGCCGAGGCCTGGGGTCCACAACTCCGGTTGGGTGCAAAGCCCAGGCGCTGAACACCTCGATGACCTCGACTACCGCCGCACTCTGCGCAACTATGTCACGGGAGTGTTGGACCAATTCCGCACTGATGATCGCGTTTTGGGTTGGGACCTGTGGAATGAGCCCGACAATCCAGCGCGTGCATATAGCAAGGTCGAGCGGAAAGACAAGCAGGAGCGGGTCGCGGACCTGCTCTCCTTGGCATTCGGGTGGGCACGTTCCGTTGATCCATCTCAGCCATTAACGAGTGGTGTGTGGGACGGCGCGTGGGGAGATCCTCAGCGCCGCGGCACAATCGCTAACATTCAACTTGACAACTCCGACGTGGTCACATTCCACTGCTATGACGAACCAGCGGCATTTGAGGCTCGGATTGCTGAACTTTCCCCACTGGGGCGGCCGATCCTCTGCACCGAGTACCTGGCTCGTACGCAAGGCAGCACCGTTGACGGAGTCTTGCCAATTGCGAAGCGCTACAACATAGGTGCAATCAATTGGGGTTTGGTGGCCGGGAAGACCCAGACCTACCTGCCATGGGACTCATGGGATCATCCGTACACGACCGTTCCGGAGCCCTGGTTTCACGACCTGGCTCAACCCGATGGAAAGCCCTACCGGGACAGTGAAATTCAAACGATTAGCAAGCTGAGCAGGCTCTAAGACGCTCTGGGCACGTGGTTTTCGCTCCTACCTTTTCGGCCTGCGACACCGACAATCCATCGCCGATCGTCGCCACCGCGCCTGGGCGGCTGTTCTACCTGACCGAGCGCGACAGATTCTTCGACCGCCACGCTGCGTGCCGTGCCGCGGCGGCTGGTGCACGTCCGGCAGGCTCGGACGGTCTTCGACCCGTATCCGCGGGATGGGCTGCGCGGGGTCTTCGAGCGTGGGTCGGCGCGGATCGAAAGTCACGACGGCGAAGTCATCACTCCACGCGCGAGCGCGCGGGCCGCGTTCTTCGGCCGCTCGGGCCTGCGCCGGAACATTCGTTGGGACCCGCTGGACGCCGTCTACTTCGCCGGCTACGCGATGTGGAACTACCTCACGTTCCCACGCCTGCTGACTCCTGAAGGGGTCGAGGTTACCGAGGGAGAAGCGTGGCCGGAGGGCGGAGAGACATGGCGGCACCTCGAGCTTCCCGCCCGACATCGATACACATTCGCCCCGCCAGACCTTCTACGTCGATGCCGGTGGTCGGCTGCGACGCCACGACTACGTCCCCGTGGTGATCGGCCGTTGGGCGAGGGCTGCTCAACTTTGCGCCGACCATGTTCAGGCCGGCGGGCTCCTGTTCTCGACTCGCCGGCGCGTGCACCCAATCGGTCCTGGCATTCAACCGCGCTGCGCGCCCGCGGGATGTGACCCCTCGGCGGCATGCATGCGCAGACCCTACGCACCTACGACCGCCTCGGGCTGGTCAGCCCGACGCGCACTTCCGGTGGGGAACGGCGTTATTCGGAGCACGACGTCGACCTGCTGCGCGAGGTGCAGCGGCACTCCCAGGACTAGTGCGTCAATTTGGCCGTCATCAAAAACGCATCATCGAGCTGACGAACCAGGTCGAGGCGCTTCAGTCGCGCGTGAAGGAGCTGACCGAGGAGTTGGCCGCGCTGCCCGCCGGCCAGCGCCGCGACGTGGCGGTGGTGCCCAAGAACACCGCGGTGGTGGTGTGGCAGCCGCGCAGGCCGGCCCGTGGGCGCGGCTGACCGCTGTCGACGATGGGAAGGCATGGAGTAGCCCAGTACTTGTATTGCGCATGTGGCTACTCGATCTGCGTCTAGCCCCTGGTAAAGAGCGCCAAATCTGACAGGCTGAGCTCATGTCGGGCGCAAGCGCGAATTCCAGGTGGACAGACGAGCTGCTGGATGGCATGCGAGGGCTGGGGGATCCGGTGGCTGACGCGCCGGTCGCGGCGGTGCTTGAGCGCGGCGGCGCCGATGCGGTCAACGAGTTGATGCAGACGCTGGTCCGCGTCGATCAGTTGGTGCCGGCGCAGTTGCCCGACGAGATTCAGGCCTATCTGGCGGACTCGCTGCCCCTACCCGATTGGGCCGACGCGGGCAAAATCAAACGCGCGGAGCAGCTATTCGAGGACTGGGGCTTTCTCATCATCCTCTGCCTGTTCTGCGCTTCGCTTCCGGCGGCCTACGCGGCGGCGAAGGGCGTGCAGGTGCTACACCTGACCACGCGCCTCGTCACCGACAAGCGCAGGCGGGTGCTGGAGACCGGTCAGTTCCTGATCGACGTGGTCGCCGTCGGTGGCCTCGCGGACAGAGGCAAAGGGCGGCGCGTTATCCAGAAAGTCCGGCTGATGCACGCCGCCGTGCGCCACCTGATCAAGGCGCGCAGCGAGAAGACACCCGAAATATGGGATCCCGAGTGGGGCACACCGATCAACCAGGAGGACCTGGCCGGGACGATGCTTACCTTCTCGTACATCGTCGCCGAGCCGATGCGTCGCCTCGGTGTCGGCCTGCCGGCCGAGGACGTCGACGCCTACCTGCATCTGTGGAACGTCATCGGGCACTTGCTCGGCGTGTGCGACGAATTGATGGTTCGCGACGTCGACGATGCCAAGGCGCTGGTCGACGCGATCCGGCGCAGGCAATTCCAGGCCTCGCCGGAAGGCCAGGAGCTCACCGTCGCTCTGCTGAACCTGCTGGACGAGATGACGCCCCTGCGCCGGTTCGATGACACGATTCCTCCCTTGATTCGTCACCTGATCGGCGACGGCACCGCCGATCTGCTGCTTGTGCCGAAACCGGATCCCGCCGACGGCCTTGGCCCGCTCGGGCGCATCGCGGATTGGGGCATCGAGCATGTCGTCGGCGAGGCCGAACGGGACCTGGCCCACCACCAACTGATGTCGACCATGGCCCGTCCGTTGGGGCGCGAGCTGGTGCACGGGATCTTCGCGTTCGAACGGGGTGGTGAGCGGGCGCCCTTCGGCATACCCCAACACCTCTCCCGCGACTGGGAACTGCCGGCGTAACACCGGATCGATCGAAACGGAGGTTCCTCTGACATGTCTACTGTGCTGCCTGCTCACCCGCTCCAGCTGCCGCGACTTGCGGAGGCCAAGAACGTCGATGATGTTCTGCGCAACGTCGACCAGATTGTCGACTGGGCCATCGACGAGCAGAGCCACCTCGGCTACTTCGCCGTCGTGTACAGGCGCGTCACCCTGACCATCCGTCAAGCCATCGACGCGGGGCAGTTCAAGGACGGGACGCGTGTCGCGCGGCTCGATGTCGCCTTCGCTCAGCGCTACTTCAATGCGTTGAACGCGTACTCCTACCCGAGCGAGTATCAGGGTGGTCTGACACTTCCCTGGGAGGTCGCGTTCACCGGCGACCAGGAGCGCAAGGCGATCATCCTGCAGCACCTGATGAGCGCGTTCAACGCACACATCAGTTTCGACTTGGGGATGGCCTGCTGGGAGATTGCGGCCGACTCGCTAGAAACGCTCGAGAACGATTTCAACCGCGTCAACGCGCTGCTCTGCTCCCAGATGCCCGGCATGGTCGCCGTGATGCAGCGCCTGTCGCCGGAGATGCGCTGGACCCGTCGGCTGATACCGGACGAGCTCGGCGTTTTCGACCGGATGCTGACGAGGTTGCGCAAAGAGGCTTGGTCATTCGCCGAGTACATGGCCCGGCATCCGGAGAAAGCGGAGCGCTGCCAAGTGCACAAGTTGGCGTTGACCGCGGCGACGGGCTCGCGGTACCTGCAGCCGCCCACCCAGTTCGGACTGTTGCCCGCGTTGACTCACGCGATCGGACGGCATGAGAGCCGCAACGTCGCCGACAACATCCGAGCGTTCGAGGACCTATCGAAGACCCCGGACAAGCTGGACGAGCGTTACCTCTGAGCCGTCGGCGCGGCGGCTCAGGAGAGGATCTCTTGCGCCCGTGCGAATTCCGGCCAGGCGGCGTCAGCCGGGAAGCGGCGGACGGCATCTACCAGCTCGGACCGATCGCCCTCACCGGGCAGGTCGAAAGAGTCCAGCAGACAGCGCAATTCGAACAGGGCCGCGCCCTGCTGCCGCGCGAAATCGATCGCGGCGGACAGGGCGGCGCGGCGTTCCCGCGGACCGGAGAACGTGTGGGCGCGCACGCGCATCAGTTCGGCGTCGTGGAAGCGCATTGACGTGTCTTTCGCGTGGCGCAATGCCATGTCCAATCGCTCGCGCGCCTTCTCCAGCTGGCCCGCGGCGATCAGCAGACGACCGATGATCGCGTCTTTGAAGGTGAGGTAAATGTTCAGGTGCATCAGTCGTGAGCTGTCCACGTGCAGCGCTATCTTGTCGGCCGCAGCCAGCAGCGTCGCCGCGTCGGCGCCGGCCTCCAGGGCGGCCAGCGCCTTGACGGTGTTGTGTTCGGTCCTGCCGACCCATTGCCAAAGGTCGAGCCCCGACTCCTGGCTCAGCTGACGAAGGCGGGCAACCAGGCCGGCCGCCTGCTCGATCTGGCCGGCTTCCACGCAGACCCAGATCTCGACGAAATAGGTCTGTGCCCTGTTGCAGGCGTCGTGGGGAAAGCTCAGGCCATCGGAGCGCCGCACCGACTCGGCGAGTTCCGCATTGGCGCGATCGAGGTCTCCGCAAACGGTGTACGTCAACGCCAGGTACTGGTGTGCCGCTGCGATGGGATCGACTGTCACCCAGGAAGGGGCGTCGAGTATTGCCGGATCGGCGGCTGAACGATTGGAAAGCGCTCGCAAGAGATGTCCGCGTGCGGCGGTGAAATCACCTTCAAGCCAAGCGATCGAACCCAGAGTCGAGGATATTACGGGACGACTCCACGGTCGGTCGCTCGTGATCCGGGCGGACAGTGAGTCGAGCAGGTCACGGGCGCGACGCAGTTCGGCTCGGGGAACGTAGTAGCCGATCAGCGCGGTGAGCGTGGTGAACAACTCGTCTTGGTAGCCGCCGTCGCTCGCCAGCGCCAGGCACCGTTCGAAATCGGCGGGTGCCTCGCCGCTGGTGCCCCCTTCGAGCGCGCCGGTGAGAAATCCGCGTTCCAGCCGGATCGCGATCTCGCTGCAGTCCCGCGCGGGTCCTGCGTGACAGCCGGTGAGCTGGTCGAGTGCGTTCGTGAGGCAATCCAGCGCTTCTTGTGCGGCGCCACGGCGCCGGGCGTCGACGGAGGCCTTTTGGTAGGCGGCGACGGCTTGGTCGTAATGCTGTGCCTGTTCGAAATGGCTTGCCACCACGCGCCAATCCGGTTCGGCGGTTGTTGCGACGCCCACCAGCGCGTTGGCGGCGCGGAGGTGCAGGTCGCGGCGCAGCGACGGCGGGGCCAGCTCGGCTGCGACCTCGCGGAGCAACTCGTGGCGGAATCGCCAGCCGTCGGTCCCCCGCCGTTCGAGCACATGCGCGAGCACCAGGGCGGTGACGACCTCGTCGACGTCTTTGCCGTGGGGTCCGACCACCGAGCGAAGCAACGGCAGATCACCGGCACGCCCGATCACGGCCGCCGCCTCCAGCACCGGCACCACATCGCTGCGGGCGTGCAGCCGGGCGAAGAGCGGTTCGTACAGCGCCTCGGGCACCTCTGGTTGGCGACCGGCCGCCGCCAAGCCGGCCACCACATGCTCGATGTAGAAGGGCAGACCGTCGCACCGCTCGCGTACCGCGGCCCGCCGGGCACCCGACACGCTCGGGTCCAATGCCTCGATTAGTGCGTCGGACTGCTCGTCGGTGAGCGGTGCAAGATCGAAAACTTTAGTTTGCCAACCTTTTTGCAGCCAATCGCCATCCCGTCCGGTTGCCACGACCAGCAGTCGCCCGTCCGCGGCCGAAAACAGCGAGTTGAGCAATTCCGCGGTCGACGGGTCAAACCAGTGCACATCTTCAGCAACGACGAGGCCGGGCCGATCGTTCAAACACGCGAGCACATAGCGGTGCACCGTTGCGCCGATCAACTCGTACAGGGTGCGGCCCTCCACAGCCGCGGGGCGATAGCCATGCTCGGGACCGATACCTAGGACCGGCGCCAACAGCGGGACCGCGCTCACGGGATCCATCACGCACGAGCCCAATTCGGCCTCCAGCAGGCGCAAGCGCTCCGCAGTATCGGTGAGCCGGGTAATGCCGCATCGACGCTCCAGTAGTCGGCGCACGGGATGCAGGCCGGTGCCGGTATGCAGCGGCGAACCCCTGAGCGTGACGACCGCTCCGCCGGAACCGTCGACGATGTTGACAGCTTCGGCGGCGAGCCGGGTCTTGCCGATTCCCGGCTCACCGCGAAAGACGACGCCCGGAGCGCTCAGCGCACCGTCGCGTGCGAGCTGCCAGCTCTGCCGCAGCCAATCGCGCTCACAATCGCGCCCGATCAGCGGCGGCGAGTCCGGCGGCGACGCTTCGGGTTGCTCGCCGAGCACGCGGTGAGGGTTGATCAGGGCATCGACGCCCTTGACCGCTACGGACGCACCGGTGTTGAGTTCGAACGCGTCACGGACCAACGGGGCGACCGCGTCTGATACCGCGACCGTCCCCGGTTCGGCCACACTGCAAAGCCGGGCGGCCAGATTGGCGGCAAACCCGTACACGTCGTCCTGATCGGTGTCGAGATAGACCAGGCCGCGGTGGATGCCGACCCGAACGTTGATAGCCACGCCGAACTTGCGCTGGGCCCGCTCACTGAGCTGGGCAACGGCGCGGCAGATATCCAGCCCCGCTGCGACGGCACGTCGCACGTCGTTCTCGTGTGCCGTGGGGTGGCCGAAAACCGCCAACAAGCCGTCGCCCTTGATCGAGCCGATGTGGCCCTCGTAGCGATCGATGACCCGGCGCACCTCGTCGCGGTAGCGGCCGATCAGGGTGTGGTAGGGCTCCGGGTCCAAACGGGTGGACAGCGCCGTCGAGTCGACCGCGTCAGCGAACAGGATGGTCAGTCGGCGAATCTCACCGTGGTGAGCCGGCGCGGCGAGGAGGTCCTCGGCTTCGGGGTTGCCGCGGTCGACCGCGAGAACCTGCCCGGCCAACGCAGTGGCAGTCGCACGGTCGCCCTTGTTGATCGCGCGCACCGCGCGGTCCAGCAGTTCATCGATCGTCGCAACGCTGTCGCCAGGGCTCACGGCACCCTCCTGAACAGGATTGGCTAAGAGTACCGGCCGGCCGCGCATTCTTCACCACAGTCGAATCGACCGTTACGGCAGCGGGACTCCGTTCAGCACGCCGGAGATCTGCGAGCCGACGTTCGCGATACCCGAGACGAAGGCCTGCGTCGCGAGGGTTGAGCACGGTTGCGTTGTAGAAGCCCGGCATGAAGTTGCCCAGGTTCGCCGAGCCCGACTCCATGGCGCCAATGTTCTGCAGGCCCGAAATCCCTTGGCCGCCGCTGTTGAACAGGCCGGACTCTTGGGCGAACTGATTCGCGAAGCCCGATACGGCGCCGCCGGCCTCGTTGAGGAAGCCCGATACGCCGCCCGCCGGAGTTGAAGAAGCGACCAACGGATTATGAGTCCGCGACCAGCGTGATCGCGACCAGGAGAAACGGTACGTTGGGACGGTTCAAATCGCCTGTAACGCAGTGGAATTGACCGGTCCCGGTGCGGTTACGGTATGGACTCGGTACGCCTGCGAATCGCCCCTGTACGCCGGGGTGAGGCTGGGGCGAGCCGGCGTGGACGGATGTTAGCTACTTCGACCTGAAAAAGTCGGCGCGTTGATCCCCGGTCGGATGGTGCTGAACTGGGAAGA
>NZ_DATJYB010000462.1:0-4187 GCF_035499775.1 Mycobacterium sp. | reverse complement strand
GCCCGCGCCGGGCCGGAACGCTCCAGCAGTGCGTCGAAGGACTCCAGCCACTCCGACGTCTCGTCGGGGTCGATGTCGGGCAGGTAGGACGCCACACCTTCGCGGATCACCCGGACACGGTCGGGTTCGCTTGCGCTGCTTGGGGTTTTGGCCAGATCGGTGCGCGCGAACTCGGTGGTCAACTTCCACTCCTGTAGTTGGCGGGGTATCTGCTAGCGATCTTCCTCTATCGTGCCGCACCGGTGTGCCGGGCGGGTAGCTACTGGCTGATCGCTTCTGGAGGTCCTCGGGCGCGACGACATACCCGCGCGAACCCGGTGCGTCCACGGCGTTCGGAATCCTGACCCGGTAACGTCTGAAGCCGTGCTCATCGGATGGCGTGCCGTCCCTCGCCGGCACGTGGGGGGATTCCCCAGGCGAGGTGTCCTGGCGTTCGGCTGTGTCGCGGTGCTGTTGATCGGGATCGTCGGCTGTACCGTGCATACCAACGGCACCCCGAAGGCCAACAGCAGTTTGGCGCCGGCCTACCGCTCGTCGGTCTCGATGTCGGTCTCAGCCTCGGTGGCGACATCCAGTCTGCGGGAGTCCCAGCACCAGCAGTCGCTGACGACCCAGGCCATCCGCAGTGCGTGTGACGGGCTGGCCACCACCAGCAAGGACGCGATTGACAAGGTGAACCTTTTCGTTGCGGCATACAACGGCGGCCGCAATACCGGCCCTACCGAAGGCCCGGCCATCGACGCACTCAACAACAGTGCCAATACGGTGGAAGGCAGCCTCAGTTCCCCGTTGAAGCCGGAGATGGCGGACGCATTCCGCAACTACGTCGATGCGAGCCGTGGGGTCGCCAACGCCATCGCCACGCACGCCGGAACCGCAGAATTCAACAAGCGCGTCGACCGGCTCAACGACGCCAAGACAAAGGCGTTGAAACTGTGCATGGCCACCTGATGAGCCGGGCATGTTGGTCGTGCTCCGCTTGTGCGACGATAATGCCCATCGCACGGCGCGCGGATGGCTAAAGGAGGTCCCACGGTGGTCGCGGCGGATCACGCCCCGAGCTACGCCCGCAAACTGGGCATCCAACGAGACCAAGTTGTCCAGGAATGGGGCTGGGACGAAGACACCGACGACGACATCCGCGCCGCGGTCGAGGAAGCCTGCGGCGGTGAGCTGCTCGACGAAGACACCGACGAGGTGGTCGACGTCGTTCTGCTGTGGTGGCGAGACGGCGACGGGGACTTGGTGGACACCCTGATGGACGCGATTACTCCGTTGGCCGAAGACGGTGTGATCTGGGTTCTGACACCCAAGACCGGTCGGCCCGGCCACGTCCTGCCCGCCGAGATCGCCGAGGCGGCACCTACCGCCGGCCTGATGCCCACCTCGTCGGTCAACCTCGGTAATTGGAGCGCCAGTCGCTTGGTTCAGCCGAAATCGCGGGCCGGTAAGCGCTGATGCTGCCCGTTGGGACCACGGCCCCCGACTTCACCCTGCGCGACCAGAACAACCAGCGAATCAGCCTCGGCGACTACCGCGGCGCCAAGAACGTCCTGCTGGTGTTCTTCCCGCTGGCCTTCACGGGGATCTGCCAGGGCGAGCTGGACCAGTTGCGCGATCATCTGCCCGATTTCGAGAACGACGACAGCGCGGTGCTGGCGATCTCGGTGGGTCCGCCGCCGACCCACAAGATCTGGGCGACCCAGAGCGGCTTCACCTTTCCGGTGTTATCAGACTTCTGGCCGCACGGCGGGGCCAGCCAGGCCTACGGGGTGTTCAACGACCAGGCCGGCATCTCCAACCGCGGTACTTTCGTCGTGGATCGGTCGGGGATCATTCGGTTCGCGGAGATGAACGAGCCTGGCGAAGCCCGCGACCAGCGGCTGTGGACAGAGGCGTTGGCGGCGTTACGGGTCTGAGCGTTTTGGGTGGTAGGCCTTGAGGCGTGTAGCCTGCCCGGCGGGTCCCTCGGCTTTAAGGGGCGCGTAGCTCAGTGGTAGAGCTCTGGTTTTACACACCAGCGGTCGGCGGTTCGATACCGTCCGCGCCCACCAAAGTTATTGCAGGTCAGCGGCTCTGACTGCGGGTAGGTGATGGCTTACCGCAAGCCCTTTGCCGAGACTGTGCCCGCAATCAATGCTTCAGGGCGCATACCGGTGACCGCGGTGCCGTTGTGATCTTCGCGAGGGCGATGACGACCGGGCCGGCCGCGCGGCGTCTGCCGTCGTGGCGCACCGGATTCGAGTAGAGCTGCAATTTCTGCCGGACGCCCTGCTGTATCGCCGCATCGAGTGGGCTGAACAGGTCGCCCTGTGGAGCGGCCCATTGTTGGCCGCGGGGGGCAATTCTCAACGTGAACCGTTCGATTCTGGAAAACTTCGGCGCGATCAGAGAAGGAGGAGCGCGTGACGACCACCCATACCGAACCACCCCCGCTGCTGAGCCGGCGCGACCGCATCATGACCACCATCACGGTAGTCGCGACCGTGGCCGCCGGAGCCCTGCACTTCGCCCACATGAATGCCGTGCTGGCGTTCATCGTGTCCGCGCTTGCGCTGGCCACGCTGGCATCTTTGGTCGGCCGTTCGGTGGAGGCGCTCGGAGACCGGCTCGGGCCCAACGCCACTGGGGTACTGCAGGCGGCGCTGGGGAACCTGCCCGAGTTGTTCGTCATCCTGTTCGCAATCAAGGCGGGCCTTTACGGTGTTGTGAAGGCCACCATCGTCGGCTCGATTCTCTCCAACGCCCTGCTGGTGCTCGGGCTGGCATTCGTGGTCGGCGGTATCAAGCACGGCCGCCAGCGCTTCACCGCCGAGGACGGACGCACCCTCGGACTGATGTTCACCCTCGCGGTGTTCATCCTCGCCGTCCCATCGCTCACCGCTGCAACACACACCCCGGCGCAATCGCACGAGCGGGCGGTGTCGGTCGTTGTCTCCATCGTCATGCTTGCGCTGTTCGCACTCTCGCTGCCGGCCACGCTCGGAAACCGGGCTCCCGACCCGGTGGTGCACGCAGGTCATGAACCCTCCAGAGCGTCGTCTCCCATTGTGGCCAGCCCCGATTCGGCCAAAGCCGCCAGTGCGGCAACAGCACACGGGGAGTGGCCGCTGGCGATGGCCGTCGGCATGCTCGCCGTCGCCGGTATCGGTGCGGCGTTCGTGTCGGAGTGGTTCGTTGCCGCCCTGGAGCCGGCGATGCATGCAGCGGGTATCAACGAGGTTTTCGCCGGTCTGGTGATCGTGGCCATCGCCGGCAACGCGGTGGAAAATTTCGTCGGCATTCAGCTAGCTGTCAAGAACCAGATGGATTACGCGGTTCAGGTGATCCTGCAGTCGCCCGTCCAGATCGCGCTCACCATCGCTCCGATCGTCTGCCTGGCAGCGGCGTGGCTCGGCCAGCCCGGTTTCGATCTGGTGTTCTCGCCGCTGCTGTTGGCGTCGATGATCATGTCGGCGCTGGTCGCGGTGCTGGTGACCTTCGACGGCGAGTCGACCTGGTTCGAGGGGGCGGTGCTCATCGCGCTCTATGTGGCGATCGCCACGTCGTTCTGGTGGGGATGAGTGACCCAACGGTCTGTAAATCCGTCGCGAAAGCTACGCAGGTTCGAATCCTGCACCTGCCACCACAGCTCAAAGGCGATTTGTGGCTAGCCGCCTTCGGCGTCGACCGGAACTATGTCACAGATTGTCACAATTCGCGGCTAACTCTGCGGCGCTCTACGCGAACACCGGTTCGACTCAGCAAATATCGGTAGCCGCTGAAGTCACCTGCCGGGACTACGAAAGCCCTTCGATGCAGCTGCTACGAATTTGTGACGACGCGGGCCAACCTGCGTGCTGCGTCTGCCAGCGCAGGCTCCTGCGAGTGCACATACGTCGCCATCGTGAACGCCAACGACGCGTGGCCACGCCAGGCCGCGATCACCGCGATCGGCACGCCCTCAAGACGCATCAAGGTGCCGCATGTGTGCCGAGCGTCTCAACAAGCGGACCGGCGGAACGCCCGCCGCGGCGAGCATCCGTGCCCACCGCGATGTCAGCGCATGTGGACTCAGCGGCCGGCCGGCCTCATCCACCACGACGTAGCCGCTGGACTGGTAGGCGGCGCCCATTGAAAGCTTGTCAGCAGCCTGCAGGCTCTTGGCGGCTTTCAGAGTCGCGGCGAGGTTGTCGGGCAACGGCAAC
>NZ_DATJYB010000461.1:0-25968 GCF_035499775.1 Mycobacterium sp. | reverse complement strand
GCGTCCCGCGCATGCGCTCAGGCCAGTGGCGGCCACGGTGATCACGATGACCGTGGCGATGACCGCGTTTCTGCCACCGCTGCCCAGCACGGCGTCCTGCCTCGCCACGATCAGGGATGCTAGTGATTCGCGCCACCCCGCACAGTCGATTCTCCAAGCCGCCCCTGCCGTGCGTGGCGCCAACCTGCCGGTCTGCTGACAAAGCAGTTGAAATATTGATGCTGCAGCGCTGGCGTCAGTATGTCAGTATGTCCGTAGATTTTTGATGCCCTGCCGTACTGCGGCAACGGGGTGGCGTGGGCGATGGGGGGCTATGCGCCGCGCTCCAAGTGCCTCGGATAGCGGTTGCTACAGCGCTGGGTTCCGGCAGGGTATCGAGCATGAATGCCGCGGACTTCTTGTTTGCGGATTGAGTTTGGGGGTGAGTACAACAATGGCTGCGATGTGCGGTTTTCGGGTCACCGCCGGGCGACCGTTCATTGAGTACTGAAACGCGGAGATGCGTATCTCAGTATCGGCGTACTGATCGGCTTAAATAGGGTAAATCCGCTGGTAGATCCCTACTGAGATACTGACAGCTGTACCTACTGAGATACTGAAGGTCAGCGATTGAACACTGGATCGTCTGGCCGGGAAACTCGAGGCATTTACTTAGTGAGAAGAATTAGCCTGTGAGCTTCATATGTAATGCAAATACGGGCATTGGATGCCTTTGCTTGAGGTCAAACGGCGGCTACTATCGGCTTCACCAGATGCGACGGGGAAGTTGCTCTGATGGATCTTTGCCAAAAGCTGGCCACCGACCTGGAAGGGGGGAGTGACTCCTATGGAGACGCTTATTGATTATCTGCGGATGTGGGAGACCGAGCGACCGGACCAGGTCCTCTACCGGTTCGTCGATGCCGACGGCCGGGAGCTCGAACAGTACACCTATGAAAGCTTTGCCCAGCGGACGCGGGACTTAGCCGCCTACTTGTCCGCAGAGGCCGGGCTCAAAGCCGGTGAGCGGGCGCTGCTGGTCTACCCGCCGGGCCTGGAGATGGTGGCCGCGCTCATTGCCTGCGCGCGCATCGGGGTAATCGCCGTACCGGTCAGCCCTCCCCTGCCGATGTCGTTCCAGGCGGGACTGGCCAAGCTCAGCTTCATCGCGCGGGACAGCCAGGCCAAGGCAGTGCTGTCGACCAAACAACTTGAGCAGGACTACCGCATGATGCTCGGCCACCTGCAGGGAGCGCTGCCCTGGCCGGACGTCGAGCGGCTCCCAGACCTGCCCTGGTTCGGGACGGACGGCACGCAGGAGTACGGCGGCCCCCCCGTGGCGGACACGCCCGGCCCGGTATTTTTCCTGCAGTACACGTCGGGCTCCACCAGCGACCCCAAGGGCGTGATCGTGAGCCACGCCAACGTCGTCGCCAATGCCTCAGCCTTCACCGGCGGCGAAGAAATACTGGTCAGCTGGCTCCCGCAGCACCACGACATGGGCTTGATCTCCGCGTACCTGTTCATCTTGCTGCGAGGCGGGACGACGCACGGGATGTCGCCGGAGGACTTCCTCAAGCGGCCATCGTCCTGGCTGCGGCTCATCAGCGAGGTGCGCGCCACCCACACGCCGGCGCCGAACTTCGCGCTCGAATACTGCCTGCGCGAGGACAAGCTGCCCTCCTCCGAGCTGGCCGGCGTCGACTTGAGCTGCCTGGAGTCCGTCGTGATCGGGGCAGAGCCGCTGCGAGCCAAGACCTTCATCCGCTTCCGGGAGCGCTTCGGCGCCTATGGCCTGAAGCCCGAAGCCCTGACCGGCGCCTTTGGCTTGGCGGAAAACACCCTGATCGTGTCGCTCCGAGGCCGCCAGATCCTGGCCGTCAACAAGCGCGCGCTGCAGAAGAATCTGGTGCGCGTGGAAAAGACCGTGCCCGAGAACAACAACCAGGCCCTTCTGGTGAGCTCCGGCAAGCCCCTTGCCGGCGACGTGGTCCGCATCGTCGATCCCCAATCGCGACAGGCCCTCCCAGCGGGCAAGGTCGGCGAGATCTGGCTGGACGGCCCGTCCAAGGGCGGCGGCTACTGGCATCGTCCGGAGGTCACCGCGGAGATGTTCGGAGCCCGCATCGCAGGCGATGAAGAGCACACGTATCTGCGGACGGGCGATCTCGGCTTCATGTACGAGGGCGAGCTGTTCTGCTGCGGGCGGACCAAGGACCTGATCATCATCCGCGGCGTCAACTGCTACCCCGCCGATGTCGAGGCCGTCGTGGTGCGGTCGGCCAAGGAAGTCCGGGACGGCTGCGTCGCCGCGTTCTCGGTCGACGTCGACCAGCAGGAGGCGCTGGTGGTAGTCGCCGAAGTGCGTGACGAGCACACGCTCCCCGACGCCAAGGCCCTGGCCAGCGCAATCCGCCGACACTGCCACATCGACCCGCACACGATCGCTTTCGTCCCGGCGCGCAGCATCCCCAAGACCACGTCGGGCAAGATCCGGCGCTCGGCGACGCGTCAGCTCTGGCTGGACGCCAAGCTGCCCGTGGTGGCGAGCCACTCTCACCAGACCCAGAAAAGGTCGGACGCCCCGGCTGGTCCGCTCGATCGCTTCAGCCATCTCATGGAGAGCTACGACCTCACCGGGCAGGAGGACTGCTCCTTCGCGGACCTCGGCATCGACTCGCTGAGCCTGGCCGAGCTCCGCACCGACCTGCAGGCCCTGCTGGAAGAGAATGGCGCCGGAGAGCTGGTCGACGACGTGAACACGCGGCTGCTGCAGCGCCTGACGGTCGCCGAGTTCTTCCGGCTCGTCGGCCAGTTCGGCGATCGGGACGGACAACCGCTCGACGCCCTGCGGAAGGCGCTGGGTCAGATTTCCGCGGAGTACGAGGCGCACGAGATCACCCAGATGCGCGCCGACGCGCAGCTGCCGCTGCCGGCGCTTCCGGAAGCCCGACCGGGCGCGGTAAGCGACATCCTGGTCACCGGCGTCACCGGATTCCTGGGACCGTTCCTGCTGACCAGCCTGCTCGGGCGGACTTCGCACACCCTGCATGCGCTGATGCGTGCCACCGACACAGACCACGGCCTGGACCGGATCGTCGCCTCGCTGCACCGGGCCCAGCTGTGGACCCCGGAGCTGGAAGCCGAGGTGCGGAATCGGGTGCGGGTGGTCTGCGGCGACCTGGCCGAGCCCCACTTGGGAGTCGGCGAGGCGGCGTTCCAGCGGTTGGCGGAGAGCATCGACGCCATCGTCCACAACGGCGCGCTGGTCAACTACGTCCGGACCTACGACGCGCTGCGGGCCGCCAACGTAGAAGGCACCCGGCAGCTGTTGCGCCTGGCGATGACCTCGCACCGAAAGGCCTTCCACCTGGTCTCCAGCACGTTCATCTACGGCTGGAGCACCCTGCCGGTCGTCGGCGAGTGGGATGCGAATGAAGCCATGAGCGGCCTGGACTTCGGCTACTCACAGACCAAGTGGGTCGCCGAGCAGCTGGTGCTGCAAGCCCAGCGCCAAGGACTCGACGTGCGCATCTACCGGCCCTCGCTGATCTCGCCGACCAATGCGGGCTTCGGGACCACCGAGGACATCGTGGTGCGCCTCACGGCGTTCATGATTCAGCACGGCGTGGCCGTCAACGCGTTCAACCAGGTCAGCATGCTGCCGGCGGACCTGGTCGCCGAACACATCGTCGAGCTGATCCAGACCGACCTCCCGGCCGAGGTGGGCACCGTCTTCAACATCACCGCCGACGACTACTACTGCCTGATGGACATCACCCGACTGCTGTCCGAACGGCACGGCTACCACTTCACCTACCACGACCTGCCGTCGTTCGCCGAGCAGATCGACCGCCTGGCCGGACCCGGTGATCCGATTTATCCGCTGGCCGATTTCCTGGTTGGGGCGGCCGGAAAGATCGCGGCGATGCGCGACAAGCGGTACGACAACACCCAGTACAAACAGGCGCGCGCGCTGGCCAAGGTCCAGCTGCGGGAACCGGCCCTGACGAACACCATCGAGAATCTGCTCCGGTTCTTGCGATCCGAGCGTCTGATCGCCGACGCTGAGACTGAGACCCGATGCAGTGCCTAACCACACTCCGATGCCTAACCACACTCCGATCAGGAGAGGGGGTTGACCATGTTCACTGTGGATGACCAGGCAACCGGTCCGCATGACGCGTCGGTCGACCACGAGCGGCTCGTCCTGCAGGCGCGTGACGTCGAATTCGACTGGGCGCAGCTGCCGTTCCACTACGTGCCCAACGAGGTGATGGCGACTCACTTCTGCAACGTCCTGCACCTGCTGCTGCCGGCGGGCGAGGAGTTCATCGCCGGGATATTCAAGGAGACATTGCCGCTGATCAAGGACGATCAGCTGCGCCTGGACGTGCAGGGGTTCATCAGCCAGGAGGCCATGCATTCCCAGGCACACTCGGGTGTGCTCGACCACTTCGCCGCCAAGGGCGTGGACCTGACACCGTTCACCAACCAGACCAGCTGGCTGTTCGGCAAGCTCCTCGGCGACCGGCCCCGGTGGAGCCGGCGACGACGGCAGAGCTGGATGCTCGAGCGGGTGTCGATGGTGGCGGCCCTCGAGCACTACACCGCCATTTTGGGTGAATGGATTCTGGACACACCGCAGCTGGACGACGCCGGCACCGACCCGGTGATGCTGGACCTGATCCGTTGGCACGGCGCGGAAGAGGTCGAACACAAAGCGGTCGCTTTCGACACGATGAAGCACCTGCGTGCCGGGTACTTGCGGCAGGTGCGCACCCAGCTGCTGATCACTCCGGCACTGGCGTGGTTGTGGATACGTGGGGTGCGTTTCATGTACTCGATCGACCCGTACTTGCCGCCGGGAACCAAACCACGCTGGCGGGACTACTTTTCCGCGGCTCGGCGGGGTTTGCTGCCCGGGCCCACCCAATTCCTGCCGGTGATCAGCGCCTACTTCAAGCCGGGTTTCCATCCGTCCCAGCTGGGCGGTGTGGGACGCGCGGTCGACTACCTGGCCAGGTCGCCTGCCGCGCGCGCGTCGCACTGAACACCGCCCGGAGTCTCATGAGCACCCCTCGAGTTTCGCCTGTGGTGTCGTTGGTGACCGCATCGGACGGCGTACGGCTGGCGGTGCACGCCTACACCGAGATCGACCCGCGGCGCCCGACCATTCTGGCGATCCACGGCTACCCGGATAACCACCACGTGTGGGACGGGGTCGCGGCGGAATTCGCCCGACGCTGCGGCGCCGACTCCGATGCCAAATACAATTTCGTGGCCTACGACATCCGCGGGGCCGGCGAATCGTCAACGCCCCCAGGCCGATCGGGATATCGGCTGCCCCAGCTGGCAGCCGATGTAGGCGCAGTGATCGACAGCCTGGGTGTCGACACCGTGCACCTGCTGGCCCATGACTGGGGCTCGATTCAGGCCTGGGCGGCGGCCACCGACGACTCGGTGATGGGCAAGATCGCCTCGTTCACGTCGATCTCGGGGCCGCACCTGAGCTATGCGGGCAAGTTCCTGCGCTCAGCCCGCACCCCGCGTGCCGTGATCGACGTGATCAAACAGTTCCTCGCCTCCGGCTACATCTGGTTCCTGCTCTGTCCGGTGTTGCCGGAGTTTGCGGCCCGGTCCGGGCTGGGCGCGAAAATCTTTGAAACAGTTGAACTTATCGGCCGATCAAGCACCCGCAGCCAGCGCCGCGCGGCATACCGGTCGGTCGATGACTACCTCAACGGGCTCAACCTGTACCGCGCCAACATGCCGGGGCCGCTACTGGCTCCCCCGGCGCGATTGCCGCAGACCTCTGCCCCGGTGCAGGTGCTGACAGCGCGTCAGGACTATTTCGTGTCGCCCGCGCTGCAGCGGTTCACCGGGTCTATTCCGGCCCGCAGCAGGGTAATCCCGATCGAGGGCGGGCACTGGGTGGTCGCCTCGCGTCCCGACGTCATCGCCCGGCTCACCGGCGACTGGGTCGACCTCGTCGTCGAGGGCGGCGCTCCGGCCAGCGCGTCGGTCGTCGGCACCGGCCCGCGTGATGTGCGCGGCAAACTCGCGCTGGTCACCGGGGCAGGCGCCGGCATCGGCCGGGCCACCGCGGTGGAGTTGGCCCGCCAGGGTGCGGTCACCGTCGTGCTCGTCGACCGCGATCTGGCCGGCGCCGAGGAAACCGCCGACGCCGTCCGGGCCGCCGGGGCCGAGACCGCGGTCTACCAGGGCGATGTCAGCGACGCAGCGACGATGAATAACCTTGCGGGACAAGTGCACAACAAGCACGGCGTGGTGGACATCCTGGTGAACAACGCCGGCATCGGGATGGCGGGCCGGTTCCTGGAGACGACGCCCGAGCAGTGGGACACCGTCATGGGGGTCAATGTGGGCGGCGTCATCCACGGCAGCCGGGCGTTCGGTGCCCAGATGGTCGAGCGCGGCCAGGGCGGAACCATCATCAACGTGTCGTCGGCCGCGGCATACGTGCCGCTCAAATCCGTTGTCGCATACGGCACCTCAAAAGCTGCGGTGCTTGCCTTCAGCGAATCGTTGCGCGCCGACCTCGCCGACGAAGGCATCGCCGTCACCGCGGTGTGTCCAGGATTCGTCAACACCGAT
This sequence comes from Mycobacterium sp., assembly GCF_035499775.1. GTDB lineage: Bacteria > Actinomycetota > Actinomycetes > Mycobacteriales > Mycobacteriaceae > Mycobacterium. Next base: position 19,371 of record NZ_DATJYB010000461.1, on the reverse strand, counting down.
ATCGCCAAGAGCACCATCTATGCGGGCATGACCGCCGAGGAGCAGGACCACGCCCGCCAGCAGGCCGACTCCGTGTATCGGCGCCGTAACTACACCCCGGAAGCCGCCGCGAAGGCGATAGTCAAGGCAGTCCGGACCGGCCCGGCGGTGTTGCCGATCACCGCGGAGTCCTGGGTGGGTTACGCGGCGCGCCGCATCAGCCCTTCCTCGGTTCGCCTGTTCGCCCGGCTCGACATTAGACAGACATAGGGAATTCGCTGTGGCAGAGACTATTTGGAGCACCAGACCCGCCGACCTGTACGGTCGCCGCAAGCGCGACCGCTTCTACACCGCGCTATCGGGTGCGGGCGCCCTCTTCGGCGGGTTCGCGTCGTTGTCGCGGTGGAAGCCGTCGCGCATCGTGCCGGTAGCGCGCACCAACACCGCGGTGGTCACCAAACGTGAACTGCTCACCCCCGATGTGGTCGCGTTGACGCTGGCCGACCCCGATGGCGCGTTGCTGCCGTCCTGGACACCGGGCGCGCACATCGACGTCCGGCTGCCCTCGGGTCGGCGCCGGCAGTACTCGCTGTGCGGTACCCCCGGGCGGCGCACCGACTACCGCATCGCGGTGCGCCGCATCGCCGAGGGTGGGGGCGGCTCGATCGAGATGCATGACAGCTTCGACGTGGGCGACACCGTGGTGTTCGAAGGCCCCCGCAACGCGTTCTATCTCGTCACCGACGAGACCGACGTGTTGTTCGTGATCGGCGGCATCGGGGTGACGCCGATCCTGCCCATGATTCAACTGGCGCAGCAGCGCGAGATGAACTGGCGCGCAGTGTATGCCGGCCGCAGCCGGGGATATATGCCGCTGCTGGACGAGGTGGTGGCAGTGGCCCCGGACCGGGTCAGCGTGTGGGCCGACGACGAACGCGGCCGCTTCGCCACGCCAGCCGAATTGCTTGCCGACGCCGGGCCGACGACGGCGGTCTACGTGTGTGGGCCGACCGGCATGCTCGAGTCGGTGCGCGCCGCGCGCGACACCCACGCCGACGCGCCGCTGCACTATGAGCGGTTCGGCCCGCCGCCGGTCGTCGACGGCGTGCCGTTCGAGGTGGAACTCGCGCGCTCGCGGCAGGTGCTTACCGTGCCGGCCAATCGCTCGGCGCTGGGTGTGATGCTCGACCGCAACCCGGCGACCGCGTATTCGTGCCAGCAAGGGTTCTGCGGGACCTGCAAGGTCAAGGTGCTGGCCGGCGATGTCGATCGCCGCGGCCGCGGCGTAGAGGGCGACGACGAAATGCTGGTCTGCGTCTCCCGGGCCAAAAGCGGTCGCGTGGTGATCGACGCGTGAGGATCCTGATCCGGTGAGCAGCCCGCGAGTGCCCGGTGGGGTGGTGCACAAGATGCCCGCAGACCTGCGCGAAGCGCTGATCGCCAACGCCACAGCACTTGCTGCCTGGAAGGACATCACGCCGCTGGCGCGCAACGAGTTCATCTGCTGGGTCGAGGATGCCAAGCAAGTGGCAACCCGACAGCGCCGGATTCGCCGGACCCAGGAGGAGCTGAAAGAAGGCCAGCGCCGGCCCTGCTGCTGGCCGGGGTGCAAGCACCGCGAGCGCACCGGGCGCTAGCCTCATTTCTTCATAGGCAACCAACAGATAACAAACGTGCCACACGTGCCCCACACGACACTAAAGTGCTCTTCGTGAGCAGAGTCCGGTTAGCCAAGGGCGTGAGCCGCTGGATGGCGGTCGCGGCCTCGCTGATCGTCTCTGCCGGGATGATCTACGCCCAGAGTGACAAGCCCGGGTGTTGCGCTAAGGCTCAGGCCCCGGCCGCCACCCCGACCAGCCAGGGATCCGGACCGGCCGGCCCGACCTCCGCGCCGGCCGGTGCGCCGCGCACCGCCACACCCGAGGAGGTGCAAGCGCTGGCGGCGCTGGCGTCGACCGCGCCCAGCAGCGCCACGGACTTCCAGTTCCCGTTACCGGCGGGCGTCGCGCCGGAAGCTAGGTTGCAGATCCACACCATCTGGGCGGCCCGCATCATCAGCGTGCTGTTTCCGCAGATCACCACTATCGGCGGCTACCGGGAGGATGCGTTGCCGTGGCATCCCAACGGGTTGGCGATCGACGTGATGATCCCCAACCACCACAGTCCCGAGGGCATCGAGCTCGGCAACCAGATCGCGGGGTACGCGCTGGCGAATGCCAAGCGGTGGGGGGTCAACCACGTGATCTGGCGGCAGAAGATCTACCCCGGTGTCGGCGCGGCGAGCTGGACTGCCGACCTGGGCAACGAAACCGCCAACCACTACGACCACGTGCACATCGCCACCGACGGAGGCGGATACCCGACCGGCCGCGAGGTCTACTACATCAATTCCATGCGCATTGCCCCGCCGGGATGATTACTGCGTGGAGCCGGTGACTTGCCGTAAACCACGTTCGGTCCCGCTCGGCGAACGCGAAGACGGCCGGACCCCGAGAATTCTCACGGTGGCCTCGATATAGGTTTCGGTGCACTCGGTCAGGATGCGCGGGCCCGCGAACTCCGACGGGCAGACGTCCCCGGTGCGTTCGCGCCACTCGTGCAGGCGAAGCGCGAGTTCATTGGCGATCGGTTGGCAGCGGTCGCGGTCCTCGCCGATGAGCAGATTGTTCAATTCGCTCGGGTCCTCGAGCAGGTCGTAGAGCTCATGCGCCGGCCGCGGCCCTGCCGCCCAGAGCGCGACCGCTTTCCCGGAGGGACTGTCCTGGATGTCCAGCGGCAGGTCCACCAGGTGCCGCGGCGCGTAATTCTCGATATAGCTGTATTCCTTGGTACGAATCCCGCGCATCGGATCAAAGGAATCGTGATAGGTCTTCTCGGTGAACACCTCCCGGCGAACCGGCGCAGCTGCCGGCCCGAGCAGATTGGCGGCGTGCGAGATGCCTTCCACGTCGGCCGGTATTGGTACGCCGAGCAGGTCCAGCAGCGTCGGCAATAGATCGACGCCGCTGAACAGTTCGTCGTAGCTGCGCGGGTCCGGCGCCAGCCTGGTGGGCGGGCGGACGATCAGTGATATGCCGGTGCCGGCGTCATACAAAGTCGACTTCGCGCGGGGAAACGGTGCGCCGTGGTCGCTGAAGAACACCACCCAGGTATCGGCGTCCAAACCGGTGCCGGCCAGCGTGTCCAGCAGCCGGCCCACGGCCGCGTCGGCAACCGCGATCGCGCCGTAGAAGTCGGCGAAGTCGCCGCGGACCTCGGCGATGTCGGGCAGGTAGTCGGGCACTTCGACATCCTCGAGCGGCGCCGGCTGATACCGCTCCCGCGACCAGGGCCGGTGCGTTTCGAAAAAGCCCGCCGTCAGCAGGAACGGACCGCCCTCGTCCAGCTGGGCGAAATCCGTCAACCACTCCTGCGCCCTGGCGACGACATATTCGCAGTGCGAGTCGGACACGTCGAACTCGTCGAAGCCCAGCCGCGCCGGGAAGGACGTTTCGTGCTGCATCCCGAACAGCGCCGAGTACCACCCGGCACCGGAAAGAAGCTGCGGCAGGGTGCGAACCCCGTCGCGGTATTCAAAGCCGTGATGCGCCAGGCCGATCAGTCCGTTGCTGTGCGGGTACCGGCCGGTGAACAATGCGCCGCGCGAGGGCGAGCATTGCGGCGAGGTCGCATGAGCGCGGGTGAACAGGATGCTCTCAGTAGCCAAGCGATCCAGGCACGGACTCGACACCCCTCGGTGCCCATACGCACCCAGCCAGCGGCCGGTGTCGTGCCAGTGCACGATCAGCAGATTGTCTTTTCGCCGGTCTTTCATCGTGCCGGTGGCGCGCTACTGTCCCGCGTCCTTGTCCTTTGCCGCGTCCTTAGCCCCCGAGCGCCGGAATATCAACCGCAGTCCGGCGAAATACTCTTTCCAGAGGTCCTTGAGCCCCGACAGCGTTTCCTGCGCGAGGTGCTCACGGATCGCCTGCGAGAAAAGCTCCTCCACCGTGATCCCGCGCTCGGCCGCGATGCGACTGAATCGCTCCATGTCCTCCGGCGATAACCCGTCGATCAGCACTTCCCCGTCTCCAGGCTGATCCGGCACGTGTGCCTGCAGTTGCCCGGCCGTCTTCGTCGGGTCGTCGGAAAGCGCGGCAAGGGCGGCGACTATCTCCTTGTTGACCTGTTCGCGTTCGTTCGAGTCGCCAGGGCCCGGTTCTGTCTGCATCGCTTCATCATCTCCTACCAAGTCTGCTACCAAGCGACATCGCCGGCGGTAATAGTCTGATCCCCAGACGCCTGCAATTCTCCGGGAGGTAAACGACATGCCTGCACCATCCGCCGAGGCCTTCGACCGCTTGCGTCAACTGGCCGCGATCAAAGACGTCACCGACCGGCCGACCAAGACGATCTACGAAGTCTTCACCGGCAAACCGCTGACCACGATCCCGGTCGCCACCGCCGCCGACGTGGAGGCGGCATTCGCCGAAGCCCGTGCGGCGCAGGTCGGCTGGGCGAAGCGACCGGTCGCCGAGCGCATCGAGGTGATCGGCCGTTACCGGGACCTGGTCATCGAGAATCGCGAATTCCTGATGGACCTGCTGCAAGCCGAGGCGGGCAAAGCACGCTGGGCGGCGCAGGAGGAAATCGTCGATCTGATGGCGAACGCGAACTACTACGCGCGCGTCGCCGCCAACCTGTTGAAGCCCCACAAGGTGCAGGCGCTGCTGCCGGCGATCGGCAAGACCACGGTCGGCTATCAGCCCAAAGGCGTGGTCGGGGTGATTTCGCCGTGGAACTACCCGATGACGCTCACGGCGTCCGACTCGGTGCCTGCCCTGCTCGCGGGCAACGCGGTGGTGCTCAAGCCCGACAGCCAGACACCGTACTGCGCGCTGGCATGCGCCGAACTGCTGTACCGGGCCGGCCTGCCGCGGGCGCTGTACGCGATCGTGCCGGGGCCGGGCTCGGTCGTCGGCACCGCCATCACCGAGAACTGCGACTACCTGATGTTCACCGGCTCGTCGGCCACCGGCAGTCGGCTCGCGGAGCACGCCGGCCGTCGCCTGATCGGTTTCTCGGCCGAACTCGGCGGCAAGAACGCCATGATCGTGACGCGGGGCGCCAGCCTGGACAAGGTGGCCAAAGCCGCCACCCGCGCGTGCTTCTCGAACGCAGGCCAGCTGTGCATCTCCATCGAGCGGATCTACGTCGAGAAGGACATCGCCGACGAGTTCACCCGCAAGTTCGGCGAGGCGGTGCGCAACATGAAGCTCGGCACCGCCTACGACTTCTCCGTCGACATGGGCAGCTTGATCTCCGAGGATCAGCTGAAGACCGTTTCCAGTCATGTGGACGACGCAACAGCCAAGGGCGCCAACGTGATTGCGGGCGGCAAAGCTCGACCCGATATCGGGCCGCTGTTCTACGAGCCGACCGTGCTGACCGACGTCACACCCGAGATGGAATGTGCGGCCAACGAGACCTTCGGGCCGCTCGTCTCGATCTACCCGGTCGCCGACGTGGATGAGGCCGTCGAGAAGGCCAACGACACCGAGTACGGGCTCAACGCCAGCGTGTGGGCGGCCTCCACGGCAGACGGCGAGAAGATCGCGGCCCGGCTGCGGTCGGGGACGGTGAACGTCAACGAAGGGTACGCGTTCGCCTGGGGCAGCCTCAGCGCGCCGATGGGCGGGATGGGCATTTCCGGTGTGGGCCGCCGGCACGGCCCCGAGGGCCTGCTGAAGTACGCCGAGTCGCAGACGATCGCGACCGCGCGGGTGTTCAATCTCGATGCGCCCTTAGGCGTTCCGGCGACTCTGTGGCAAAAATCGCTGCTGCCGATCGTGCGCACGGTGATGAAGCTCCCCGGCCGCAAGTAACGGAGGCGCTGCCCGCCGGCTCGCGGACCGCATTTGTCAGCATCTACTACCGGGCGTAGTATTTTGACTATCCCGCCCGGCCCATGGAGGTGCACTGTGCGGTGGAGTTTCGCCCAGGTCGGCCTGCTGATCATTTGTCTGCTTCATGTCGCACAGGCGGTGGTCGGCTTCATCCTCGAGCCCAGCTTCGCGACCGGACCCAACGCGCCGACCGTCCAACTGCTCGGAATGGACTACAACGGCTGGCACGCCGTCGCCGGTCTGGCGCTGTTCGGCCCGGGCCTGGTGTTTGCGATGCGCAAGTCGTGGGCCGTGCTGTACCTGCTCCTCGCCGCGATAGCCGGTGCGCTGCCGGGCATCTGGGCCTTCTTCGCCCACCAGGTCGCCTTCGTCTTCAACTTTCCCAACAACACCACCGACGCGGTGGTGCATTTGGTGACCGCCGCGGTGATGATCGCGGTGGCGGCCGTACAGATCCGCATGGACGGCGGGCTTCGAAACTCGCTCGCCGATCTGCGGAAAGCTCCTTAACGCGGCGGAGTGTCGGAGCCCGTCACGCGCAGGATCGTGCGTGCGACGAGCTCCGGGTCGTCCATCATCGGATCGTGCCCGACGTCTGGGAGGGTCTCGAAGGTGGCCTGCGGCAGGCGTTTTCGAGCGTTGGAGCCATAGGACGCGGGGGGAACGATTCCGTCGTTCTCTGACCAGACCACGGTGATCGGGCATGGGAGCGGGTCGAGCGGTGCGATTTGCTCGTCGTCGGTCGAGAAGACTTCGTTTCCGACGGTGCATCCGATGAAGTCGTCGAAAATCTCGACGCCGCGCGCCGCACTTATCCGGTCTCCGTGGGATGCGCCGGCCTTGAAGACCGTTCGCCGGGCCGTGGACGACTTGAGGATCAACGGCAGGATGGGTCGCGCCAGGCGAATCATTCCCGTGCCGCCCTGCGCGGTTGACATGGTCTTTGCTCGCAGCCCGTCACCAGTTGCCCAGAAGCCACCGGGCGCGAGCGCGCACACGGTAGCTGCCCGGCCGCGCCGCGCCAATTCGATGGCCAGATAAGCACCCATCGAGTGCCCGGCAAGATGTGGGCGCTGCAATCCCTGCTCGTCGAGGTATCCCTCCGCCCAGTCGACGAGGTCCTGAGCCGTCACCGGGCGTCGCTGCACCAGAGGTCCGCCCCGGTGTCCCGGGGCCGTCGGGGCAAACACGGCGTGATGTCCCGAGAGAAGTGGGATGACGTCTTGCCATGCGCGACCGGACCCGGTCCCGCCGTGCAACAGCACCAGTGCCGACTTGTCGGAGACCATGGGGAGTCTCTCAGCTCGCCGGCCCGCCGGCAGCGGCCAGTGCGCGTAGCGCGTCGAGCGCCGCCGCCGACTCACTGCCCGGCTCGGCACGATAGGTCAGCATGTGCTGCCCACCGGCATGCGGGATGTTGAACCTGTTGCGGTGCAGATACAAATCGCCAACCTCAGGATGGCGCATATGCATGACCCCCACCCGGTAGCCCACGTCCGCACGCGTCCACAGCTCGCGGAATCGCTCACTGGCAGCCGACAATTCGTCGACAAGCGAGAGTAGGCGCGGATCGGCCGGATCGCTGCCGGCGGCTTCGCGCAACCCGCTCACCGCAACATCGGTCGCTTCGTCCCAGTCCACGAAGAAGTCGCGGGCGGCCGGTTCCAACAATCGCCAGCGCAGATAGTTCTGCCCGGGAACAAAGCTCGGCGTCAGTGCACGAGCGATCGAGTTCGCGGCCAGCACGTCGAGGCATCTGCTGACCACTATCGCCGGCATCAGAAACTGCTCGATCAGTTCGTCGGTGCCGTCGACGGCGACCTCGGCACTCGGCGGGCCGTGGCGAGTGCCTGTCGAGGCCAGCTGGTGCAGATACTCGGTCGCCTTGATGTCCAGCCGCAACGCCTGCGCGAGCGCGTCCAGGATCTGAGCGGACGGATGCGTGTCACGGCCCTGCTCCAGGCGCAGGTAGTACTCGGCGCTGATACCCGCAATGATCGCCAGCTCCTCGCGCCGCAAGCCCTGCACCCGTCGTCGCGCACCGGCAACCAAGCCGACGTCTTCGGGCCGGATCTGTCCGCGCCGCGCCCTCAGATAGTCACCGAGGGCGTTGCTCTCTGTCACCACCCGTTCAGCCTAAGACTGTTCCTCCCAACACCAGGGTCATTGCGGTGTCTCCTTCCCGGACGAGGTGCACGCATCGTGAATGTTGTGCCCGCTGGAGACACCGGATAAGGAGCCGAAGATGCAGCGACAGGACATCGAATTCCCCGTCGACGGTGACGTGGTGTTGCGGGGCTGGTTGTTCGTGCCCGACGGCCCGGGACCGCACCCGGCCATCACCATGGCACACGGCTTCGCCGGCGTGAAGGAACACGGGCTGGAACGATTCGCCCGGGCCTTCGCCGACGCAGGGTTCGTGGTCCTGGTGCACGACCACCGCGGCTTCGGCGCCAGCGACGGCTCGCCGCGCTACGACATCGACCCGTGGGTGCAGATCGCCGACTGGCGCCGGGCGATCTCGTTCCTGGAGACGCAGCCCTCGGTAGACGCCGACCGGATCGGCCTGTGGGGCAGCAGTTATGCCGGTGGCCACGCGATCGTCCTGGGCGCCACCGACCGGCGGCTGCGCGCCGTGGTCGCCCAAGTGCCCACCATCAGCGGCTTTCAGCAGAGCCTGCGGCGGGTGGCGCCCGACCAGGTGTCCGCCCTGGAAGCGGCCTTCGCCGAGGACGAGCGCCAGCAGTTCCGCGGCGCGCCACTGGCCACCCAGGCCGTGGTCAGCGCCGACCCGTCGGTGCCGGCCGCCTACCGCGCGCCCGACGCCGTTGCGTTCTACAACCAGCCGGTCCCCGCGGGCGTGTGGGACAACGTCGTCACGTTGCGCTCGACCCGCGCGGCGCGCATGTACGAGCCGGGAACCTGGATCGCCCGGGTCTCCCCCACCCCACTGCTGATGATCGTCGGCCTGCGCGACACCATCACCCTCGCCGACCTGGAGTTGGCCGCCTACGAAGCGGCGCTGCAGCCCAAGAAGCTGCTCACCATCGACGGCGGCCACTTCGACCCGTACGTCGCGCGCTTCACCGAAGCCAGCGGCGCGGCGATCGCTTGGTTCACCGAGCACCTGACCTCAGCCCAAACCCACTGAATCCGAAAGGAATACATCATGTCCGAGCTGCACTACGAAGTCCTGGTCAACGACGGGCTGCGACGTCACCGCGAGCAGACGCTGCCTGACGGCAGCCCGATCATCTCCTCCCCGGTGTCAACCGTTCTGATCTACGGCGACCACGACGCCGTTCTGGTCGACCCGCCGTTCACCCGTGACCAGATCAGCCACGTCGGCGACTGGATCGAACGCTCCGGCAAACACCTGACCGCCGTGTACGCCACCCATGGCCATGGCGATCACTGGTTCGGGACCGACCTTCTGCTGCAACGCTTTCCGGGCGCGACCTGCTACGCGACCGAAGGCACGATCGCGATGATGCACCAGCAGGCCACCGAGGGCCGCGCCCAGATGTGGGATGTCGACTTTCCCGGCCAGATTCCCCCCAGCCCGGTGAACTACCAGCCGATTCCCGTCGACGGGATCAAGTTGGAAGGCCACCAGCTGCTGGCCGTCGAGGTCGGCCACACCGACACCGACGACACCACGGTGCTGCACGTTCCCTCCATCGGCCTGGTGGTCGCCGGCGATGTCGCCTACAACGGCGTGCACCAGTACCTACTGGAAAGCTCGCACGGTGGGGTCGAGGCCTGGCTGGCCGCACTCGACAAGGTCGCGGCGTTGCAGCCCCGCGCCGTGGTGGCCGGCCACAAGAACAAGGACCTGCCCGACGACCCGGCCATTATCGAGCAGACCCGCGACTACCTCCTCAACGCGCGTCGTCTCCTTGTCGGAAAGCCAAGTCCGCGTGAGTATTTCGACGAGATGACCGCCCTGTACCCGGAGCGGCTCAATGTGGGCCCGGTTTGGTACACGGCCGTGGCGCTGCTGTCGGGGCAAACCAGCGACTCGGTTCGGGACGACGTGGCGCACTGGTTCCTCGACGACTACCTGCCGACCTGGGTGAGCGTCGCGGCCGGCACGATCAAGCGCGGGCCAGAGTTCATCCTCGACTACTGGGGCGTCCCGCTGCACTGGAGCGACGACCAAGGCGCGCGTTGGCATCTGAATGCGCAGGACGTGGTGGGGCTGCTCGGGCAACTGCAAGCCCGATTGCACGCTGAAGGCTACGCATACACCTCGGTGCCCGACCAGAAGGTAACCCTGTATCACAACAACGGCGCGGCGATCGAGGTCATCTGGTCACGCCGTCGCGGCGATGGCACCGAGATCGAGCGACTCGCCGCTCATTTCGAGATAGCGCGCGGCCCGAAGGGTTGGCGGATCGTCGGCATCCAGGCGATACCGACAACGAGTGATTCACTGAATGCCGCTTGGCCGCAACAGAACTAACCAAAACACAGCAAAGGAGACAGCCATGATCATCGACACCGCCGACCTTGACCCCACCTCGAGTTACAAGCTGCTCATCGGCAGCGTCCTGCCCCGCGCCATCGCCTGGGTCAGCACGGCCTCCACCGACGGAGTGGGCAACGTCGCACCCGTCTCGTTCTTCACCGTCGTCGGCCGCTTCCCGCCGGTGCTGTCCATCACCCTGCAACCGCGCTCGGACGGCGTGACGCTCAAGGACACGTTCATCAACATCCGCGACACCAACGAATTCGTGGTCAACATCGCCACAATCGGCCAGGCGGACGCCGTACACCGCTCGGCCTTCGAGTTCGACTCCGACGTTGACGAGTTCGAGGCGCTCGGCCTGGAAAAGGCTCCCTCCGAGGTCATTTCGGCGCCCCGCATCGCCGGTGCCCCCATTTCCTTCGAGTGCGTCGTCGACCGCATCATTCCGATGCCGCCGCTGCCCGACCACGTGGTGTGGGGCCGGGTCAAGCGCATCCACGTCCGCGACGACCTGTACCTGTCCCGGGGGCGTATCGACGTGGGCAAGCTGGGCGTGTTCGGCCGGCTCGCCGCCGAATACACAATGGTCGACAACATCTTCACCACTCCGCTGCCCGAAGAGCTGGTCGAACACCTCGGCTCGCAGCGCGCCGGGCGGCTTGATGAGCGTCCTGCTGACTACTCGCCCATCGACACGGCCGAATGGTCACCGTCGGGCTCCACGACGGCGGCATGAAATGTCCCAGTCCCTCAACGCGTTCCCCATCACCCGTACCCCGGCGGACGCCACCGGTGCGCCCACCGTTCTGTTGATCCACGGCTTCCTCGACGACGCGACGGTGTGGGACGACTTGGTCGATTTCCTGGGCGGCGAGGTCGCGGCCGTGCGCTATGACCTGCCCGGGTTCGGCACGCGCAGCCGATCATTCGCACCTGCGGACGCCGCGTCGCTCGAGCCCCTGGCCGCCGAGGCCGGCGATATCGTCGAGGCAATCGACTCTCCGGTCATCGTGGTCGGCCAGAGCTGTGGCACCCAGGTCGCCGAGCTGGTGGCAGCTCAGCACCCGGACCAGGTGATCGGGCTGGTGCTGCTCACTCCCGTCCCGCTGGGCGGTACCCACCTGCCCGACGAGGTGGTGGCGCCGTTCCGCGCCCTTGGGGGTGACCGCAATGCACAGCGCCGAATGCGGATCGAGCTGGCGCCCAACCTCAGCCCACAGCAGCTGGACCGGCTCGTCGACATCGGTGCGCCCGTCGGCGCCGACGTCACCGCCCACTACGTCGACCTCTGGAACAACGGCGTCAGCAACGCGCCGGCGACGAGTGCCTTCGATGGCCCGGTGCTGATAATCCGGGGCGGCACGGACGCATTCGTGACCGAGGAGCTCGTCGATACCGTCAGCCCGCGCTTTGCCCAGGCTGAAGTCAAAGTCATCGACAAGGGCGGCCATTGGGTGCACGTCGAGTGTGCCGCAGCGGTCGCGACGCTGATTCTCGACTTCGCCGACGCGATCTCAGGAGTGACACCATGAGCCGGCCATTACAGCACAAAGTGTTTGTGACAAAGCAGATCCCGCAATCGGGACGGGGGCCGCTACCTGACGGCAGCACCCGGATGTGGTCGCCGATCACCTCCACCTTGATCTGGGGAGAGCGCGACGCCGTCCTCGTCGATCCGCCGCTCACCACCTCCCAAGCGGCCGAGGTCGGCGATTGGGTGGCGGCTTCGGGACGCGACCTGCGACACATCTACATCACCCACGGCCACGGCGACCATTGGTTCGGCGCAATTCCGTTGCTGCAGAGGTTCCCTGGCGTCACCGTGCGCGCGACCGAAGGCACCGCGAAGTTGATGGAGGCGCAGAACGATCCGAAATTCCGCGCCGAATTCTGGGACCGGGTGTTCCCCGGACAGGTACCCGCCGGAGAGCTGGACGTGACCACCGTCGACGAATCCGGTTTCGAACTCGACGGTGTCGCACTGCTTCCCGTCGAGGTCGGCCACACCGACACCGACGCGACGACGATGCTGCACGTGCCCGAATCGAGCCTGCTCGTGGCCGGCGACGTCGTCTACAACGGCGTGCACCCGTACCTCACGGAGGCCGGCGGTGTGAGTGGAATCGACGAGTGGCTCGCCGCCCTGGACACCGCCGAGAGCCTCAAGCCCGCCACCGTTGTCGCTGGACACAAGGACCCGCGCGCGTTCGACAACCCGACGCAGATTCAGGCAACGCGGCGGTATCTGACCGACGCACGCCGACTACTTTTGTCGTCGGAGTCCGCGCACGAGTTCTACGACACGATGCTGTCGATGCACCCCAACCGGATCAACCCGGGTGCGCTGTGGGGCGCGGCCATCACCTTGTTTCCCAGCGCCTAGCTTGTTTCCCACGATGTAGCTCGCCAGCAACGCCGCCGAACGTAGGCAGTACTGTTTGGTGATGTCTGCTACCACGTGCGCTGGGTCGCCAGTGCAGCGAGCGTAAGCGGGACTTCCGGTCGTGGGGGCAACCGGCATATTCGACGTCGGCGGCCAGCTCGCGACTTTCCCGATTCGCGGTCGGACGGGCGAGCTGACCGAGATTCGCGCGCTGGTGACCGCGGCGGCTCAGGGCCGCGGCGGCGTGCTTGTCATCGAGGGTCCGCCCGGAATCGGCAAGAGCCGGCTGCTGTCCGAGGTGCTGGTGCTGGCCGACAAGCACGGGGTGCGAACGCTGTTGGGCGAAGCATTCGAATACCAGCAGTCGGTGCCGTTCTTCTCCCTGTTCATGGCGACACTGCGTGCCGATCCCCCGGTCGGAGACGCCGAGGCGCTGCGCCGGCTGGGCAACTCAGCCGACGTGAGTTATTGGGTGGTGCACGATCTCGCCGACGCGATCCATGCGGTGGCGAGCCAGACCCCGCTGGCGATTGTGCTGGAGGACATTCACTGGGCGGACAACGGCACGTTGTTAGCGCTGCACTCGCTGGCCACCGCGGACCCGGATGCGGGGGTGCTTTGGGTGTTCACCGCTCGGAGCGGGGCCGGCGGGCCGGCCGTGCAGGAGACCCTGGCGGTGCTGCACCGAGCCAACGCCACCTTCATGCGCGTGCCCGCGATATCGCCGGACGCGGTCGCCGACATGGTTCAAGACGCGGTTCGGGCCAACGCCGACGACTCGCTGCTGAACTTGGCAGTCAAGGCGCACGGCAATCCATTCCTGGTCCGAGAGCTGGTCGGGGGTCTGCACGAAGAGGGCCGGCTCACCCTCAGCGGCGGGCGCGCGGTGGCCACCGGGCACGGTCTGCCGCGGCGGCTGGGTGCGAGCATGCAGCAGCGCCTGGACCTGCTCGCCAACGACGCGTCGGAAGTGGTGCGGGTTGCCGCGGTATTACCGGACCGGTTCTCGGCGGGGTTGTTGGCCGCCATGCTGGACCGCCAGCCGGCCTCGCTGATCTCGGCGCTGAACGAAGCCGTCCGCGCGGATCTGCTGATCGACGACGGTGACCAGCTACGTTTCCGCCACGACTTGCTGCGAGAGGCCACCCGGCAGTCCTTGCCGCAGTCGCTGCGCCGGGCCATGGAGCGCCAGTCGGCATCGATCATGCTCAGCATGGGCGCGACCCCGGCCGAGGTCGCCACCCAGCTGGCCCACACCGCAGAACCAGGAGACGAAGAGGCCATCAACGCGTTGCGTCAGGCCGCCCAAGCGGTCAGCCGCAGCGACGCCAGTGCGGCCGCGGACCTGAGCAAGCGCGCGCTGCAGCTGTTGCCCGGCCAAGACGCGGAACACGGGCGGCTAGTCGCCGAAACCGTAGCGCTGCTCAACCGCGCCCGGCGCTACGAGGAGTCCGAAGAGTTGGCGGTCGCGGCTCTGTTGACGGCGAGCTCGCCCGAAGGGGAGGCCGAGATCCGCCTTCGGCTCCCCGTGTTCACCCGCCACAGCACCCAGCGGCGGGTCGAGGAGAATCGCCGAGCACTCGAACTGCACGAAATCACCGACGTCACCCGGGCACGGCACCAGGCATTGCTCGCCTACAACCTGATGCTCGACGACAAGGGCGGCCGGCAACGGGCCGCGGCTGACGAGGCATCCGCCGTCGCGCAGTCCACCGGTGATCTCGAGTCGAAGATCATCGCCGAGCTGACCCTCGCGTGTTTCGACTGCGCCGACGGGTACGCCGGCCGCGCCCTTGGCACCCTCGAGGAGCTGTGCTCGATCGGACGCACCAGCGAGGCGACCGCGGCCCATCTCCTGGTGACCAACTACTACGTGAACCTGCTGGCATTGGTCGGCCGGCTGGACGACGCTGCGCAGCAGATCGCGGCCGGGACAGAGCTAGCCCGACAAGAACGCGACGCGATGGCCCTGGACATCTGGGCCACGATCGACGGCATGATCCACTTGGCCGCGGGCCGGTTGAGCGCTGCCCGCGCCACGGTGGAATCCCTCCCGCGCCCCGAGCAGACCGGTGCCACCGAGCTGGACATGGTGCGCATGGTCGTCCTGGTCGAGGTGGCGATCCACACCGACGACCGAAATCTGTTGCAGCAGGTAGTCGCCGACGCGACCGACGCGTACGCCAACGGTGCGGCGATGGTGCGCCGCACGGCCGCACACGTGCTCGCGCTGGCCGCCTGGCACCGCGACGACGTGCACGACGCGACGCGCTGGTTCGGCGGCGACATCGGGCTGTTCGGCACCCCACCCACACCCCAGGCCCTGGATCAGGTGATCCTGGCCGCGCGGGTTGCTTCGGCTGCAGGGGATGCCGGGTGTCGCGCACGCGTCCTGCGCGCCACCGACAAACTGCAACAGGAAAAACCGGCGGTCCCGTTGTTCACCGCCGTGGCCCAATATGTCCGCGGAATACTCGAGCACGACGCGCAGGCACTGGTAACTGCCGCCGGTCTGCTTCAGTCGTCGTCACGGCCGCTGCTGTACGCCGCGGCATCCGAAGACGCCGGCGCCCAACTGCTCCTTGCCGACCGCCGCGACGAGGCACTCGATCACCTCAATGCGGCCTTCGATACCTACATCCGCCTCGAGGCCCTCGCCGACGCACGCCGGGTCGGCCGCCGGCTGCGCCAACTGGGTGTCGAACGGCGCATCGTCAGCCAGCCGCGGGCAAAGACGGGCTGGGACAGTCTCACCGACGCCGAACTCAAGGTGGTCAACCTGATCGCCCAAGGCGCCACCAACCGCGCCGTGGCAGACCAACTGCACCTGTCCCTGCACACGGTGAAAACCCACCTGCACAACGCATTTGCCAAACTCGGCATCAGCTCACGCGCCCAGTTGACCGAACAGATGCGCTGACCTGACGAATCGGTGGCTATGAACACCACCAGCAGGCAGTACTGTTTAACGATGCCTTGTAGCAGCCGTCCCGCACTGGCAGTCCAGCAAACCTAGGCAGGATTTGCGGTCGTGCCATCAACCGGCGTATTCGGCGTCGGCGACCAGCTCGCCGCTCCGCCGATCCGCGGCCGAGCGGCCGAGCTGAAAGAGGCCGGCGCGCTGGTGACCGCCTTGGCTCAGGGGCGTGGGGGCGTGCTGGTGATCGAGGGTCCGCCGGGCATTGGCAAAAGCCGGCTGCTGACCGAGGTAATGGCGCTGGCCGGCAAGAGCGGAGTGCGCACGTTATTCGGCGAGGCGTTCGAGTATCAGCGCTCTGTCCCGTTTTTCGCACTGTTCACGGCGACGCTGCGCGCCGACCCCCCGGTGGGAGATATCGAGGCATTGCGGCGGCGCGGCAGCTCCGCCGATGTGAGCTACTGGGTGGTGCACGACCTGGCCGACGCAATCCAGGCGGCGGCTAAGCAAACCCCGCTGTCGATCGTGTTGGAGGACATCCACTGGGCCGACAACGGCACGCTGATGGCGCTGCGTTCGCTGGCCACCACGCGCCCCGACCTAGCGGTGCTGTGGGTGTTGACCGCCCGGACCGGCGCCGGCGGACCCGCCGTCCAGGACACCTTGTCGGTACTGCAGCGAGCGAACGCCACATTCCTGCGGATGCCCGCGATGGCGCCCAGCGCAGTCACCGAAATGGTTGAGGATGCGGTGCACGCCAACGCCGACATGTCGCTGCTGAATCTGGCGGTGAAGGCGCACGGAAATCCCTTCCTTATCAGTGAGCTCCTTGGGGGACTGCACGAGGAAGGTCGGCTGACCGTCAGCGGCGGCCGCGCGGTGGCCACCGGGCACGGCCTACCGCGACGCCTGGGCGCAAGCATGCAGCAACGCCTCGAGCTGCTCTCCCGCGACGGCTCCGAACTAGTGCAGGTGGCCGCGGTGCTGCCGGACCGGTTCTCGGCGGGTCTGCTGGCCGCGATGCTGGGACGCCAGCCGGCGGCGTTGATGTCGGCACTCGATGAGGCCGTTCGCGCGGATCTGCTCGTCGACGACGGTGAGCAGCTGCGGTTTCGGCACGACTTGCTGCGTGAGGCCACTCGGCAGTCCTTGCCGCAGTCGCTGCGCCGGGCCATGGAACGCGAGTCGGCGTCGATCATGCTGAGCATGGGCGCGGCCCCGGCCGACGTCGCCACCCAGCTGTCCCGCAGCGCCGAGCCAGGCGACAAGGCAGCGATCAGCGCGCTACGCCAGGCCGCGCAAGCGGTCAGCCACAACGATGTGAGTGCGGCCGCGGACTTAAGCAAACGCGCGCTAGAGCTCATGCCTGTCCAGGATCCCGAACACGGGCGGCTAGTCGCCGAAACCGTGGAACTGCTCAACCGGTCCAGGCGCTTCGAAGAGTCCGAAGAGCTGGCCGTTGCCGCGCTATCGGAGGAGGCGTCAGCCGAGGAGGAGGCCGAGATTCGCCTGCGCCTCACCGCGCTCAGTAAGCACAGTACGCAGCGGCGCATCGACGAGAATCGCCGAGCGCTGCAGTTGCCAGAAATCAGCGAGATCACCCGCGCACGACATCTGGCTTGGCTGGCCTACAACCTCACGAAGCAGGACCAACCCGAGCAGCGGCGCCAGGCAGCCGACGAGGCGGCCGCGTCCGCGGCGGCTACGGGTGATCTCGATGCCAGGATCACCGCCGGCGTCGCGCTTGCGGTGCTCGACGGTGGTGACGGGTGCGCGGGCCACGCGCTACGCAGCCTCGATGAACTGTGCCGGCTCGCGCGCGCGAGTGACGTGACCGCGGTCCGTGAGCTCGCCGCATGTCAGTACGCGATGCTGCTGGCGACGGTCGGTCGGCTCGACGAGGCTGCCGAGCAGTTCGCAGCAGGTAGCGAGCGCGCCCGGCGCGAGCGCGATGCGATGATGCTCGATGTCTGGGCCACGCTCGACGGCATGGTCCACCTCGCTGCCGGCCGGTTGACTGCAGCCCCTGCCGCGATGCACACGCCGCGCCCAGGACCGGGAGATCCTGGCGAGAACGACACGACGCGCATGGCGATCCTGGCCGAGGTTGCGTTACGCACCGACGATCGAAATCTATTGCAGCAGATGGTCGCTTACGCGCACGACGCCAACTCGACCGGCTCATCCATGGGGCGCCGCGCTGCAGCTTACGTACTCGCGCTGGCGGCGTGGTACAGCAACGACCTGCACGACGCGGTGCGCTGGTTCGGCGGCGACATCACCCTCTTCGATAGCCCGATTACGCCGCAGGCCCTGGACCACGTGGTGTTGGCCGCGCGAGTTGCCTCGGCCGCGGGTGATGCGGGATGCCGCGCGCTCGTTCTGGGTGCCGCCGAGAGGTTGCAGCGGGAGGAGCCCGCGGTACCGCTGTTCAGCGGCGTGGCCGAATATGCCCGCGGGATTCTCGAAAGTGATGCCGACGCGTTGGTGGCTGCCGCCGAAGTCCTCCGTTCGTCGTCGCGGCCACTGCTGTACGCCGCAGCCGCCGAGGATGCTGGAGGGCAACTGCTCCTTGCCGTTCGGCGCGAGGAGGCGCTTGAGCACCTCAATGCGGCATTCGACACCTACACCCACCTGGGGGCGCTCGCGGATGCCCGCCGGGTGAGCCGCGAGTTGCGCCGGCTGGGCGTCCAGCGGCGCATTGTCAACCAGCCGCGGGCGAAGACGGGCTGGGACAGCCTCACCGACGCCGAGCTCAAGGTCGTCAACCTGATCGCCCAGGGCGCGACCAACCGCGCCGTCGCAGACCAGCTACACCTGTCCCTGCACACGGTGAAAACCCACGTGCACAACGCATTTGCCAAACTCGGCATCAGCTCACGCGCCCAGCTGGCGCAGCAAATGCACTGACCCGATGAGGCGGCACCGCGAACGCCGGCGGGCGTAGCACTACATCCATCGGCAATCCACCGCGCCTAAACATCAATCCTCGGGCGATGTTATTGCGCCGCCCGCCGCGCGACCGTGGAGATGTAACTACGCAAGGTGCTCATCGTGAGCACTCCACGAACAAGAGGGAACGCCATGACCGCACAGGTGAGCCTGCCACCAACGCACCAGCCGTATCTCGGGACTGGACAGCTGCCGGCCGATTTCTACAACTACGAGGAACTGCTGTCGGAGTCGGAGCGCGAAAAGATCGGCCGCATCCGCGAATTCTTCCGCACCGAGGTTGCGCCGGTCGTCGACGGCTACTGGGCGCGGGCCGAGTTCCCGTTCGAGCTGGTGAAGGGGTTCGCGAATCTCGGTCTGCTGGATTGGGCCGATCCCGATTCGTCGGAGCCCGCGCCGAGCAGTCTTCTCACTGGCATGACGGCAATGGAGTTGGGGCATGCCGACCCGTCGATGTCGGTGTTCTTCGGGGTGCACACCGGGCTGGCGATGGGCACCATCATCACCTGCGGGTCCGAGGAGCAGAAGCGCCGCTGGCTGCCGGCGATGAGCCGGTTCGAGAAGATCGGCGCCTTCGGGTTGACTGAGCCGCACGGCGGCTCCGACGTCGCGGGCGGCATGGAGACCACCGCACGTCGTGACGGTGCGGAGTGGGTGCTCAACGGCGCCAAGCGCTGGATCGGTAACGCCACCTTCGCCGACGTGGTGGTGATCTGGGCCCGCGACGTCGAGACCAATCGAGTGCTGGGCTTCGTGGTGGAGAAGGGCACGCCCGGTTTCACCA
>NZ_DATJYB010000460.1:0-2173 GCF_035499775.1 Mycobacterium sp. | reverse complement strand
TGCCGCCACACCGACCCACGCAAACCCATATTGATATCGCAATATTTCGATGTTAACGTCGGGACAAAGACGACCGAGGAGGGTTCAGGCGATGGCGGTGTACGGGCTCTTGGGGAAAGCAGCATCGACGGTGGTCACCGGACTGGCCGGGGTGACCGCCTACGAGCTGTTGCGCAAGGGGTGGGCCAAGGCGCCGGTACACGAGACCGCGGTATCGGCGGCGACGCTCGGGCTGCGCGGAACCCGCAAGGCCGAGGAAGCCGCGGAGTCCGCCCGACTGAAGATCGCCGACGTGATGGCCGAGGCCCGCGAGCGCATAGGCGAAGAAGCCCCCACCCCTGCCGTGAGCGAAGTCCACGACCACGAGCACTGATCCATGACCCTCGCGCTTGTCCGAGACGTCGCAATAACCGAAGACCCTGCCCTCCAAGTGGTTTCGGATGCGGCCGGACGCATGCGGGTGCGGGTCGCCTGGGTCCGCTGCGATTCCCGACGCGCCGTGGCCGTCGAAGAGGCGGTGGCCAAGTGCAACGGCGTGCGGGTGGTGCACGCCTACCCGCGCACCGGATCCGTCGTCGTCTGGTACTCGCCGAAGCGCTGCGACCGAACAAAAGTACTCAAGGCGATCAGCGACGCCGCGCACGTCGCTGCCGAACTGATCCCCGTACGCGCGCCGCATTCGTCGGAGATCCGCAACACCGACGTGCTGCGGATGGTCATCGGCGGCGCGGCGCTGGCGTTGCTCGGCGTGCGGCGCTATGTGTTCGCGCGACCGCCGTTGCTGGGCCCGAGCGGCCGGCTGGTCGCCACCGGCGTCACCATCTTCACCGGCTACCCGTTCCTGCGCGGCGCCCTACGCTCGCTGCGCTCGGGCAAGGCCGGCACCGATGCGCTCGTCTCGGCGGCGACGGTGGCCAGCCTCATCCTGCGCGAGAACGTGGTCGCGCTGACCGTGCTGTGGCTGCTCAACATCGGTGAGTACCTGCAGGATCTGACGCTGCGGCGGACCCGGCGGGCCATCTCGGAGCTGCTGCGCGGCAGCCAGGACACGGCCTGGATCCGGCTGACCGACGGCACCGAGATCCAGGTAGCGATCGACACGGTCCAGATCGGCGACGAGGTGGTGGTCCATGACCATGTCGCCATCCCGGTCGACGGCGAAGTGATCGACGGCGAGGCGGTGGTCAACCAGTCCGCGATCACCGGGGAGAACCTGCCGGTGTCGGTCGCCGTGGGAACCCGGGTGCACGCCGGTTCGGTCGTGGAGCGTGGCCGCCTGGTGGTGCGCGCCCACGCCGTCGGCAACCAAACCACCATCGGCCGCATCATCACCAGAGTCGAAGAGGCCCAACACGATCGGGCGCCGATCCAAACCGTCGGCGAGAACTTCTCCGGCCGGTTCGTGCCCACGTCGTTCATC
The DNA here is from genome assembly GCF_035499775.1 of Mycobacterium sp. Classification (GTDB taxonomy): domain Bacteria; phylum Actinomycetota; class Actinomycetes; order Mycobacteriales; family Mycobacteriaceae; genus Mycobacterium. The sequence continues at coordinate 753 of NZ_DATJYB010000460.1, read as the reverse complement.
GTCTCGGCCATCACCTTAATGGTCACCGGCGACGTCCGGCGCGCTATGACCATGCTGCTCATCGCCTGCCCGTGCGCGGTGGGCCTGTCCACCCCGACCGCGATCAGCGCCGCGATCGGCAACGGCGCCCGGCGCGGCATCCTGATCAAGGGCGGGTCGCATCTGGAACAGGCGGGCCGGGTCGACGCGATCGTGTTCGACAAGACCGGTACGTTGACCGTCGGGCGCCCGGTGGTCACCAACATCGTTGCCATGCACAAGGATTGGCAGCCCGAGCAGGTGCTGGCCTATGCCGCCAGCTCGGAGATCCACTCCCGGCACCCGCTGGCCGAGGCGGTGATCCGCTCGACCGAAGAACGCCGCATCAGCATCCCGCCGCACGAGGAATGCGAGGTGCTGGTCGGCCTGGGCATGCGGACCTGGGCCGACGGAAGGACCCTGCTGCTGGGCAGCCCGTCGCTGCTGCGCGCCGAGAAAGTGCGCGTGTCGAAGAAGGCGTCGGAGTGGGTCGACAAGCTGCGGCGTCAAGCGGAGACCCCGTTGCTGCTCGCGGTGGACGGCAAGCTGGTGGGCCTGATCAGCCTGCGCGACGAAGTCCGGCCCGAGGCAGCTGCTGTCTTGAAGCAGTTGCGCGGCAACGGTGTTCGCCGCATCGTCATGCTCACCGGCGACCACCCGGAGATCGCCGAGGTCGTCGCCGAGGAGCTGGGTATCGACGAATGGCGCGCCGAGGTGATGCCCGAGGACAAGCTC
>NZ_DATJYB010000459.1:0-2532 GCF_035499775.1 Mycobacterium sp. | reverse complement strand
CCGGGATCGCAGGGCGGCTTTGAGAACCGTGACCAGTCACGCCGGTGGCGTGCTGGTGCGCGCGCTCAATTTCGAGCCCGACAACCGCACGCACGGTTCGACGGGCGAGGGCTGGAAACGGAAGCGATACCGGCCATGGTTAAACCGAAAGCTGCCCGCGGGAAACCTCGGCAGGAGCGCCAGACCTACAGCCGAACCATTCGCCACCGCGCCAGCCCCCGACCCTCCTAGATTAGGCGCAATGCCGGGTAGTTAAGGTCCATGTGCTGTTGTCGAGCACTTCGGTTGGCGTGTCGAGTCTTTCGTTTCGGGGTCGCCGATGGTGAGCATGAGTTCGGTGATCGGGGTGCTGCGTTCGGGCCGATAGGGGTCCTTCTTGTTGTACCGCGAGAGCGGTGATTTGACCTTGCGGACGCTGGTGCGGGCCCGGCGGGGCGGGTGCAGGTCATCGAGGACGGCGCGTCCGATGCCGCCGACCAGGTCGGCCGTGTCCTCGGCGATGCCGTCCGCGTGCACGAGCAGGTCGCGGGCGGTGTGCAGGGCGGTGGTGAAGCTGGCCCGGTCGGGATCGGTGCCGGGACGGGATTCGACAGCGGTCACCATGGCGCGGCGCAGCGCCTGGTAGGCGGTGAGCAGCGCCCACATCTCCTGTTCGAGCCCGGCCGGGTTGGTGGAGCGCAGCACCCGGCCCTCGCAGAGGGTGTGCCGCAGCGCCAGGTAGGTGATCTCGTGTTCCCAGCGTTCGTGATACAGCCCGATCAGCGCGCGGGCGGGATGGCGGCGGGGGTCGGCCAGGGTGGTGGCCAGCCGGTAGTTCGCGGTGTAGCGGGTGCCGTCGGCGCAGGTGACGGTGATGTCGGCGGTGATGACCCGCACGGTCAACTCGCCGATACGCGACAGGTAGGAGCCGTCGTCGCAGCGCGCCAATACCGGCAGTCGGCGCGTCGCGCGCAGCCGGGCCAGGAACTGTGCGCCGGTGCCGGCCAGTTCGGTGAGGAACTCCGCGGCGTCGAAGCCGCGATCGGTCAGCACCAGCATGTCCGGGTCGAGCAGACCCAGCAGGCGCCGCGCGTAGTCGGTTTCCCCCGTAGCCGGTGGCCCGAACACTGCGCCCAGCAGGGCGCGGGTGCCGGTCTCCACGAGTGTCATCAGCTCCACCACGGGATATCCGGTGACCCCGTTCGTGGCGCGCATCTTGCCCAGCCAGGACCGATTCCGGCCGGTGTCGGGTGCCTTGATCGAGACGCAGCCGTCGAAGGCCACCGTCCGGTACCGGCCGTATCGCACGCCGGGAGTCGTGGGCTGGGCCACCGGCCCGGCCAGCACCTCGAACAACGCTCGCAGCGGCGCGGCGCCGACCCGGCGACGCAGATCCCGTAAAGCCTTGCCCGACACCGACACCCGCAGCCCGGCGTCGAGGCCAGCGATGAGTTTCGCCCACACCTTCGTCAAGCCCAACCCTGGGAAGAGGGCAAGCGCCACAACGAAATACACGCCTACTCGCGACGGCAGGATCCGTAGCCGCCGCTCGGTCGCGCGGGTCTGCACCAACACGGCATCCACCAGTTCGAACGGCACCTGCCGGGTCAACTCACCCAGATGACCGGGAGCGAACACACCCGCCGCCACGGTAACCGACCGCACCACCGTCGTCACCGCCGAACGCAGTCGACCACGATCGGTGCCGCCGCTGGGCACCGAACCGGCGGGCATGACAGAATCGGCCATCGCGGCTCCTCGGAAGAAACTTGGTCTTGGTCGATCTCGCTTCTACCAGGAGCCGCGCCCATTTCACAGCAAGTTCGACAACCGAATCCCGCGTGTCACACTTGACCCAACAGTCACACCCTTAACTACCCGGCATTGGGTCTAACCCTGGTCTAACCCAGGTCTAACCCGGCACGATGTGTAGTCCAACAACCTTGGTGTGGCGGCTGAAACTTTTGGTGCTGATGGTTCCAAAGTGGTAGATGTGATTGAAATGAATACTGGTGCTCATATGATTTATGGGGCAGATGTGATTCTTGTCAATTGAGGCCGGGCGACGTCCTGGGGCGCCGCTCCCCTGGTTCCGCGCGGTCGGTGTAGATACCCACCGACGTCCGAGCGCCCCAGGCGGATGACCGAAACTCTTCCAGGAAACGACGACCCTGTTGTCAGGCCTGATCAGCGGGAAACCTCATCGTCCGCCGTCGGACGCCCGACATCGGGGTGATCTCGGTCCCCGCCATCAGGTGAATCAGGCACTCCAACGCGACCCACTAGCGGTGAGGGTCTTTTGATGACGCCGACCGTGCAAGGCGCCGTCACGAGCTCACTGCTCGTCAGTTCCGGCTCCATAGCGCGCAGACGGTCGGTGATGCCCAGAGCTTGGCCGAACTCCCCCGCTATGTATCGCACTTACGCCAGGGACACCAGCTCTCGGCTTTTTCCGATGCAGTGCCGTCGACTTTGTCGACCAGCTCCAAGAGTTCCGACGCCATTGCCGAGGACTCGTGTGTTACGCCGTTGTTGACCTCCGATCAAACCCGA
>NZ_DATJYB010000458.1:0-3283 GCF_035499775.1 Mycobacterium sp. | reverse complement strand
GCACCGCGCCGATAATGCCGGCGCCGAGTGCGCTGATGGTGTAGTGATGCGAGGCGCCGATGACCGCACCGGCGAAGCCCCCCATGATGATCCGGGCCGCGAACACCGGCGGTGCGGTGCGCGGCGGCGTCTTGGGAAGTTTGTCGTTAACCAGCTCCCCTACCGCGAGAACGGTGAGGACTATCGCGGTGATCAAGCTGGCGACCCAGGCTGCCCAGGTCGACTGCAGGGTGATCGAGCCCAGGTATGCGCCCCACGAGACGACGGCGGGAGCGGTAAGGGAACGCAACCCGGCGACGACACCGATCAGCAAGGCCATCAGCAAGAAGAGGAGATGTGTTTGTGTCACGGCAACCCTCCTGGGTTCTACGCGCAATCGGTCCCCCGCCGGACGCTAACACACTCACCGGCCCTGGGCACGTGCCGCGCGATCAGAAGCGACAGAACCTGATGTCGGAAGCCAGAATTGCCTTGGCCCCGACGGCGGCGAGCTGGTCCATGATGCCGTTGACATCCCGGCGAGGTACCAACGCGCGCACCGCGACCCAATCCGGGTCGGCCAGCGGTGCGATGGTCGGCGACTCCAGGCCCGGCGTGATCGACGTTGCCTTGTCCAGCACCGAACGCGGGCAGTCGTAATCCAGCATCAGGTATTGCTGACCGAACACCACACCCTGTATCCGGGCGACCAGTTGGTCGCGCGCCGCGCTCTGCTGCTCGTGGCCGTCGGTGCACTCGATCAGCACCGCCTCCGAATCACACAACGGCTCACCGAAGGCCACCAGATCGTGCAGGCTCAGGGTGCGACCCGACCCCACCACGTCGGCGATGGCGTCGGCCACACCGAGTTGCACCGAAATCTCCACCGCTCCGTCGAGTCTGATCACGGTTGCTTCAATACCCTTGGCGGCCAAATCATTTCGGACCAGATTCGGGTAGGCGGTGGCGATCCGTTTGCCGGCCAGATCGGCCGTCGTCCAATCATGCCCCGCGGGAGCGGCATACCGGAAGCTGGACGACCCGAAGCCCAGCGCCAAACGTTCGCGCACCGGGGCTCCTGAGTCGTTGACCAGGTCGCGCCCGGTGATGCCGAAGTCGAGCTCACCCGAACCGACATAGATGGCAATGTCTTTGGGCCGCAAGAAGAAGAACTCCACCTGGTTGGCGGGGTCGATGACGGTCAGGTCCTTGGGATCGGTGCGGCGGCGGTAGCCGGCCTCAGCCAGGATCTCGCTGGCCGGTTCACTCAGCGCACCCTTGTTGGGAACCGCTACCCGCAGCATGCTCACAGCTTCCGATAGACGTCGTCGAGGGACAATCCGCGCGAGATCATCAGTACCTGCGTCCAGTACAGCAACTGGCTGATCTCCTCGGCCAGTGCGTCGTCGGGTTCGTGCTCGGCGGCCAGCCACACCTCGCCGGCCTCCTCCAAGATCTTCTTGCCCAGCGCATGTACCCCGGCGTCCAGTGCCGCGACCGTGGCGCTGCCGGCCGGCCTGGTGCGGGCGCGCTCGCCGAGTTCGGCGAACAGATCCTCGAAGGTCTTCACGGCGAGCGATTGTTTCACGGGCCGCTGGGCAAAGTCACACCGGTTTAGCTGTCCCGCGACATACGGTAAGGCATGGAGTTCTCCGAGATCGACGTCAAAATCGCGGGCGCCCGCGGAGACATCAAGCTGAATCGGCCAGCCAAGTTGAACCCGCTCAGTACCACCACACTCAACGAATTGGTTTCAGCCGCAAGATATCTCGACACCCTCGGGGACGTGAAAGTTGTGGTGGTGGCCGGCAGCGGCCGGGCCTTCAGCGCCGGTGCGGACCTCGCGTCGTTCGCGGCGGCCGACACCTCCGCGGCCGCGGCGCGCGAGGCGGCTGACGCCGGACGACGGATGGCCGAGGCGATCGAGGCGATGAACGCGGTGACCGTCGCCAGCATCCACGGCCACTGCGTCGGGGGCGGAGTCGTGTTGGCCTCAGCCTGCGACTTGCGCATCGCCGCGGACGACACCCGCTTCTCGATCCCGGAAGTCGACCTGGGCATCCCTCTCGCGTGGGGCGGGATCCCCCGGCTGGTCCGCGAGATCGGTCCGGCACGGACCAAGGAACTCGTGATGACTTGCCGGCCCTTCGGCCCCGACGAGGCCCTCGCGGCGGGCTTTCTGAACCGCGTGGTGCCCGCCTCCGACCTGGGTGCCGCGGTCGACGAGCTGGTCGGGCAGCTGGCGGGCAAGTCGGCGCTGACCCTGACCGCCACCAAGCGGCACACCAACGCGGTGACCGAACAGATGGTCGGCACCATGCGGGCCTGGAATGACGCCGACTCGCTGGTTACCGCGCTGCGGGACACTGAGTCGCGCGCCGCGGGTGCGGCCTACCTGAAGGGCTTGGGCCGCTAGACACGACGTCGAGCGGGGGTCAGTCCTCCGGGTTGTAGCCGAGGTTGGGGCCGAGCCAGCGCTCGGCTTCGGCCAGGGTCCAGCCCTTGCGCTTCGCGTAGTCGGCGACCTGGTCCTGGGCCATCCGGCCGACCACGAAGTACTGCGACTGCGGGTGCGAGAAATACCAGCCGCTGACGGCGGCACCGGGCCACATCGCCATCGACTCGGTCAACTCGATGCCGGTCCGCTCGCGCACGTCCATCAACTTGAAGAGCGTCACCTTCTCGGTGTGCTCCGGGCAGGCCGGGTAGCCGGGGGCAGGACGGATTCCTACGTACTTCTCACCGATGAGTGCCTCGTTGTCCAACTGCTCCTCGGGCTGGAATCCCCAGAACTCCGTGCGGACCCGTTGGTGCATCCGTTCGGCGAACGCCTCTGCCAGCCGGTCGGCGATCGACTCCAGCAGGATTGCGCTGTAGTCGTCATTGGCTGCCTTGAACTTCGCGATCTTGTCCTGGCTGCCGAGCCCCGCGGTGACGGCGAAGGCGCCGACGTAGTCAGCCAGACCGGTGTCCTTCGGCGCGACGAAGTCGCCCAGCGACCGGTTCGGGATGCCGTCCCGGTGCTCGCCCTGCTGGCGCAGGTTGTGCAGCGTGGTCAGCACCTCGGTACGGGTGTCGTCGGTGTACACCTCGATGTCGTCACCGACCGCGTTCGCCGGGAAGAACCCGATCACCCCGTTGGCCGTCAGCCACTTCTCCTTGATCAGGGTGTCGAGCATCTCCTGGGCGTCGTCGTACAACTTGCGGGCCGCCTCGCCGGAGGCCGGGTTGTTGAGGATGTCGGGGAAGCGGCCCTTCATCTCCCAGGCGTTGAAGAACGGCTGCCAGTCGATGTACTCGCGCA
>NZ_DATJYB010000457.1:0-36747 GCF_035499775.1 Mycobacterium sp. | reverse complement strand
GGTGCAGTACCGGCTGGGTCGCAGCGTCGCCCGGATGGAGGCCGCGCTGTCCGCTCCCTCGGCGTTCGGGCGCGTCGCGATCGCGCAGACGATGCGCGACATCTCCGGGGATTTGATGGACGTACTGGGCCCGGCATCGGCATTGCCGACGGACACGCCGGGCTCCGCCGGCGACGGCGCGGCGGAATACGTCTTCCGGCTGGCCGTCCCCGCCGGCATCTACGGCGGGACCCTGGAGGTGTTCCGCAACATGATCGCCCAGCACGAACTCGGGCTTGGACGGCCTAACTACGGTGGCTGACCGGTAGCGCGGCGGCCACATCGGCGCGGGTTTCGTCGAAGCTCAGAAATCCCTTGATCGGCAGGCTTTCCGGCGGCGGGTCCGGGTAGCTCCAGGCGAGGTCCTCGACGACCGCGTCGCCGATAACTGCCGACCAGTACGTCGCGAAACCCTTGTAGTTGCAATAGGTCGACGTCTCCGTTTTCCGCAGCAGATCGGTGCGCACCTGCGCGGGATCGACGTAAAGCCTTGGCGCCAGGGCAGTCTCGAAGACGATCACGGTGTCGTCCGTGTCGACCAGCACGGTGCCGGCGACCGCCACGTGGAGGCGGCGCCGCGTCGGCCGGCAGTCGACGCGGTGATAGGGATTGGGCGGGTAGTGCACGAGCTTGCGGCCTTCCTCCAGCCAGGTGTCGACGGCATCCCAGGGCACGTGGACGAAGCCGGGCGCCTCCGGCTCGGGCTGATTCGGTAGGTCGCCGACCTCGTCGGCCGGGAACAGGTAGCTGAGCGGGTGGCCCTGCCGGTGCACCATCAGCGCTCGCTCGGTGTCGATCACCGGGCGCCCATCCCGAAATGCCTGTACCCGCCGCGGATGTGGCTCGATGTAGACGAGGTTGGCAGACACCGGGGGGCAGAACCGCCCGGCCGGATCCTTGCTCAGCGGGCCACGTCCGGCCACCAGGCTCATGGGTTCCTCCTGCCGCGCCACCGCGGGTTACAAAGTCTCCGTCCAGTGTAAAGACCATCGGTGCCGAACCGATTCCAGGAGCGGCATCGGCCGGCCGCACGAGTAGCTTGTTTGCCAGTCGGTTCAGCGGCTGACTGCGTACGGTGAGCCAGTGGACACCCGCACCCCGCCCCGGTGCCGGGGGTGGCGCCGAAAAGCCATCATGATCGCTGCTGCCCTGTTGAACGTGGCCGTCATCGTCGTCGCCGTTTTCATCATCAGCGGGCAGCAAAAGGGCCGCGAACCCGCATATGGTTCGCAGGTCACGCTGCCGTTCGCCGTCAGCCAGCCTTACGGTGTGGCCGTGGACACCGCCGGCGACGTGTACGTCGCCGACTGGGGCGGCGACAAGCAGGTGCTCAAACTGGCGGTCGGGTCGAGCACCCCGACGGTGCTGCCGTTCAGCGACGCCACCGGTGTGGCGGTGGACCGCGCCGGCGCCGTCTACGTCTCCGAATCGAAGAGCAATCGGGTGCTGAAACTGGCGGCGGGCTCGACCGCCCCGACCGTGCTGCCGTTCACCGGCCTCGACACTCCCCGCGATGTTGCGGTGGATGCCGCCGGCGCCGTCTACGTCGCCGAGGTTCTCAACAATCGAGTGCTGAGGTTCGCGGCGGGCTCGGCCACCCCGACCGTGCTGCCGTTCACCGGCCTCAGAACCCCCAACGGTGTGGCAGTGGACCGCGCCGGCGCCGTCTACGTCGCCGACGTATTCAACAAACGGGTCCTGAAGCTGGCCGCAGGCTCGGCCACCCCGACCGTGCTGCCGTTCACCGGCCTCAGCGCACCCGATGGTGTGGCGGTCGACCGCGCCGGCGCCGTCTACGTCACCGACGCGGCCGCCAACCCCGGCCGCGTGCTGAAACTCGCGGCGGGCTCGGCCGTCCCGACCGTGCTGCCGTTCACCGGCCTCAGCATCCCCAACAGTGTGGCGGTCGACGGCGCCGGCAACGTCTACGTCACCGACAATGGCACCAATCGGGTGGTGAAATTGACTGCGGGGTGACGCGCCGCGCTGCCGCAAGGCAGGTTCAGAATGTCCAGCTGCCCTGCGGCGACAAGACGAACCCGTGGTGTTGGTCCGGCGCTGTGCCCTTCAACTCGCAAGCGGTCATCGACGAGTCCACGGCGCACGTTTTCGGCGTGCCCTCGCTGTACATCACCTTGCTGTGCGGGGGCAGGAGTTTGTAGGCGTCCGGACTGATCGTGCGCTCGTGCGTCCCACTGCCGTCCATCCAGTCGTACATCTCCATCGAGGCCAGATCGATATCGGAAAACTCGGCTCCGGGCGAGTTCGGTCCGCCGACGTAGCGCAACCCGACGTAATTGTGCGATGTCCCGGGCAACGAGCCCCAGCAGCTCAGATCCGACCTCGCGGCCTTCGTCGTGTAGCTCATCCGGCACCGATAGCCACCGGGAGTTTGGAACTGGACACCGGCGGTCATGTACGCCGAATAGGTCGTGTAATCGGGGGCGTTGGCATCGCTGTAGCCGCTGAGGTCCGGAAACTGCGCCGGGTCGGCTACCGCCGACGGAAGGGCCGTCGCCGAGATCGTCAGGAAAGCTGACGCACATAGCCGCAGCTTCACGCACATCAGCGTATGCGAGTGGGCGCTCTCCAGCGCCAATTACCCTTTGGTGATGGTCTACATCGGGGTCGGACTGGTGCTCCTCGTGCTCACGCTCGTGCTGTACATCTACTGGTTTCGCGACAAGGCGGCGCGGCAGCGCTACCGCGACGCCGCGTACGTGACCTTCGGCCTGTACATCGGCATTCTGGCGCTGGATTCTCACCAGCGCCATGCGCATACCTGGCGGGTGGTGATGTCTGCCGTGGCTGCCGCGGCGTTCGTCGGTGGCGGGATCTGGAACTTGTGGCGCGGGAAGCCACGCGAACCACAACTCCCGCCGGAGGACCCTTCTTCTTTATAGGGCAACCCGGGAGGCCAGCAGGCGCGAGCCTTCGTCGACAGCTGATCAGGCGAATATCTCGAGCTCATGTGGGGCGCCAGCCGCTCGGAGTAATTGTCCGTCCATTCGTTGCCATTGGAGTCGCGAACCGCCCACGCTAGGGTGCCAGCCATGGCGGGACCGGTAGAAGGCATCAGGATCGTCGAGCTCGGGGTCTGGGTGGCGGGACCGGCCGCGGCCGCGATCCTGGCCGACTGGGGCGCCGACGTCGTCAAGATCGAACCCCCGACCGGTGACCCGGGGCGGATGTTCGGGCGGATGCTGGGAATCGACCTCGGGGTGAACCCGCCGTTCGAAATGGACAACCGCTCCAAGCGCAGCATCGTGCTGGACCTCACCACGGCCGAAGGGCGCGATACCGCGTTCGAATTGCTCTCCGACGCAGACGTTTTCGTCACCAACGTGCGCCCCGGGGCGCTGCAGCGCCTGGGGCTGGACTACGACTCGGTGTCCGCCCGCAACCCGCGGCTGGTCTACGGCTTGATCACCGGCTACGGCGAAACCGGGCCCGACGCCGACCGGGCCGCCTACGACGTAGCGGCGTTCTGGTCCCGCGCCGGTGTCGCCCACCTGCTCACCCGGCCGGGCGACACGCCACCCTTCCAGCGCGGCGGCATGGGGGACCATTCGGCCGGCATGACCCTGGCCGGCGCCGTGTGTGCGGCGCTGCTCGCCCGCGAGCGCACCGGAACCGGTCAACTGGTGACCACCTCGCTGTACCGCCAGGGCGCCTACACAGTGAGCTTCGACCTCAACACCTACCTGCTCAGCGGCCAGCAGATCGCGATCGGACAGCGGGAGTCGATGGGCAACCCGTGCATGAACAACTACACCGCCTCCGACGGACGGCGATTCTGGATCGTCGGGCTGGAGATCGACCGGCACTGGCCCGCGCTGTGTCGTGCCGTCGGACGGCCTGAGTGGCTGACCGACCCGCAATACAGCAACGCCCGATCCCGCGCCGTCAACGCCGTGCAACTCATCGCCGCGTTGGACGAGATCTTCGCGACCAGGTCGCTCGACGAATGGGCGGAGGTCTTCGCGGGCGAACCCGATTTCTTCTGGTCGCCGGTCAACACGGTCGAGGACGTCGTGGCCGACGAACAGTTCCACGCCGCGGGCGGGATCGTGCAGGTTCCGGACGGCCCGGATGCGGATGCCACCATCCCGATGGTCGCCACGCCGGCGGATTTCCATGGCACACCGTGGGCGCCACGTTCTGCGGCACCGCAACTCGGCCAGCACACCGACGAAGTTCTCGCCGAACTCGCGGCCCGTCGCAGGTCGTGACCGGCCAGCTGGCACCTTTACAAATTTGAGCAAAAGTGTCACGCTGTCCGGTGAGCCGCGTCACCCCAGCTAGGCCACGCCGAACGCATTGGTTCGTGGCAAGAGGAACGGATCGATGGTCACGCCAACTTTCAACATCAGCGACTACCGGGAGCGAGACAGGGCACCGCGAACTTCCAAGCCTCATCTGGACGACGACTGCCTGCGATACCGCCTCGACGTCGTCGCAGCCGCGGACGACGCAGTGCGGGCCGCCGGGGGGTGGATGTACGACCGGGTGATGGCCGGCTGGGAGGTGACGGTGCTGCTCCCACAGGGTTGCGATACCCGGCCTCTGCAGATACTCGGGGTGCGGGCCGTCGATCTGGATTCGGGGTTCACCCGTCCCATGAGCCAGGGCCTGGCGGTCAGCGCAGAGGTGTTCACAGCGGATGCGCGGGTTCGGGCCAAGGTGCTAAAGGCCTTGGATCAGCGGTCGACCGAGGTCGCCTTGTGGGGCGATGGCTGTTCGCTCGGGGTGCACCGCGGGATGACCCGGGTGCAGCATGTGCTCAGCGCGGCAGCGCGGGTGTACAAGGCCCATGCGCTTGCGGCAGCTGAGATTGGTTGCGGCACAGTCGATCCCACCGAAACGCTGTTGTGCGACTTGGCGACTGGGTTGCCGGTCGACTCGGAATTGATTCGCCTTGGCTAGCAATATGAAGAAGTACCACCGCCAAGCGCTGCTGTACTTGCACGAGACGATCGCGCTGGGGTCAGGGCGAAGCGACCGCTTCACCGAGGTGTTTGCCGACATCTATGGACCGATGATGGATGAGCTCGGTGCGCGATTGTTCGCGATTTGGGAATGCACCCCCTACAACGGTCACTGGCCACAGGTGACGATCATCTGGGAGATCGACGGGTTCTCCGACTACGCCAGGATCGGCGCCGCGCAGGCACGCGGCGGCAGCCATGAGGAGGCGGCTGGGAAGTGGTCGGCGTTTCTGGCCGACATCGGCGCGTCGGGCGAGGGACGCATCATGTACGCCGGGCCCAGCAACAAAACGCTGGCACAACTGTGCGAGGCCAATTTCACTGCGCCGCTTGTGATCCAAGAGATCATGCAGACCAAGCCGGGGCGGCAAGACGACTACATCCGCGAACTGGAGCGGCTCTACGTCCCGTGGTCGGAGCGCACCGGTAAGCGGTGGCTGGGTTCGTTCACCACGACGTTTCGCTACAACGAGGTCATTCACTACTGGGCACTGGACGGCGGCTGGGAATGCTTCGCCAACCACTACCCGTCGTGGAAGGAGAGCCCGCCCGCCGAGATCGTCACCTGGATGAGCGTGGCACCGGCACTGCGCGACGGCTGGGAAGACTCGATTCTGCAGGCCCTACCGCCGTCGCCGCTGCAGTGAACAGGCCCGTGGGCTTCCACTACGACCCATTCGACGCAACGGTGATGGCAAAGCCGTTGCCGTACTACCGGATCCTGCGCGATCAGCATCCGGTGTACTACATGCCGCAATGGGATACCTTCGCCCTGTCCCGTTTCGAGGACATCTGGCAGGTGCTGGAAGTCAACGACGGGACGTTCGTCGCCTCGGAAGGGACTCTGCCGGCGGCATCCGTTCTGGCACAACACAACACGGGTCCGATCGACGATCCGCCGTTGCACCCGTTGCCGTTCCACGCCGTGTTCGACACGGATCTGTACGGCGAGATCCGCCGCGCCCATTCCCAGCCGTTGCGGCCGCGGTCGGTCGCCGGGCTGGAGGCCAGAATCCGCCAGCTGGCCAATGAGCGACTCGATCTACTGCTGCCGCAGAGTTCGTTCGACCTGACTCAGGATTACGGCGGGATCGTGGCGGCGTCGATGGTGTGTGATCTGCTCGGCATATCAACCGATCTCGCGCCCCAGGTGTTGGCCACCGTGAACGCCGGCAGCCTGGCCGAGCCCGGCAAAGGAGTCGATACGGCGCAAGCCCGGCCCAACTATCTGGACTACCTCATTCCGGTGGTCCAGCGCCGCCGGGGCGGCCAATCGGACGCCGCATTGCCCGTTGTCGACGGTCTGCTCGGCTATCGGCTACCGGACGGGACCGCACTGGACGACGTCGAAGTCGCGACCCAGATGCTGTGCATCTTCATCGGCGGGACCGAAACGGTACCCAAGATCGTCGCTCATGGCCTTTGGGAGCTCAGCCAACGGCCCGACCAGATGGCGGCGGTCCGCGCCGATCCCGCCGCCAATGTGCCGGTCGCGCGCGAGGAGATGCTCCGCTTCTGCGCGCCCGCGCAGTGGTTCGCCCGAACAGCCCGTAGGCCCTTCACAATTCACGACGAAACCATCCAACCGGGCCAGCGTGTGATCACCCTGCTGGCTTCGGCCAACCGCGACGAGCGGGAGTATCCCGAGCCGGACGAGTTCATCTGGAACCGGCCCATCCGCCGCTCGCTGGCGTTCGGTCGAGGTCAGCACTTCTGCATCGGCTACCACCTGGCCAGGCTGGAAGTCGCTGTGCTGCTGCAGGAATGGCTGCGGCGGGTGCCGGACTTCGAGATTCGTGGCGAGCAGGCCAGCCGGCTGCCGTCCAGCTTCCAGTGGGGATGGAACAAGATCCCGGTGGAGGTCTGACGTGTGGTCTTGCCGGATCGTCGCTCCCTATCTGTTCCAGCGGACACAGATCGCGGACAAGACCGCGGATTGTCTGGCCGATGGCCAGGTGCTGCTGCGCTTCTTGGCGGCCGGCGTCTGCGGCAGCGATCTGCCCGCCTTTCGCGGTGCCCGGGGCCGGCTACCGGGCGACGACGGCCGCAGCGCGGCCGAAAAGGACGGTTTCCCAGTCCACGAAGTCGCCGGTGAGGTGATCGCGAGTCGGCATCCTGGGCACCGTGCGGGAGATCTTGTGGTGGGCTGGGCCTCGGGATTCGACGGCCTGATGGAACGTGTGGTCAGCGACGGCGACGGGTTGGCGCCCTACGACCCCTCGCTGAGCGCGGCGCAGGCGGTCGGGCTGCAACCGCTGGCCTGTGTCCTCTACGCATGTGAGCAACTGCCGGAGCTGGCCGGCCGGCACGTCGCGATCATCGGCCAGGGTTCTATCGGGCTGCTGTTCTCCTATGTCGCCAAGGCATTCGGAGCCCGCCGGGTTACCGGGGTCGATCCGGTCGACCGTGCAAGCCTCGCATCCGAATTCGGCGTCGATGACGCGGTGCGTGCGACCAGCGACCGCTGGGTGAGCCAGTTGGCGGCGGCGGATCGCGCCGACGTCGTCATCGAGGCCGTCGGCCATCAGGTCGCCACCCTCAGTCACGCCATCGCAGCTGCCGCCCCCGGCGGCACCGTCTTATATTTCGGTGTTGCCGACGACGATGCCTACCCGATTAGTATGCGCACCATGCTGCGCAATAACTTGACGCTGAAATCCGGTGTGACGCTTGACCGGCGGCGGGTGCTGGAACTCGCCGCAAAATTCGCCGCAGAACATCCCGGGCTGCTCGGTTCATATCTCACCCACACGTTCGGTGTTGCGGATGTGCAGGCCGCGTTCGACCTGGCCAGCCGGCCCGATCCGCAGCGCGTCAAGATCGCGATTGCGGACTGAGCATGGCTGACAAGTTCACCAGCAACCTGCAGCTGGCCCTGAACGGGGAGACTCCGCTGTTCGGCGGCTGGATCACCGGCCCGACGCTGATCGGACCCCAGGAATTCGCGCGGGCCGGTTACGACTATGTGGGTTTCGACGCACAGCACGGATACCTCGACGACGTCGATATCGCCGGCATACTCCGGCAGATCGAGCAGGTGCCCATCGGGACCCTGGTGCGCCTGCCCGATGCCAACCCGGCTCCGATCGGGCGGGTGCTGGACGCCGGGGCCGACGCCGTCGTGATCGCCATGATCGAGTCGGCCGAGCAGGCCGCCGCGGCGGTGGCCGCCACGCGCTATCCGCCGTTGGGCATCCGCAGCTTCGGCCCCTTGCGCGCCAGCCTGGGCCACGACGCCACCGCGCTGGAAGCCCGGGTGAGCGTGTTCGCGATGATCGAGACGGCGGCGGCGCTGTCCGACCTCGAGCAGATCTGCGGTGTCGAGGGCCTGACCGGAATCTATGTCGGCCCAGCCGATCTGGCCATCTCGATGGGCTTCGACGCAGTGGGTGCGACCAGAAAGCCAGAAGTGCTGGACACCATAGTGCGAGTCCATCGCGCGGCCACAGACGCCGGCCTGGTCACCGGCATCCATGCGGGAGAGGGCAAGACCGGCTGTGCCATGGGACAGCTGGGATTTCACATGGTCACCCTGGCCGCCGAAGCGCAGGCCCTGCGGCGCGGCGCGGCAGAGTATCTGCGCGAGGCGAAGACGCTATGAGCGACGACCAGACCGCGATCCGTGAACTGATCGCCACTTACGCGCTCACCCTCGATGCCGGCGACATCGACCAGTGTGTGGACTTGTTCGCTGAGGAAGCCGAATTCCTGGTCTACGGACGGGCTTTCGCGGGTCGCGACGGAATCCACAAGATGTTCCGGGACGCGCCCCGCGGGCTGCACCTGACCGGAGTCTCGCGCATCGACGTCGACGGCAGCACCGCGACGGCACGATCGCAGGTGCTGTTCGTCAGAGCGGGCGACCTGCACCTGCGGCCCGCCGTGTACGACGACGAGCTGGTGCGCGAGGGCGAGCGGTGGCGCTTCCGGCGACGGCGGTGCCGGTTCGTCACCAGCCACGGCCTGGCCGACAGCCCTGAGGTTCCCTGACCATGACCGCTCGACGTGTCGCGCTGGTCACCGGAGCCGCCGGCGGGCAGGGCTGGGCTATCGCTAAAAAGTTACGCGCACAAGGCTATTGCGTAGCAGCCTGCGACCGTCGGGTCGACCGGCTTGCCGCCGCGGTCGAGGAACTCGCTGACGACGACATGATCGGGATCGAGCTTGACGTCACCTCGTCGACAGACTGGGACGCGGCCGTCGAAGGGGTCGCCGACCGATTCGAGTCGCTGACCACGCTGGTCAACAACGCCGGCGTGCTGCACCGCGCCGCGCTGGCCGACGAGACCGCTGACGACTTCGAAAACGCTTGGCGGGTCAATTGTCTGGGCGCATTCCTCGGCATGCAGGCTTCGCTGGAACGACTGCGTGCCGCGGAAAACGCCGCCATCGTCAACATCTGCAGCACGGGAGCGATCCGTCCCTTTCCCCAGCACTGCGCCTACGGCTCGTCGAAGTGGGCGCTGCGCGGTCTGACCCAAACCGCGGCGGCCGAACTGGCCCCATCCGGCATCCGCGTCAACGCCGTGTTCCCCGGACCGATCGCGACCCCGATGCTCGACGACGCTACCCAGAGACGGCTGGTGAAGGCGTCGACGTTCGGCCGACTGGGCCGTCCCGGCGAGATCGCCGACGCGGTCGCGTTCCTGGTCTCCGAGCAAGCGTCGTTCATCACGGGTTCCGAGCTCGTCGTCGAC
Organism: Mycobacterium sp.; assembly: GCF_035499775.1. Taxonomy (GTDB): domain Bacteria; phylum Actinomycetota; class Actinomycetes; order Mycobacteriales; family Mycobacteriaceae; genus Mycobacterium. The sequence goes on along the minus strand of NZ_DATJYB010000457.1, from coordinate 27,023 downwards.
GGCGGCCAATGCCTGCAGATCCGGTGACCGAATTGCAGGCCGTCGAGCGGCTCGACCCCGCACTGCGCCCGGTCGCGATCAACCGGACCTTGTTTACCGCCGAAGCGATCCCGCTGATCCGGGAGTCGATGAACGAGCGTCGTCGCGTTGCCGCCCAACAGGAGACGGCCGCGGCCGGCGTGCTTGTCGAACACGCCGTCGCCGGTGGCTCGGTGCCGGTGCGTATCTACCGGGGTGGGGCGGCCCCGTCACCCGTGGTTGTCTACTGCCACGCAGGTGGTTTCGCGTTGGGCGACCTCGACACCGACCACCGGCAGTGCCTCGAGCTCGCCCGCCGCGTCCGCTGCTCGGTGGTGTCGGTCGACTATCGGTTGGCGCCGGAGCACCCCTATCCGGCCGCGCTCGACGATGCGATCGCGGCGCTGAAATGGGTCGCCGCCAACGCGGCGCAATTGGGTTTCGACTCCGCGCGCCTGGCCGTTGCGGGCAGCAGTGCCGGCGCGAGTCTGGCCGCGTGCCTGGCGCAGCGTGCGGCAGCTGGATCGGTGCCGCCGGTCGTGTTCCAGCTGCTGCACCAACCCGTGCTCGACGACCGGCCCACGGCGTCCATGACGGAGTTCCGGACGACACCGGCCTTCGACGGTGAGGCCGCCGACCTGATGTGGCGTCACTACCTCGCCGGCCAGGCCCCGTCGTCGGAAACCGTGCCCGCCAGGCGAGACGAGCTGCGCGGTCTGCCACCGGCTTTGATCACCTGCGCCGAGATCGACCCGTTTCGTGACGAAGCGGTCGAATATGCGTTGCGGCTACTTGGTTCCGGGGTCTCCACCGAGCTGCACGTCTTCCCCGGCGTCTGTCACGGATTCGATTCGTTGTTGCCCGATTGGTCGGTTTCCCAGCGATTGTTCGCGCTGCAGGCCGACGCGTTGGCCAAGGCTTTCCACGGCGAGCAGACGCAAAGGCACCCGACACGCCCCAAATAAGGTGCTTTTGCGTCTGCTCGCCACTAGAAAGTGATCAGCTGGCGAACGGCGGTACCGTCGGCCAGATGGTCCATCGCCTCGTTGATGTCGTCCAGCCGAATCCTCGACGACACCAGCGCCTCGACCGGCAGGCGCCCCGCCTGCCACAGCGAGACAAACCGGGGAATGTCGCGGCTGGGCACCGCCGAGCCCAGATAACTGCCGATCAGCGACCGGCCTTCGGCGACAAAACCCAACGGCGACACACTGATTCGGGCAGCGGGCGGCGGCAGCCCGACGGTGATGGTGCGGCCTCCGGGGGCGGTGAGCCCGATCGCGGTCTCCAGCGCTGCCGGGTGGCCGACCGCCTCGACGACCACCGCCGCCTTGACGCCCGCGTCGGCGGCCTGCTGCGGCGTATACGTCTCGTGTGCGCCTAAATCTCTTGCTGCACTTAGTTTTTCGGGCAACTGATCGACGCCGACGATGCGAACGTCGTCGTATGTCAGCGCGGTGATCACCGCCGCCATGCCGACGCCGCCGAGGCCGACGACGGCCACCGTCTGACCCGGCCGGGGATCGCCGACGTTGAGTACAGCGCCACCGCCGGTGAGCACCGCGCAGCCGAGCAGGGCCGCCACGTCCGGCGGGACGTCGGACGGCACCGGAACCGCGCTGGCCCGGTTGACGACGGCGTACGTCGCGAAACCCGAGACCCCCAGATGGTGGTAGATCGGATGACCGGCCCGGACCAGCCGCATCCCGCCGCCGAGCAATGTCCCGGCGGCGTTGGCGGCGCTGCCCGGTTCGCACGGCGTCAGGCCCTCGGTCGCGCAGGCCGCACAATGGCCGCACCGCGGCAGGAACACCAGCACGACCCGCTGACCGACCGCAAGATCGGCGACACCGGAACCGACCTCTTCGACGATTCCGGCCGCTTCGTGACCGAGCAGCATCGGCACCGGCCGCACCCGGTTGCCGTCCACCACCGACAGGTCGGAGTGGCAAACCCCGGCGGCCTCGATGCGAACCAGGACTTCATCGGCGCCCGGACCGTCTAGTTCGAGATCGGCGATACCGATCGGCCGGGATTCCGCATATGGCCGCGGCGAACCGATTCGTTCCAGCACCGCGCCCCGAATGTGAAACATGTTGGAATACAACCATGACTACGGAGCCGGGAGTCCCCGCGGTCCCGCCCGCACCGGACAAGCTGATCAGCAGCGACTTCCCGGTGCTGTGGCCGGTGGGGACCCGGTGGGCCGACAACGACATGTTCGGCCACCTCAACAACGCCGTCTACTACCAGCTGTTCGACACCGCGATCAATGCCTGGATCAACACCAGCACCGGTCTTGACCCGATCACCACGCCCGCGCTGGGCATCGTCGCCGAGTCCGGCTGCCGCTACTTCTCCGAACTGCATTTCCCGGAAAGCCTCGTGGTGGGCCTGGCCGTGACGCGGCTGGGACGCAGCAGCGTCACCTACCGGCTCGGCGTTTTCCGGGACGCAAAGAACGACGAGCCGCAACCGATCACCGCACTCGGGCACTGGGTGCACGTCTATGTCGACCGTGACAGTCGCAAGGCGGTCCCGATTCCCGACGCGATCCGATCACTACTACTTACGGCTGACGTGACGGGGGCCAACCAATAGGTCGATTGCGGAAGATGCTGTCGCGCAACCCCGCTATGCTTCGCCAATGCCAGTTTTGAGCAAGACCACCGAGGTCGGTGCCGACGCCGCGTCGATCATGGCCATCGTGGCCGATTTCGAGGCGTACCCGCAGTGGAACGAAGGGATCAAAGGCGCGTGGGTGCTCGCCCGCTACGACGACGGGCGGCCCAGTCAGCTGCGGCTCGACACTGAAATCAATGGCTTGCCCGGTACCTATATCCAGGCCGTGTACTACCCGGGGGCTAACCAGATTCAGACCGTCATGCAGCAGGGGGACCTGTTCGCCAAGCAGGAGCAACTATTCAGCGTGGTGGAGGCCGGGGATAAGTGTCTGCTGACGGTGGACCTCGATGTGGAATCCACCCTGCCCGTGCCCGCGCCGATGGTGAAGATGTTGATGAGCAACGTGCTCGACGCCCTCGCCGAAAAACTCAAGCAGCGCGCCGAGCAGCTATCCGCGAACTAGAGCGGCTGCGCCGCGCTCGCGATCGCCGAAGCCAACTTTGGCGACCCGCTTCGCCCGGCGGCGCCGCGCGGGCGACTAGCCGAAGATTCCCGCTTCGTTCAACGTCTCTTTCAGCCGGCGTGCGCCATCGGTGAACTGCCAGACGGTGTGCTCGATCACCGCGGCAGTGTCGCGCCGACGTAGGGCCGCGATCAGCTGCCGGTGATTGTCGACGGCGGCCGCACCCCATTGCGGGTCGGCCGCGTACACCAGCACCGGCATGTAGCGCGCGGCATTGAGCAGGAACCAGGCGAGTTTGATTCGGCCGCTCGCCTGGTTGAAGACGCGGTGAAACGCGAACTCCATTGCCGAGATGGTGTCGGCATCGCCGGAGCCGACCGCGTCCGCCATCGCGTCGTTCATCAGGGCAAGTTCGTCGATCTCGCTGTCGGTGATGTGGGAGGTGGCGGCAACGGCCAGTTCCCGGGCGATCGTGGACTGCAGCCAGAAGATGTCGTCGACGTCCTGCCGGGTCAACGGCACGACGACGTGGCCGCGATGCGGCTCGAGCTGGACCATGCCCTCGCCGCGCAGTTTCAACAGCGCCTCACGCACCGGCGTGACGCTGACTCCGAGTTCGGCGGCGGTCTCGTCGAGGCGGATGAAGGTGCCCGGACGCAGCCTTCCGGCCATGATCGCCGCCCGTAGGTGGCCCGCGACCTCGTCGGACAACTGCGAGCGGTGCAGTGACGGACGGCTACGCGGCCGCGTAGAGAGGGGTGCGTTCACGTGGGCCTGCCAGGAGTTTCAGGGTCTGGGAGGGTCTTGTCTTGGGGGTATCAACGCCATTAGTGTGACCCACACAACAGTAAGTTTTATCAAATATCAACGTGTAATCAAATGTCGAGCTGTCGCGAGCGGTGCGCGAGTGAAGAAAGGATGCGGGTGACCGCGCAATTGGCAAGCCATCTGACGGGAGATCTTGGCGGGGCCCAAAAGCACGCCCAAGACCAGCCGTACCTTGCCCGCCGCCAGAACTGGGTCAACCAGCTCGAACGACACGTAATGATGCAGCCGGACACGACGGCGCTGCGGTTCCTGGGCCGCACCGTGACGTGGGCGCAATTGCGGCAGCGGGTCGCCGCACTGGCGGACGCGCTGAGCCGTTGGGGAGTCGGCTTCGGCGACCGCGTCATGGTCTTGATGCTCAACCGCACCGAATTCATGGAGTCGGTGCTGGCCGCCAATATGCTCGGGGCCATCGCGGTCCCGCTGAACTTCCGGCTCACCCCGGCCGAAATCGCATTGCTGGTCCAGGACTGCCAAGCACGCGTGATGATCACCGAAGCCGTGCTGGCCCGCGTCGCGACCACGGTCCGCGATATCGAGTCGCTGCTGGACGTCATCGTCGTCGCCGGCGCCTCGACCGACGACGCGGTGCTGGGCTACGAGGACCTGGTTAGCGAGACGGGCGATGAACACGAACCCGTCGACATCCCCAACGACTCGCCGGCGCTGATCATGTACACGTCGGGCACCACCGGACGCCCGAAGGGCGCAGTGCTGACCCATGCGAACCTGACCGGCCAGACCATGACCGTGCTCTACACCAGCGGTGTCGACATCACCAACGACGTCGGTTTCATCGGTGTGCCGTTGTTCCACATCGCCGGGATCGGCAACATGCTGACCGGGATGCTGCTCGGCGTCCCCACGGTGATCTATCCGCTCGGTGCGTTCGACCCCGGGCAACTGCTCGATGTGTTGGCGGCCGAGAAGGTCACCGGCATCTTTCTGGTTCCCGCGCAGTGGCAGGCCGTCTGCGCCGAACAGAAAGCACGGCCCCGTGAGTTGCGGCTGCGGGTGATGTCGTGGGGGGCCGCTCCGGCGCCGGACGCGTTGCTGCGGGAGATGTCGGCTATTTTCCCGGGCACCCAGATACTGGCCGCATTCGGTCAGACCGAGATGTCGCCGGTCACCTGCATGCTGTTGGGCGACGACGCGATCCGCAAGCGCGGGTCGGTCGGAAAGGTGATCCCGACGGTGGCCGCCCGAGTCGTCGACGGCAATTTGAACGACGTGCCCGTCGGCGAGGTTGGTGAAATCGTGTACCGGGCGCCAACGATGATGAGCGGCTACTGGAACAACCCGGAGGCGACGGCGGAAGCGTTCGCGGGGGGCTGGTTCCATTCCGGAGACCTCGTTCGCATGGACGACGACGGCTACGTCTGGGTGGTGGACCGCAAGAAGGACATGATCATCTCCGGCGGCGAGAACATCTACTGCGCCGAGGTGGAGAACGTTCTCGCCAGCCACCCCGGCATTGTGGAAGTCGCCGTCATCGGCCGCGCGCACGAGAAGTGGGGCGAGGTGCCCATCGCGGTAGTGGCTGTAACGGACGACCACCTCCGCCTCGAAGACCTAAGTGAGTTCCTGACCGAACGGCTCGCGCGCTACAAACACCCCAAGGCGCTCGAGATCGTCGACAGGCTGCCCCGCAACCCTGCCGGTAAGGTGCTCAAGACTGAACTGCGCGTGCGCTACGGCGCCGCTGAAGAAGCCGAAAGCCATTCTTTGCCAAGGGGTTTAGCGGAGAGAAAGGGAAGCCGAAGCAATCTGTAACGTTTGCCTGTTGTTGACGAAGGGTTAATTGTGCGGATCCGGTTCACACCTGGACGGCCATCGGGTACATTCCTGTGGTCTCCGTTGCTACCTGTGGGTAGGGAGCCGATGGTCACACACGTATGGTCGGGGCAAGGAGGAGGCGTGCGACAGGATCCGCCGCGGCGCCGCGAGACCACGAGGTGCGCAGGCGTGAGGGGGCACCTGTGACGGCGTCGACGCGTCCCAGCGCGGTCGGTTGGGCTCGTGACCAACTTCAGACACCACTGACTCTCATCGGTGGCTTCTTCCGGATGTGCGTGTTGACCGGAAAAGCGCTGTTCCGCTTTCCGTTTCAGTGGAAAGAGCTGATCCTGCAGTGCTGGTTCATCATGCGGGTCGCCTTCCTGCCGACGATCATGGTCTCGATCCCGTTGACCGTGCTGCTGATCTTCACGCTCAACGTTCTGCTCGCCCAATTCGGTGCCGCCGACCTCTCTGGCGCGGGTGCGGCGATCGGTGCGGTCACCCAGCTCGGCCCACTGACCACAGTGCTCGTAGTGGCGGGGGCCGGCTCCACCGCGATCTGCGCCGACCTCGGCGCCCGCACCATCCGTGAAGAGATCGACGCGATGGAGGTGCTCGGCATCGACCCGATCCACCGGCTGGTGGTGCCCCGGGTGATCGCCGCGACCGTGGTTGCCACGCTGCTCAACGGTCTGGTGATCACGGTCGGTTTGGTAGGTGGCTACTTATTCGGCGTCTACCTGCAGAACGTGTCGGGCGGCGCCTACCTCGCCACGCTGACCACCATCACCGGTATGCCCGAGGTGGTCATCGCCACGGTCAAAGCCGCGACGTTCGGACTGATCGCCGGCCTGGTGGGCTGCTACCGCGGCTTGACCGTCCGCGGCGGGTCCAAAGGTCTGGGCACCGCCGTCAACGAGACCGTGGTGTTGTGCGTGGTCGCGCTGTACGCGGTCAACGTAATCCTGACCACCATCGGAGTCCGGTTCGGGACGGGGCACTGACATGTCGACAGGCGCAGTCGTAGGGGCCCGCTTCCCGCGGGCGGCAGACAGCTTCAGACGCGTGGGCGGCGTCTTCAGCCAGGGAATGGACGAGAGCGGGAAGCTCGCCTGGTTCACGTTGGTCGCCATCGGGCAGATTCCGCACGCGCTGCACTACTACCGCAAGGAAACGCTGCGGCTGATCGCCCAGATCGGCATGGGCACCGGCGCGATGGCCGTCGTCGGTGGCACCGCCGCAATCGTCGGATTCGTGACGCTGTCGGGTAGCTCGCTGGTCGCGATCCAGGGGTTCGCATCGCTGGGGAACATCGGCGTCGAGGCGTTCACCGGGTTCTTCTCCGCACTGATCAACGTGCGCATCGCCGGTCCCGTCGTCACGGGTATCGCGCTGGCGGCCACGGTCGGCGCCGGCGCCACCGCCGAGCTGGGGGCCATGCGGATCAGCGAGGAGATCGACGCCCTGGAAGTGATGGGCATCAAGTCGATCTCGTTTTTGGCGTCCACCCGGATCGTGGCCGGACTGGTCGTGATCATCCCGCTGTACGCGCTGGCGATGATCATGTCGTTCCTGTCGCCCCGGATCGTCACGACGGTCTTGTACGGCCAGTCCAACGGAACCTACGACCACTACTTCCGAACGTTCCTGCGCCCTGATGACGTGTTCTGGTCTTTCTTGGAGACCATCATCATCGCGGCGGTCGTGATGGTCACCCACTGTTACTACGGGTACAACGCAGGCGGCGGCCCGGTCGGCGTCGGCGAGGCCGTCGGCCGGTCGATGCGCCTGTCGCTGGTCTCGGTGCAAGTGGTGGTCCTGTGTGCCGCGTTGGCGCTGTACGGCGTCAACCCCAACTTCGCCCTAACGGTGTAGCGACATGACAACTCCTGGGAAGCTCAACACGCCGCGCAACCCGCCCTACAAGCTGGCGGGCATCGGCATGATCGTGATCTTTTTGGTTGCTCTTGCCTTGGTGTACGGGCAATTCCGGGGCAGCTTCACGCCCAAGACCGAGGTCACGATGGTGTCGTCGCGGGCGGGTCTGGTGATGGATCCGGGCTCGAAGGTCACTTACAACGGGGTGGAGATCGGTCGGGTCGCCGACATCTCCGAGTACGTGCATGACAACAAGCCGGCGGCCAAATTCAAGTTGGAGGTGTACCCGAGGTACATCCGGCTGATCCCGGCGAATGTGACTGCCGACATCAAGGCGACGACGGTGTTCGGTGGCAAGTACGTGTCGCTGACGACGCCCAAAGACGCCCAGGGAAATGAGATTCCGCAGGGCCGTTTCGATCCCAGAAGAGACGTCATCACCGCGAAGACGGTGACAACCGAGATCAACTCCCTGTTCCAGACCATCACCTCGATTGCGCAGCAGGTGGATCCGGTCAAGCTGAATCTGACGCTGAGCGCGGCCGCCCAATCGCTCGCCAATCTGGGCGACAGGTTCGGACAGTCGATCGAAAACGCCAACGTGATACTTGACGAGGTCAACCCGCGGATGCCGCAGGCTCGGCACGACATCCAGCAGTTGGCGGCGCTGGGCGACACCTACGCCGACGCGGCACCGAATCTGTTCGACTTCCTCAACAACGCGGTGATCACGTCGCGCACCATTAATGCGCAGCAGAAGGACCTGGACCAGGCGCTGCTGTCGGCGGCCGGGTTCGGGAACACCGGCGCCGACGTCATCGGCCGCGGTGGACCGTATCTGGCGCGTGGGTCCGCCGACCTGGTGCCCACCGCCCAGTTGCTGGACACCTACAGCCCTGAGCTGTTCTGCATGGTGCGCAACTACCACGACACCGAGCCCAAGGCCGCCCAGTTTCTCGGTGGCAACGGCTACTCGCTGAACGACCACGCCGAGCTGCTGTCAGGGTTGGGCCTGATGCTCAACCCCGTATCGCTGGTACCTACCCTGCTGTCACAGGTCGGCGGCCTGGCCGGGGTGGTCGGCGGGGCCCCTAATCCCTACATGTGGCCGGAGAACCTGCCGCGCGTGAACGCTCATGGTGGGCCCGCTGGTGCGCCGGGTTGCTGGCAGCACATCACTCGCGATCTGTGGCCCGCACCCAACCTGGTGATGGACGCGGGCGTCAGCATTGCGCCGTACAACCACTTGGATACCGGTTCGCCCTATGCGATCGAGTACGTCTGGGGCCGTCAGGTAGGGGATAACACGATCAACCCATGAAAATCACCGGGACCATCGTCAAACTCGGCATCTTCTCAGCGGTGCTGCTGCTCTTCACTGTGATGATCTTCATCGTGTTCGGCCAGATCCGATTCGACCGCACCAACAAATACACCGCGGAGTTCAGCAATGTCAGTGGGCTGCGGAACGGCCAGTTCGTGCGCGCCTCGGGGGTGGAGATCGGCAAGGTCAGCAAGGTTGCATTGATCGACGGCGGCAAACGGGTCCGGGTGGATTTCAACGTCGACCGTTCGGTTCCGCTGTATCAGTCGACGACGGCACAGATCCGCTACCTCGACCTGATCGGTAACCGCTACCTCGAGCTCAAGCGCGCCGAGGGCGATGGCTTCGACAAGGTCTTGTCGCCGGGCGGATTCATCCCGATAGCGCGGACATCGCCGGCGCTGGACCTCGACGCGCTGATCGGTGGCTTCAAGCCGCTGTTCCGAGCGCTGGACCCGGAGAAGGTCAACACCCTCGCGAAGACCCTGATCACCGTGTTCCAGGGTCAGGGCGGAACCATCAACGACATCCTCGACAACACCGCGCAGCTGACCTCGCAGATCGGTGAGCGTGACAAGGCCATCGGTGAGGTGGTCACCAACTTGAACAAGGTGCTGGACACCACGGTCAAGCACCGCAAGGACTTCGATGAGACCGTCAACAACCTCGAGGTGCTGATCACCGGTCTGAAGAACCATGCCGACCCGTTGGCCGCCGGGACCGCGAACATCAGCAACGCTGCCGGAACCGTCGCGGACCTGCTGGGCGAGGACCGTGCTCTGCTGCACAAGACGATCAACTACCTCGACGCGATCCAGCAGCCGCTGATCGATCAGCGTCAGCAGCTGCTCGACTTCCTCCACAAGGTGCCGGGCGCGCTCAACTCGATCGGGCGCGGCATCGGCTCCTACGGAGACTTCGTCAACTTCTACGCGTGCGACATCACACTGAAGATCAACGGGCTTCAGGCCGGCGGTCCTGTCCGCACGGTCCGGCTCTTCCACCAGCCGTCGGGTAGGTGCTCGCCGCAATGAGATCTCTCGAACCAGCCAACCGACTTCACATCGGGCTCATGGGCATCATGGTGACGATCCTGGTCATCGGCGTGGGCCAGAGCTTCACCAGCGTTCCCATGTTGTTCGCCAGGCCCAGCTACTACGGGCAGTTCACCGACACCGGTGGCCTCAACAAAGGTGACAAGGTGCGCATTGCCGGCCTAGAAGTCGGCAAGGTCGAAGAACTCAAGATCGACGGCGACCACATCGTGATGAAGTTCTCGATCGGCACCAACAGGATCGGTACTGAAAGCCGACTCGCGGTTCGCACCGACACCATCCTCGGTAAGAAGGTTCTCGAGATCGAGGCGCGGGGCAACCAGCTGCTGCGGCCAGGAGACGCGTTGCCGCTGGGGCAGAGCACCACCCCCTATCAGATCTACGACGCGTTCTTCGACGTCACGAAGGCCGCTACCGGCTGGGACATCGATTCGGTCAAACAGTCACTGCATGTGTTGTCGGACACGATCGACCAGACCTACCCGCACCTGAAAGATGCGCTCGACGGGGTGGCCAAGTTCTCCGACACGATCGGCCACCGCGACGAGGAGATCAAGCATCTGCTCGCGCAGGCCAACCAGGTGGCCAGCATCCTGGGTGACCGCAGCCAGCAGGTGGACCGGCTGCTGGTCAACGCGAAGACGCTGATCGCCGCCTTCGACGAGCGCGGACGCGCCATCGACGCGTTGCTGGGCAACATCTCCTCGTTCTCGACCCAGTTGGCCGGGGTGATCAACGACAACCCCAACCTGAACCACGTGCTGGAACAGCTGCGTCAGGTCAGCGACATCCTGATGGAACGCAAAGACGACCTGGCCACCGGACTCGTCGAGGTCGGCAAGTTCCTCCCGTCGTTGAACGAGGCGGTCGGGTCGGGACCGTTCTTCAAAGTGGTCCTGCACAACCTGGCGCCCGGTCAGATCGTGCAGCCGTTCATCGACGCCGCATTCAAGAAGCGCGGCCTCGACCCTGAGAACTTCTGGCGCGGCGCCGGGCTGCCCGAGTACCGGTGGCCCGACCCCAACGGCACCCGGTTCCCCAACGGTGCGCCGCCACCGGCACCGCCGCTGCTGGAGGGCACCCCGGACCATCCGGGACCGGGCGTCCCGCCCGGGTCACCCTGCTCGTACACGCCGGGCAATCCCGGGGGCAATGTCACGGTCGGAGACGAGGGTCTGCCGCGGCCGTGGAACCCGCTGCCTTGCGCGGGAGCGATCCAGGGCCCGTTCGGCCCGGTACCGGGCGGATTCCCGGTTCCGATCGACGTGCAGGCATCACCGCCGAACCCTGACGGCCTTCCGCCGCTTCCCGGACTCCCGGGCAGCGCGCGCCCAGGCCAGGCGCCTCCGGGCGTCCCCGGCACGCCGGTACCGATGCCTGGCGCGCCTCCGCTGGCACGTACCGACCCCGGGGCGCCGCCGCCCCCGCCGTCGACGTTCGCGCCGGGCCTGCCTCCGGGTCCGCCCGCGCCGCATGGTCCCGGTCCGCAATTGCCGGCGCCGTACATCAACCCGGGTGGTGCGGGCGGTAGCGGCGCGGCGGGAGGTAGCCAGAATTGAGTACTGCCTTTGATATCCGCAACATCAAGTTGCCGGCGATGTCCCGGGTGTCGGTCATCATCGGATCACTGGTGGTGGTACTGGGACTCGTCGCCGCGTACGTCGGCTACCACCTGTTCATGCAGCTGACCAACAACACCGTCACTGCCTACTTCCGTCAGGCGAACGCGCTCTATGCGGGCGACAAGGTCCAGATCATGGGCCTGCAGGTGGGCAGGATCGACAGCATCGAGCCCGCCGGCGACAAGATGAAGGTGAAATTCCACTACGACAGCAAGTACAAAGTCCCGGCCAATGCCTCTGCGGTGATTCTGAACCCCACCCTGGTGGCATCGCGGAGCATTCAGTTGGAGCCGCCCTACAAAGGTGGCCCGGTGCTGGCCGACAACGCGGTGATCCCGTGGGAGCGCACCCAGGTGCCGACCGAGTGGGACGAGCTGCGCAACAGCATTACCGACATCATCTCCAAACTCGGCCCGTCCTGCCCCGAGGGACAGGATGCGAGCTGCACGGTGGAGCAGCGCAAGGGTCCCTTCGGTGAGGTCCTGGAATCCTTCGCCAACGGCCTGCAAGGCAAGGGCGAGACGTTCAACAAGACGCTGACCAGCCTCTCGCAGGCCTTGACCGCGTTGAACGAGGGTCGTGGTGACTTCTTTGCGGTGGTACGCAGCCTGGCGCTGTTCGTCAACGCACTGCACCAGGACGACCAGCAGTTTGTCGCGTTGAACGAGAACCTGGCGTCGTTCACCAGCCGGCTTACCCATTCCGATCAGGATCTGTCCAACGCGACACTGCAGATCGACTCGCTGCTGACCACGATCCGCCCGTTCCTGGACAAGAACCGTGAGGTGCTGACGCATGACGTCAACAACCTGGCAACGGTGACGAACACGCTGCTGCAGTCCGAGTCGCTGAACGGGTTGGAGACGGCCCTGCACGTCCTGCCGTCGGCCGCGGCGAACGTGAACCAGATTTACCACCCGTCGCACGGGTCGGTCATCGGTGTTCCGGCGATCACCTTCTCGAACCCGATGCAGTTCATCTGCAGCTCGGTTCAGGCCGGCAGCCGCCTGGGGTATCAGGAATCGGCCGAGTTGTGTGCGCAGTATCTGGCCCCGGTCCTGGATGCGATCAAGTTCAACTACTTCCCGTTCGGGTTGAACCTGTTCAGCACCGCCGAGACGCTGCCGAAGCAAATCGCTTACTCCGAGCCGCGGCTGCAACCGCCGCCCGGGTACAAGGACACGACCGTTCCGGGCATCTGGGTGCCAGACACGCCGTTGTCGCACCGCAACACGCAACACGGCTGGATTACCGCGCCGGGGATGCAGGGAACGAAGGTAGGGCCGATCACCGCGGGCCTGATGACCCCCGAGTCGCTGGCCGAACTGATGGGCGGTCCCAACATCGCACCTGTTCAGTCGACGTTGCAGACGCCTCCGGGACCGCCGAACGCATACGACGAGAACCCGATATTCCCGCCTGTGGGCTTGAATGCGCCGGTGCCGGTCCAGCCGCCACCGCCCGGGCCAGGGGTAATACCGGGACCCGTCGCACCCACGCCGGGCCCAGGGGCCGGCTTGGCACCGGCGCCGGTACCGGCTGGACCGCCGCTGCCAGCTGAGGCAGGAGCGGGTCAGTGAGCGGCCGGGTGAGCGCGTTGAGCGCGATATTGCGGCGCCGCACCTGGCAAGTGTCGGTGTTGCTGCTAGCGACGGTGATGCTGAGTTCGTGTGGTTGGCGCGGCATCTCCAACGTCACCATTCCGGGCGGTCCGGGCAGCGGCCCGGATTCCTACACGCTTTACGTGCAGGTGCCCGACACCCTGGCGATCAACGGCAACAGCAAGGTGATGGTCGCCGACGTCTTCGTTGGCTCGATCAAGTCGATCGACTTGAAGAACTGGATCGCCACGCTAACGCTGGGCGTGTCCAAGAGCACCAAGCTCCCGAAGAACGCGCTCGCCAAGATCGGCCAGACCAGTCTGCTGGGTTCTCAGCACGTCGAGCTGCTCGCACCACCGGACCCGTCGCCGGAGCTGCTCAGGGACGGCGACACCATCCCGCTGAAGAACTCGTCGGCCTATCCCACCACCGAGCAGACACTGGCCAGTCTGTCGATGATCCTGCGCGGTGGCGGCATCCCGAACCTGGAAGCGCTGCAGAACGAGGTCTACAACATCCTGCACGGGCGCGGACCCCAGATCCACGACTTCCTCGGCAAGCTGGACACGTTCACCCGCCAGCTGAACGAGCAGCGCGATGACATCACGCACGCGATCGACTCGACCAACCGGCTGCTGACCTATGTGGGCGGTCGAGACGACGTCGTGGAGCGGGTGCTGACCGACGTCCCGCCGCTGATCAAGCATTTCGCGGACACCAAGCAACTGCTGATCAACGCCGTCGACGCGGTCGGGCAGCTGAGCCAGGTCACCGCGCAGTACCTCGGCGAAGCACAGGGGCCGCTGTATCAGAACCTGCAGTCGTTGCAGTGCCCGCTGCGGGAACTCGGCAGGGCCTCGCCGTACCTGATCGGCGCCCTGAAGTTGATCCTCACTCAGCCCTACGACATCGACACCGTGCCGAAGATATTCCGCGGTGACTACCAGAACGTGTCGTTGACGCTGGATGTGACCTACAGCTCGGTCGACAACGCGTTCCTGACCGGTACCGGGTTGTCCGGCGCGCTGCGTGCCCTCGAGCAGTCGTACGGCCGTGATCCCGCGACGATGATCCCCGACGTGCGCTACACGTCGAACCCGAACGACGCACCCGGCGGACCGCTGGTGGAAAGGGCGGAGAGAGGGTCATGCTAACTCCCTTCATCAGACGCCAGTTGGTCCTGTTCGGGGTCATGACGGTGGCTGTGCTGCTCATACTCGGCCTGTATTACCTGCAGGTACCGAGCCTGGTCGGTATCGGCCGGTACAACCTCAAGGCCGAGTTGCCGGCATCGGGCGGTCTGTACCCGACGGCAAACGTCACCTATCGCGGCATCACCATCGGCAAGGTCACCTCCGTCGAACCGACGGAGCGTGGCGCCGAAGCGACGATGAGCATCGACAGCGACTACAAGATCCCGCTGAACGCGACGGCGAACGTGCACTCGGTGTCCGCGGTCGGTGAGCAGTACCTGGACCTCGAGACACCAAAAAATCAACCCGCGTCGAGCAAGTACTTCGCCGACGGAGACACCTTGAGGCTGCACAACACTATTTGCGGCGAAGGTCCAGATTGCACGAACTCGGTGCCCAGTGAGATCGGGCCCGCGCTGGACACAGCTAATCGCGGGCTTGAGGTGTTGCCCAAGGAGAAGATCGGCCAGCTGCTCGACGAGACGGCGCAATCGGTCGGCGGATTGGGTCCCGCCCTGCAACGGCTTGTCGACGCAACCCAGGCGATCGTCGGTGACTTCAAGACCCAGATCAACGACGTCAACGACATCATTGAGCACTCCGGACCAGTGATCGACAGTCAGGTCCGGTCGGGGGACGCGATCCAGCGCTGGGCGCGCAACCTGAACACTCTGGCCGCGCAGTCCGCCCAACGCGACCCCAACATCAGAAGTATCCTGCGCCAGGCAGCGCCGACCGCCGATCAGGTCAACGAGCTGTTCAGCGACGTCCGGGAATCGCTGCCGCAGGTGCTGGCGAACCTTGAGGTCGTCATAAACCTGCTGAAGAAGTACAACGCCGGCCTCGAACAGGTCCTGGTGTTCCTGCCGCAGGGCGCTGCGATCGCGCAGACGGTGGCCGCGCCGTTCCCGAACTACGCCGCACTGGACCTGGCGCTGTCGATCAACCAGCCGCCGCCCTGTCTGACCGGCTTCATCCCGGCATCGGAATGGCGGTCTCCGGCAGACACCAGCGTCGCTCCGTTGCCGAGCGGAACTTACTGCAAGATCCCGATGGACACGCCGGCCAACAGCGTGCGTGGGTCGCGCAACATTCCGTGTGTCGACGTTCCGGGCAAGCGCGCCGCCACGCCACGTGAGTGCCGCGACCCCAAGCCGTACGTCCCGCTGGGCACCAACCCCTGGTTCGGCGACCCGAACCAGCTCTTGACCTGCCCGGCGCCTTCGGCGCGCTGTGACCAGTCGGTACGTCCAGGTATGGTCATCCCAGCGCCGTCGGTGAATAACGGTCTGAACCCGCTGCCCGCTGACCGGCTTCCGCCTGGCGGTTTGACGCCACCCGCGATCAGTGACCCGTTGCAACGGCCAGGTTCAGGTACGGTGCAATGCAACGGACAACAGCCCAACCCGTGTGTCTACACTCCGAGCGGGCCTCCCTCCGCTATATACAGCCCCCAGAGTGGTGAACTGGTAGGGCCCGACGGCGTGAGATACTCCGTCGAAAACTCAAGCAAAACAGGAGACGACGGATGGAAGGAGATGCTGGCGCCAGCCGGCTGAACCCCACCGACGCCGACGATTCGTTGCGTACCGAGGTGCAGGCCGAGGATTCGCCGGAATCCGAGGCCGGAACCGAACAGATCAAAACTGAGGCCGCAACCGAGCAGCTCGAGGTGAAAGCCGAGGCGGCCTCGGACCCCGCGGCCGACGAAGCCACCACCGAGGTGAAGGCCGACGATTCGCCGGAGCCGGAGCCAGTGGCCGCGCGAGGTCCGTCGCGTCTGGGTCGCGGGTGGCTGGCCGCCATTTCCGCGGCGCTGCTGTTGGCGGCCGGTGGCCTGGGCTTCGGGGGCTATCGCGCGCTGATCTCCCACCAGGAGAGCCAATCGATAGCGCGCAACAACGAGGCCGCGCTCGCGGCCGCGAAGGCGTGTGTCGCGGCGACTCAGGCACCGGACACCAACGCGATGGCCCAAAGCGAACAGAAGATCATCGACTGCGGCACCGACGAGTACCGTTCCCAGGCGCTGCTCTACACCAGCATGCTGGTGCAGGCTTACCAGGCGGCCAACGTCCACGTTCAGGTGACAGATGAGCGGGCAGCCGTGGAGCGCACCAATAACGACGGTACGGTCGACATCCTGGTCGCGTTGCGCGTGAAAGTGTCCAACAGTGCCGAGCAGAACCAGGAGACTGGCTACCGCCTGCGGGTGACAATGTCGCCGGTGGACGGCCAGTACAAAATCGCCAAGCTCGTCACGGTGACGAAGTGACATTGTTGGTTGAGGAGACTCAGACCACGGCGGCCATCAAAGAGTCAACAGGGCACAGCCTGGCGCCATGGCACGTTCGCGCGGCCGCGTTCGCGATCGACATCCTGCCGGCCGTCGCCGTGGTGGTCACGATGCTGCTGGTGTGGGACACCATGCCGCCGGGCGGCGTGTGGTCGTGGGTGTGCATTTCGGTGCTGGCGATCGCCAGCTTGCTGATGCTGGTCAACCGGTTGCTGCTGCCCGCGGTCACCGGCTGGAGCCTGGGACGTGCCTGCTGTGGAATCGCGGTTGTCCATCGTGACGACACGGCCCCGGGCGCATGGACTCTGCTGCTCAGGGACCTGGCCCACCTGCTTGACACCGCTTCATTGCTGGTGGGATGGCTGTGGCCAATGTGGGATGCGAGCCGGCGGACCTTCGCCGACATGTTGGTGGGCACCGAGGTGCGGCGCGTCGAACGGGACGAGCGGCTGCAGAACATACGGCGGTGGACCGCAACGGCAGTGCTGACCGCTGCCCTGCTGTGCGTGGCGGGTACGGCCATGAGCTACGGGGTGGTGTACAGCCAGGAACGGGCCACTGATCAGACCAGGCAAGAGATCAAGATCGAGGGACCCAAGTTGGTCGTGCAAATGCTGACGTACGACCCGAAATCACTGGACGCCGACTTTTCCCGCGCCCTGTCGCTGGCGACCGACAAATATCGGCCCAAACTGAAAGATCAGCAGGAGGTAGTGAAAAAGGGCCAACCGGAAATCAACGAGTACTGGCCGACCGACAGCGCGATTCAATCGGCGACGCCGGACCGGGCGACGATGTTGGTGTTCATGCACGGTCGGCGGGGCGATGGGCCCGAGATCCGGTATATCACCGCGAGCGTCCGGGTGAACTTTGTCAAAGGCGCAGACGATCGTTGGCGCATCGACGACCTCACCCCCGTGACCAAACCAAAATCGGGTGACGGAAAATGAGTCCCCGCCGTAAGTTTCAACCCGACGAGGAGCCACTGCTCGTCGCGGACACGATCACGCCGGCGCGGCGACGGTGGGAGTTTCCGCTCGCTGTCGCGGTCGCTTCGGTGCTGACGGCCGCGGCAATCACGGCATCCACCCTGATGTTGTTCTCCCATCAGTCCCATCACCGCGACGATCAGAAGAACCGCGAGGCGCTGAACTACGTGACGTGGTTCATGCAGGACTTCACGACCATCGATCCGTATCACGCGAACGCCTATGTCGACCGGATACTGGCTCAAGGAACCGGCGATTTCGCAAAGCACTTTCAGGAGACGGCCAACGAGACCCTGCTGGTGATCGCCCGAGCCGAGCCCGCCACTGGCACCGTCCTCGGCGCGGGTGTGGAACGGTGCAACGACGATGGCAGCATCAATGTCCTGGTGGCCACCGACGTCACCTCGAAATCAGCGGATGAGAAACAGGTGTTCCATAACACCAATCGCTGGACGGCGACCGCTAAGCAGGAAGGGAATCAGTGGAAGATCAGCAACCTGCTGCAGGTGATCTGACCATCGAGGGGGCTGTCGCTACCGACGTGACCGAGGGTGCCGAAGTCGAGGCCACGCAGTCCGACGCCGGCTCTGAGGAGACCGCGACCAAGAAGAAAGGCCGTCGGCTGCTCCGGAACAGGCGTTTTGGCGGTAAGCGGGCCCCGGCTGTCACTACTGATGTGACCGAGGCCGTCGAAGTCGACACCACGTCCGAAGCCCGCTCGGAGGAGACCGAGGCAGCGGAAACTGACGGGGGTAACGAGGAGGCGGCTGCCACCGAGGAGACCTCTGTCGCTACTGATGTGACCGAGGCCGCCGAAGTCGAACAGGCCGCCGAAGGCGAAGAGGCTGACGTAGCCGAAGAGGCCGAGGTGACCGAAGAGGCCGAGACCCTTGAGAACGGCAAGACCCTCAAGAGCAAGACCGCTAAGAACAAGAGGAACAAGAGAGCCCGTCGTCCCCGTACCAAACCACTGATCGGTAAGCGCACGGCCGTCGGCATCGTGGTGGCGGCGAGCCTGCTGTTCGTCGGTTCGGCCGGGTTCGCGGGTGCGGCCACGCAGCGTTACCTCTCGGAACGCGCCGTCATCGCAACCAAGCTCAACGTGGCGCGGACTGCGGCCAACGCGATCACCACGCTGTGGTCGTATACGCCGGAGAATATGGACACGCTCGCCGATCGGGCAGCAAACTACCTCAGCGGCGATTTCGCCGCGCAGTACCGAAAATTCGTCGACGCGATCACGGCCCCTAACAAGCAGGCCAAGATCAGCAGCAACACCCTGGTCACCGGCGCCGCTGTCGAAACATTGGATGGGCCGAACGCCATCGCGATCGTGTACACCAACACGACGTCCAGCAGTGCGTTGAAGAAGAACATCCCGTCCCTGAAGTACCTGTCCTACCGGGTGAACTTGAAGCATGATCACGGCCGCTGGCTGGTGACGCGGATGACGACGGTCACGCAGCTGGACATCACCCCCCGCATCTAGCGCGGCTGGGCCACCCCATTGGCCGTTACCTCGCCGGTATCCGAGCGGCTGACCGTCATCGCGCTGCTGCTGCTGACCTTCGCCACCGGGCTGGCCGACTCGATCAGCATCCTGGTGCTCGGGCACGTGTTCGTCGCCAACATGACCGGCAACGTGATCTTCCTGGGCTTCTGGCTTGCCCCGAAGACCAACATCGATCTGACCGCCGTCGCGGTGGCACTCCCGACGTTCGTGTGCACCACCATCATGAGCGGCCGATTGTCACGGCATTTCGGTGAGCGCGCGCGAGCCTGGATCAGCACCGTGCTGGCCATGGAGATCGTGTTGCTGGTGGCGCTGTCGATCTTGGCCGGCGCGGGTGTGCTGCACTATCACGACAACACCAAACTCATCATGATCGGCCTTCTTGCGGTGACGTTCGGTCTGCAGCACTCGAGTGCCCGCCAGTTCGGGATTCAAGAACTCTCCACCACGGTGTTGACGTCCACGATCGTCAGCCTCGGTCTGGACAGCCATCTGGCCGGCGGCACCGGCGCCCGCGAAAAACTGCGCTTCAGCGTCGTTTTCACGATGTGTGCCGGCGCTTTCGTCGGCGCGACGATGTCACGATTCGTCGTGGCTCCGGTGTTCGCGGTGACGGCGGCGGTGGTGGCGGCGAGCATGCTGATCTTCCGCTTCGGCCGGGCCTGACGCTCGGCTGAGCCGCGCGGCCGCTAGTTGAAGGCGAGCCAGCTGGGCAGACCCCGCTCGTGAGAATCGCAGAGAACTTGCCGGGTGTCGCACGAGCCCTTCGGCGATCCGGCGCCGGCCCACATGCCTCCAGAGTCGCGGCGCACGACGATGGCCGACGATCCACCGCCGTCGAGCAGGATTGCCGTGTCGCTGCCCAGGCCGCGGAACAGGTCCTGGATGTTGTCCGGCGTGTAATTGCCCCCTTCGAAGATGTACATCTCGTCACGCTGCTTCACGTAGGCCAGCGCGGTTCGCGCGGCGCTGGGACCGCCGTCGTGGAGCTGGCCGGTGTTGCCAGGGCTCAATAGTCCGATCCCGGCCACCGCCACGAACCGTTCGTTCTTGTTGAGCAGGTCCTGGATTACCGGAGTGGCCTCGTCATAGTCTTGGGTTCCCTTGGGCCGCAACACATACGGCGCACCGCCGGCGGGCAGGATCATCGTCGTCAACGACGTCCAGCTCTCACCCCCGCCGGAAAGGCCTTGCTTGCCGGGATAGGCGACCGTGCCCGTCACCGCCTGGTTGGCGCGGCCCTGGCCGTGGGTGTTGTCGACGAACGCTCCCAGCGGCGAACTGCACCCGGTCGACCGCCAGGAGCCGCCCTTCTGCGGACGCACGTCGAAGAAGTTCGCGTTGATCGCGATGGTCGGTTGCCCCATGCGCTGCCACGCCTGCAACGGCGGGTAGATCTCCGACGCCTGCCACAGGCCCTCGCCGGTGCGGGCCCCCGCGTTGCTCTCGCAGCGGGCCTGGTCGCCTTGGTGCGTGTCGACCAGCAGGTGCGGCTGCAGCCGTTGCGACGCATTCTTGATGACCATCAGATGGCCGCCGTTGTTCATCTCGTACCAGCCCCCGCCGCCGTTGAGCATCGGCGTGGGGTGACCGGGGCCGAAGTTGTAGACCAGGTAGGAGCCCTTGGTAGTCGCGATGGCGCTCTCGAGCATCTCCCGCCCGTCGGCGGCGCGTGCCAGCGGCTGCCCGGTGGTGGTGGCCAGCGTCGCGCACGCCGCCACAGCGGCGCAGCAAGCGGCCAGACGGCGCAAGCCGGCAAGTGGTGTCAGCACGATAGCCCTTTCGGCCCGGATGCGATAACAACCAAGGATTAGTCACATCCGTCACACTGTCAACTTTAGTAACAGCCGCGTGACGCTCTGGCCGCGCTGGAATTACGTTTCCGCGCTTGGACTTTCGGCCTCCGTGTCGGACTTGACTTCGGGCTCGCGTTCCGGCTCAACTTCCGGCTCGGATTCGCGCTTGCTTTCACGCGCCTGGTGTTGCGCCTGGTGGGCTTCGGCGATCGCCAGCGCGACTGCCCCAGGAAGGCGGTGGAAGCCGCTGCGGTCGTACATGCGCGTGACGATGCCACCCAGCAGCAGCCCAATGACCAGGCCGAGCGACGTCATCAGCAGCGCCTGGGTCAGGCCGGCCTCCCCGCGGCCGCCGAGGTACAGCAGCGACCGCACCCCCAGGAACACCTGGTGCATCGGCTCGAATTCGGCCAGCCAGCGAAAGAACGTCGGCACCGCTTCCAGCGGGACGGTGGCGCCCGCCGACGGCAACCCGAGGATCACGAAGACCAGCATGCTGAACAGCAGGCCCATCGAGCCCAGGATCGCGATGAGCGAACTGGACGTGACACCCACCGCGGTGATCGCGAACACCCCGTAGGCCCACAATTTCCAGCCGTGGTCGATGGGCATTCCCAGCCCGTGCGCTATCGCCATATAGACCGCCGACACCAGCAGCGCCAGCAACGCCATCATCGTCCACTTGATCAGCAGCGTGCGGAAGCGCGAGATGCTGATCTGCTCGGCGAAGCGATACACCGGGCCCCATTCGGCCGGCACGTAGCCGAGCATCGAGTCCACCAGCGTGCTGACCACGATGCTGCCGGTAAAGCCGGCCAGCAGGAGCAGCAGCGCGTAGTAGAAGGCCGACAGGCCGTTGCCGGTGCCATTCGGAAGCCGGTTGTAGACCTCGGTCTTGACATCGATGGGGTTGGCCAGCACTGACGCCGACGCTCCGGTCAACGACGCGCCACCCGGTTGCGCGGCGACCTCGGCCGAAAGGCGCTTGCCGACTTGGCTGTTGGCCTCAGCCATGGCCGTGGACAGGGTCTGGCCGGCGATACTCGACGCCAGCGTGCCGGCCCGCTGATTCGTCCAGATCATCACGGTGGGCCGGTCGGCATGGGTGGGCGCTACCGCGCTCTCGCCGAACTCGCGAAGGTTGGTCGACAGGTTCACCGGAATGAACAGTTCGCCATATACCTTGCCGCTGTCCATCAGCCGCTTGGCCTCGTCGTGGGACACCACCCGCAGGTCGAACTTGTTCTTGTCCAACTTCGGGCTGGTGAGTAGACCGTCGACGATTTGTGCGCCTGTCGGGCCGGCGTCCACGGTCACCACGGCGATCGGGAAATGGCGCAGGTTGGTCGTCGGGTTCAGGATGCCGCCCAGGTAGAGGGCGCACAGAGCGGACATGAGGGCCAGCGTGATGACGATCGGCACTCCCCAGAACCGCACGGTCCGTACCGCCTTGAGTGGGTTGGCCGCCGCGTGTCGTGGCTGCGTTTGAGACATGCGGGCTCCTGTCTGTCGTGGCCACTCTATGCGGCCGTGTAGTGGGATGCCGCGGGTTCCAAAGTATGTAAACGGCGCTTACTTGCTGCTAACGTAGGAGAGCGATGTAAGCGGTGTCAACATTTGTGAGGGCTGTCACGGATGTCAGGATCAGACAGGTCATACCATCACGGCGACCTGGCCGGGGCGCTGGTGCGCGCCGGCATAGAACTGCTCGAGGATGGTGGTGTCACCGAACTGTCGCTGCGAGCGGCCGCCCGGCGCGCCGGCGTGTCCACCGGTGCGCCCTACCGTCATTTCGCCGACCGCGAGGCCTTGGTGTCCGCTGTCGCTGCGGTGGGCTATCGCGACCTGGCCGCACAGTTGGCGGCGGCGCACGCCGCGCCAACCAGCGTCGACGACCTGGCCGACGTCGCGGTCGCCTACGTTCAGTTCGCCCTGACGCGGCCCGGACTGTTCCGGGCGATGTTCGCCGAACCGCGCGATCCGACCGCCACCGAACGGGCCGCGGCAGTCGAGAACATCACCGAGTACCTGTACTCCATTGTGCGACAAGCGCTTCCATCGGATGACCCGGACGCGATGGCAGTAGCCTTGTGGGGGCTCGTCCATGGCCTGGCCTTCTTGCACCTCGACGGCAGGCTCGACAGCTCATCCAGCGACGCAGTCGCAGACCGGGTCCGTGCGGTAGTGCGGGCCGTCCTCGGCCACGGCCGTTAGGGCGCCTATGTCTGCCTCGCCCGCTTAGCCGCCCAGCCCGACGTGCATCTCCCAGACCAGCAGTTCGGACGGCTCGATCGCGGTGACCCGCCGCCCGTCGTCGTCGGTGAAGCGGACCGCGTCGCCGTCGGCGAGATCGCCGGCTCCTTCCAGGGCGATCCGGCCGCGCGGGACGAACAGGTGCAGGTAGGGGGCCGCGGGCAGGGCGACCGTGTCGCCGGGCCGCAACCGCGCGCCATGCAGCGCGGCGCCGCGGTTGTGCAGGGTGATGGCCGCGTGGTGTCCCGGTATACCCGAGGCGATCGTCGCCAGGTTGCCGGTCAATACCTCCTCGGCAATCTCGTGCTGCTGGTAGCCGGGGGAGATGCCGGTCTCGTCGGGGATCACCCACATCTGGACGAAATGCACCGGCTCCGAGGCGGAATCGTTCTTCTCCGAATGCAGGATGCCGCTGCCCGCCGACATCCGTTGCGCCAGGCCCGGGTAGACCACTCCGTGATTGCCGGCGGAATCCTGGTGGGTCAGTTCGCCCTGCAGCACCCAGGTCACGATCTCCATGTCCCGGTGCGAGTGGGTGTCGAATCCCGTTGCGGGCTCGACGATGTCGTCGTTGTTGACCAGCAGCAGGCCGTGGTGGGTGTTGGCTGGGTCGTAGTGGTCGCCGAACGAGAACGAATGCCGGGACTTCAGCCAGGGTGTGGTGGTGACGGCGCGGTCGGCCGCCCGTCGGATCTGCACGGTTCCTACAGTAGTAGGCCCTGCGCATGGTGCAGGGCGGCGTCGAGTTCGGGCAGCGTCAGGCCAACCGCGCCGCCCAGGTGGATCTCGATCTGGTACTCCGGCTGGCCGTCGCGACCGAAAATCGGCAGCACGACGAATTCCGTTGCCGCAAGCTCTGTTTCGAGGACACCCGTAACGGATTGCAGCGTCACCATGGTCATCAGCGTGGTGAGCTGACGGGTCACCTGTGCGGTGGGCTCCAGCGATGCCAGCACGCTGGCCAGCCGGTGGTGCAGCGACTGGTGGGTGTCGTCGAACCGCCACGCGCCGTAGCCGCGGGCCCGGATATCGGCGAGGACTCGCTGGTGCTGGGCAATTTCGGCGGGCGTCAGCCGGGGCGTGACCCGTCGCAGCCAAGCCTGGACGAAATCCTCATCGCGCCAGGCCATCGCGACCAGGCCAAACGGCGGACCGATGGGGAAGCGCTGCCCGACGGCATGTTCGCCATCGGTGCCGTGGCCGAACGCGTCGATGGTGGTCAGGTGCCGGTCGCCGATCTTCGACATCGAGCAGCCCGCGCCGAGCGTCTCGTGCAGCAAGCGCAGCGCGTCGCGCCCGCGGTCCAGCAGGGGGAACTGCATTCGCAGGCCGTGCACCAGCCCGAACAACCCGCTGCCCAGGGCGTAGCGGCGGTCCTCGCGCCGCGTCACCCAAGCGCCCCGTTCCAGCTCGGCCAGCACCAGGGCGCAGGTTGACGTGCTGATCCCGCAGATCTTGGCGAGGTCGGCCGATGCCCGTCCCTGCGGTGAAGCGGCGAGCGTCGTCAGTACCTCCATCACCCGACCGGTCGGGGGCGACTTGGCGGTTGACGGGCTCACGGACGGCTCCTTAGCATTCGTCCTAAATGTAGCTCATAGTTTCCTAATATTAGGAGTCCAAGTGTTCAAGGTTGGAGTCTGGGGACCCGGCTCCATGGGGCTGATCGCCCTGCGTGGGGTCATCGATCATCCAGAGTTGGAACTCGTCGATCTGGTCGTGCACAGCGACGCCAAGGCCGGCCGCGACGCGGGGGAGTTGTGCGGCGTTGTACCGGTGGGTGTGGTGGCCACGCAGGACCCGGCGCCGATGCTCGCCGGTGCGGCCGACGTGGTGGTGTACGCCGCCGGGGCCAACTTGCGGCCGTTGGAGGCCGTCGAGGACATGGTGTCGATCCTGCGGGCCGGGAAGAATGTCGTGTCGTGTTCGGTGGTGCCGCTGGTGTTCCCCGAGGCGGTCGACGCGGCGTTCACCGACCCATTGCGCCGGGCCGCGCTGGATGGCGGTGTGTCTTTCTTTACCACCGGCATCGACTCTGGATTCGCCAATGACGTTCTACCGCTGGTACTTTCGGGTGTGTCCCGGGTCATCGAATCGGTTCGGGTGACCGAGATGTTCAACTACGCAACCTATCCCGACAAGGCCGCAGTATACGAGATCCTCGGCTTCGGCAAGCCGCCGGAGTTCACCGCGTTCGCGGCCACACCCGGAGTGTTCACCTTCGGCTGGGGCCCGGTGCTGCACCAGCTCGCCGCCGGACTCGGTTGCAAGATCGACGACATCGAGGAGACGAACGAACGGGTGCCGACGCCGGAGTCGTTCGACACACCCACCGGTCGCATCGAGGCCGGGACGATCGCCGCCATGCGCTCCATGCTCACCGGATATGTCGACGGCAGAGCGACTTTCGTGCTGGACCATGTGACACGGATGCGCGACGATATTGCGCCGGACTGGCCGCAACCGCATATCTGCATCGAGCCGAAGGACCTCGGCTACGGGTTGGCGACCGGCCGGGGTCTCTACCGCGTCGAGATCGAGGGCTCCCCGAGCATGCGGTGCGAATTCGAGATGGCCGACGATCACGACCACGATCTGGGCGCGCGCATGGCCGGCGCGTCGCGCATGGTCAACGCCATACCGGCGGTGTGCGCCGCGCCGCCGGGGCTGTTGTCCGCACTGGACCTGCCGTTGGTCACCGGGGCCGGCCTGGTCCGCTCTGTCGAGGGTCCGTCTCCGGACAGCCGACTGTTCTGAGCATGTCCGAACCCGTTCCGATCAAGCACTTCTCGCACCTGTGCGTCGGCGTCTCCGACATGGACACCTCGCTGGCCTTCTATACCCGCGTGCTCGGCATGGACGTGGTGTTCGATGTTCAGCTCGACGGCACCGGCCTGGACAGCGTGACCGGAATGACCGGTGCCGCGGGGCGAATGGTCGGCGGGCTGATCGGCGGGACCATGATCGAACTGCTCGATCTCGGCGACGTGCCGAGTGTTCCAGCCGGTCCGCATCGTGGCTATACCAATATGTCGTTCACCGTCGCTGACGCCGACGCCGTATACGCACAGCTCGCCGCGCGCGGCGACGTAAGTTGCGCTGCGCCGGTGGATATCGCCGGGGTGCGGATGTTGTTCATCGCCGACCCCGACGGGACCCCGATCGAGTTCATCGAATTGCCCGGCGGTGCGGAGACCACTGAACAACTCTGGAGGCCGGTCGGGTAGTTCAAGTCAACAACCACCTGTAGAGTCGCAAGACGATGTATCCGAGTGCCGGCCCGACTAAGGTGCACACGACAACCAACGCGATCCGCTTGCCGCTCAAGCCAATTGGCTCACCGGTATCAGCGCGAACGACCTTGTACCTGAGGACGGAATTAGCGATGGTCGAACCTTTTCCGCCCTTCCGATAGCCCCAGTTCCAAAGGCAATACGCGATCACCGCTACCAACGCAATGATCGCTGGCGCGCCATTCCACCCCGGGGGCATTTGCCTAGAGCAATAACTGACGCCGCCGAAGTCTTGGCACCTTGTTCTGCTCGCGGCGAACCAAATTCCTTCACCGATCGCGAAGAACGCGATCGGGACGGCAATGACGTCGATGAGCGCCGCTGCGAAACGACGCCCAGCACCAACGGCTTGGCCCGAACGCTTGTCGATCGCAACCGTGCGGCGGCCCGGGCGTCGTGGCGGCTCCCCCCGCCACGTAGGCGGGGCTGCAGCGACCGGCTGCCACGTGGGCGCTGCCGTGGATACCCGCGGCGTTGGTGTGTCTACCCGCCTGGGCATTGTC
>NZ_DATJYB010000456.1:0-38030 GCF_035499775.1 Mycobacterium sp. | reverse complement strand
AAACTCTGCGAAACCACCCGAAATCAGTGCAACACGGCGCAACCACCGGGACGCCCGACCCCCACTGACCTGCACAAATGAGATCGGACGAACATCCGAAAATCCCTGGCCGCTAGCTCATAACCCAGAGGTCGCAGGTTCGAATCCTGTCCCCGCTACTGTGAGATTCAGGCCGGGATTCCTTCAGGAATCCCGGCCTGAATCGATTCGAACCCGACGCGGTCACCACGCGAAACCCCCGCCCGCACTTGTGGCAAGTCAGTCTGCAGGCCAGCGCACAAGATTCTGTCGGCAGTATTCTTTAGTCTGCCCTGATGGAGTACGCAACGATCGACGCACTACGGGAGCGGCATCCCGCGTGGCGACTGCTGCGTGCCGGCAACTCCACGCTGATTCTGTCCTTCCTCGGGGTGTTCTTCGTGGAGGGCAATCGGGGCGCGTGCCCAGCAAGCGTGGCCGCGGCCGCGTTGGACGACCACCTTCACGCTCTGAACGCCGAGCTCCCCACCGAGAGCGGCGAGCCGCGGTATCCGAAGGAGCCGCGAGCCTATTTGGAGGACTGGGCGGCCACCGACGCCGCCTATCTGCGGCGGTTCTATCCGCCTTGCGATGACGAGGTCCACTACGAAGTCACGCCAGCGTTCGAGAAGGCCTACGCGTGGGTCACCACCCTCAAGGGCAGGTCCTTCGTCGGGACCGAGTCCAGGCTGCACACTGTGGTCGAGTTGCTGCGGCAGATCGTGCACGGAACCGAAGTCGAACCCGACCTCCGGCTGGCTGAACTACGCCGCCGCCGCGACGAACTCGACGCGGAGATCGCTGCCGTCGAGGCCGGCGTCATCACGGTGCTGGACGCGACCGGGGTCCGCGACCGCTACCAACAGCTCTCCGCGACCGCGCGGGAACTGCTCTCGGACTTCCGCGAGGTGGAAGAGAACTTCCGGCTCCTCGACCGTGCCGCGCGCGAGAAGATTGCGGCCTGGGATGGATCGAAGGGCGAACTGCTCGCCGAGTTGGTCGGAAGCCGCTCCGAGATCGCCGGCTCGGACCAGGGCCGGAGCTTCCAATCGTTCTACGACTTCCTTCTCTCCGAGTCGCGCCAGGCCGAGCTCACCGAACTGCTCGCCAAAGTGTCGACCGTCAAAGCAATCGAAGCAGACCATCGGATCCGTGGCATACACCACGACTGGTCCGAGGCTGCCGATCGGGCGCAACGCACCGTCCGGCAGATATCCGAACAACTGCGTCGCTTCCTCGACGACCAGGTCTGGCTGGAGAACCGGCGCGTCCTGGACCTGGTTCGGGCGGTGGAGAGTACCGCCCTCGAGCTCCGCGACCACCCGCCGGCCTTCGGGCTCGAGGTCGACCAGCCGGGCATCGAGATCGCGCTTCCGTTCGAGCGCCCGCTGTATCAGCCGCCGGCGGCGGTCGCGGTCGAGAGCCACATCCCACTGGCGAGCGAGGAGGTCGACGCCGACCTTCTCTTCACTCAGACCTTCATCGACCAAGCACGCCTGATCGAGACCATCCGCACCGTGCTGCCCGAGAGTTCCTCCGCCCTGTTGTCCGACGTCATCGCGATGCACCCCATCGAGCAGGGTGCGGCGGAGATCGTCGGCTACCTCGCGCTCAACGACGAAGAGGTGACAGTCGACATGGACGACGCGGATGAGACTCTGCTGGATTACTCGGACCCCGCCGACCCGGACATCACCAGGCGAGCGCGGCTGCCGAAAGTGACGGTGCGGCGACGATGAGCAACGAGCACGCGGTCGCCAGCGCCATCATCCGGCTGATGCAAGGCGTCGTCTACCGCGAGTCGGACGAGGACACCTGGCTCACGTTGGAACGCCTGGGCGCCGGTGTCCGAGACCATTTCGCCACCATCGGCGTCGATGTGGTCGTCGATGACGCCGAGGGCTACGCCTATCTGCGGTCCCGGCCAGAGGAGGACGGCGATGAGGTGCTCCCGCGCCTGGTGCGCAGGCGGGCATTGACGTACAACGTCAGCCTGCTCCTGGTGTTACTGCGCAAGCGGCTCGTCGAGTTCGAGACGACTGGCGGTGACGGCAGACTGGTCCTCACCACCGATCAGATCGTCGAGCTGCTGAGGCTCTTCCAGGCAGAGTCCACCAACGATGCGCGCGTCGTGGACCAGGCGGAGACGACGATCAAGAAGGCGGCCGAGTTCGGCTTTCTGCGGCAGCTACGTGGTCAAAGCGACCATTGGGAGGTACGGCGAATCCTCAAGGCCTACGTCGACGCCCAGACCTTGTCAGACTTCGCGGCCAAGCTGCGGGAGTACGCCGGTGCGGTGGCCGCTGATGAGTGAAGGAGCATCAGCCACGGTCCAGCACGGGAACACTCGACGGGCCGGTTACCGGCTGCAGCACTCGGAGGTCTTGAACTGGGGCACGTTCGACAGCCAGGTCTGGCGGTTCAGTCCTGGCGCTGAGACCGCTCTGCTGACCGGTGACATCGGCTCCGGCAAGTCCACGATCGTCGACGCGCTCACCACGTTGCTGATGCCATCTCACAAGGCCGCCTACAACAAGGCCGCCGGCGCGGACGCCAAGGAACGCACGCTGCGCTCGTACGTCGAAGGCCACTACAAGTCCGAGCGAAACGAGGCCACGGGACGGTCCCGCGCCAAGGGGCTGAGGGAGAACAAACAGACGTACTCCGTTGTCCTCGGGGTCTTCGCCAACCAAGGCTACGACGAGACGATCAGCCTGGCCCAGGTCTTCCAGCAGCGCGAGAGCACCGGACAGCCCTACCGGTTTTTCGTCACCGCCACAAAGGAACTGTCGATCGCGACGGACTTCGCCGACTTCGGCTCGGACCTGCGAGATCTGCGCAGGAGACTGCGGGCCGGCGGGGCAGAGCTCTTCGACGAATTCCCGAAGTACGCAACGTCATTGCGTCGCCTGCTCGGAATTCGATCGGAGCAGGCGCTCGAACTGTTTCATCAGACCGTCTCGATGAAGTCGGTCGGCAACCTCAACGACTTCGTCCGCGACCACATGCTCGAACCGAGCGATGCCAGTGCGCGCGTCAGTGACATTATCGCCCACTTCGAAGACCTGACAAAGGCTCACGACGCCGTCAAGCGCGCGCGAGAGCAACTCGAAGCGCTCGAGCCAGTCGTGCAGACCGCGGCGAAGTACGACGATGCCCTCGCGGAGCGCAACGCCCGGGAGCGCGAGCGATCCGCCGTCCGGCTCTTCATCGCAGAGCTTCGCTCCAATCTGCTTGCCGACGAGATCGCCCAGCTGGAGACCGAGGGCTTGAGCTTGTGGAAGGAGCAGGACACCGCAAAAGCCAAGCAGCAGAAGCTAAACCACGAACGCGACACTCTCATCGAGGAGCGTGTCAACGCCGGTGGGGACCGCATCGGCGAGCTAGAGCGGCTTGCCAGTGAGGCTCGTGCCCAGGCCCAAAGCCGTCGTCAGGCCCGAGCGCGGTTCGACGCAGCCGTCTCCGGCGCCGGACTGGAAGCGGTCGCCGGCAGCGAGGAGTTCGCAGCCCTGTCAGCTCTGGTGGCAACCGAACGCCCGCGGCTTACCGCCGAGAAGCGGGCCCTCGACGCAGGTACCGCCGACGCCATTGGACGCGAGAAAGAGTTCCAACGCAAGTGCGACTTCATCACGGAAGAACTCACGAGCCTCGAGCAACGCACTAGCAACCTGGACCTCGCGCAGGTCGAGGTGCGCGCAGAGCTATGCGCGGACCTTGGGCTGACCCCGGTGGAGCTTCCCTATGCCGGCGAGCTCCTCGACGTCAGCGATGAGCACTCCGAGTGGCGGGGCGCCGCGGAACGAGTGCTGCGTGGCTTCGCGCTGTCAATGCTGGTGCCACAGCAGCACTACGACGCCGTTGCCGGATGGGTGAACAGCCGTCGGCTCACGTTTCGCGGTCGCGGTGGCCAGATAAGGGGAGCCAAGCTCGTCTACGAACGGGTTCCCAGACAACGGGTTCGCCTCCAATCATCGGGGCACGATGGGCTCTTGCTCGCCGACTGCATCGAGGTCAAAGACGGGCCCTATCGTGAGTATCTCGTCGACGAGCTCGTGAAGCGGGCCGACTACCGATGTGCGTCAAGCCTCGAGGAGTTCCGCAGCCAGCGGCGCGCCGTGACCCGCGAGGGGCAGGTGCGCTCCGGCGAGCGTCACGAGAAGGACGATCGGCACCGCGTCGACGACCCCCGTCGTTGGGTCCTCGGCTGGGCCAACGAACGAAAGATCGCCGCGCTGCGCACCGAGCTCGGCGAGCTGGAGCAAGAGCGCGCGAGGGCTATCACCGAGCTGGCGAGGCTCAACGGGCAGCGGGATGCGCTGCAGGCCAACCTCGATGCTCTCGCTCGCCTCGAGGGATTCCAATCCTGGGCCGACCTCGATGTTGACGAGGCCGAGTCGCGCGCGAACAACCACGACGCCGAACGCGCCCGACTGCTGGCGGGCTCGTCGCGGCTGGAGGAGATCGCGCGGGCGCTCGTCGAGAACGCCGAGCAAGCTGCCGCCGTGGGGGAGTTGATCGAGAAACTCACCGGCCAACTCGCCACCACGGAGGTGGCGAGACGGCAAGCGGAACAAGGGAAGAAGCGCGACGACGAGTTCGTCGCAGCGCAGCCAGATGAGCAGCTGACAGCCGCCCGCGCGTCGTACGAGGCCCTCGACGGACGCCTGGCGAAGAGCCGTCCGGTGCGCGCAGCGGACTGTGCCGAGACCGAGAACGCCCTCTCGGACGATCTTCATCAACGCATCGACCGACTCAACAGAGAACTTGGCGGCTATGCCCAGAGCCTGATCCAGTCAATGCTCAAGGTCTTGACCCGGTGGCCCGAGCTTCGCGCGGACACGGACGCCAATGTCGAAGCCCGCCAGGAGTTCCTCGCATTCCGTGACCGTGTCGCGACCGACGACCTGCCGCGTTTCGAGTCTGAGTTCAAGGAACAGCTCAACAAGAACACCATCCAGGAGCTGGCAGGGTTCAACAACTGGCTCAACCGGCAGGCTTCCGGCATCGACGAGCGCGTCGACCGCATCAACGAGGCGCTGGGCGCGGTGCCCTACAACCCAGGTCGCTACATCAAAATGGAGAAGGAGCCCACCACCAATCAGGATGTCGCGCAGTTCCGTTCAGACTTGCGCAATCTGACCAACGACAGCCTCGCGGTCGACGGCGACCAATACTCCGAGCAGCGTTTCCTCGACGTCAAGCGAATCATCGAGCGCTTCCGCGGCCGCGACGGCTACGCGGAATCGGACAAGAACTGGACCCGGCGGGTTACCGACGTGCGCAACTGGTTCGTCTTCTCGGCCTCCGAGCGCGACCTTGAAACCGGCGATGAATGGGAGCATTACAGCGATTCCGACGGCAAGTCCGGCGGTCAGAAGGAGAAGCTTGCCTACACGATCCTGGCGGCGTCGCTTGCCTACCAGTTCGGGCTCGAGTGGGGTGCCGAGCAGTCACGGGACTTCCGGTTCGCGGTCATCGACGAGGCATTCGGGCGCGGCTCGGATGTCTCGACGCGCTACGCGCTGGAACTTTTCGCGACGCTCGGGCTGCAACTTCTCATCGTTACACCCTTACAGAAGGTTCACGTCATCGAGCCGTACGTGAAGGCAATCGGGTTCGTCGACAATCCGACCGGAACGTTCTCTCGCCTCCAGACCATGACGATCGAGGAGTACCGGACGAGACGTGACGGCCGGCGGCCATGAATGCCAGGTGGACCACGCCAGAGGACATTGCCGCCAGGGTCAGGCGCCGGTGGGACGACGGATCGCTGCTGCGTGCCTACGCCAATGGTGACTCCGTCGATCCGATCGAAGTGCGCCTTCGTGGCCCCACACCGTCGCAGGTCGGTGACGACATCGCCGCCGCCCGCGAGTGGGTGGCGGCCGTCGACGCCGGCCGTCGCGACGACAGTCGATACACCTTGCAGTGGGAATCGATTGGGGGCAGGCAGATCGGCCGTAATCAGCTGCCCGTCCGCGCAGTGGTGTCCTCAATCGGACAGGCCTCGGCGCTCTTGGGCGTAGCGACCTTGGTCCGCCGCTTCGACGAGCTCCTGGCTATCGCGCACCAGCATCCGCAGGTTCGGCAGTGGGTCGTCGACCATCCTCTTCGCGCGCTCGATCTGGCCGCCGAGATGCCGCGGCTGATCGGTGCTTACGTTTGGCTCGACAGTCACCGTCAATCGAATCGGTATCTGCGCGAGATCAGTGCACCCGGCGTCGACACTAAGTTCGCCGAGAGGCACCGGCCCGTCTTGGCGGCGATGCTCGGGGTGCCGTCGACAGCCGCCGGATTCCTCGCGGGCCTTGGCCTTAGGTCCAAACCCGGATTGGTCCGACTGCGACCCGCACTTTCGCTGGGCCTACCGGGTTCGCTCACTGAGTTGGCGGCGCGTTCCGAGGAGTTGGCACACGTCAGGCTCGAACCACGCACGGCAGTAATCATCGAGAACGAAATCAGCTATTTGAGTATCGACATCCCGGAAGATGGCGTTGTGATTTGGGGGAAGGGCTTCGACGTCGACGGGGTCGGTCGGCTGCGATGGCTGGCCGACGCCGACGTTTATTACTGGGGAGACATCGACACCCACGGATTCGCCATCCTCGACCGTCTACGGGCGTGGCTGCCACGAGCACGTTCGGTTCTGATGGACCGTGAGACGCTGCTCGCCCATCGCGACCGTTGGGTCACCGAAGACCGTCCGGCCAGGTCGGTCCTCACACGACTGACGCCTGGCGAGCAGGACCTCTATTCGGAGCTGGTCGGGGACGGATTGGGTGAACGAGTGCGCCTCGAACAGGAGCGAATCGACTGGGATTGGGTCGAGCAACGGTTACCAGTAGTCCACCGTGTGGGAGATAGTGACAGCGCACACGGCGGTAAAATCTGTGGTCGCCCGAGGATTGACAAGGAGGTGCTGGCCGTGAAACGTCGTCATGTCGTTACGAAGGATACCGTGAAGCGGGCCGCCGCTCGATCCACGAAGGCGTCGGCACAACTCGAGAATCGAGTAATTCCTGCCGGCTTCGTCCGCTCATCCACGGTGAAGCGCTTCCTCGCCGCGCGTAAACCGCGCCCCTGATGTCGCTGACGCCGGGGTATGGCGAAACTCCGCTTCCTGGCGACGAATTGGTGGCTCTGCTGCCCGATGTCGTGCAGATCTTGGGTGAACCCGTGACTAGGGCCGCGGTCTACGACTTGGAACAGGGCATCCAGGATCAGGTGGCCGAGGAGCTTCTCACCGTGGCTCTAGAGGGCTCGCTGCAGCCCAGTGAACTGCTGACCGACTACTTCCTCAAAGACCTGCACGCCCGTCTGTACGGAGATATTTGGACATGGGCGGGCAAATGGCGGACACACGATGCCGACATCGGGGTTGCATATAAGCAGATTGCTGTCGACCTCCGTAATTCATTGGGCACGATCCTGTATCGATGGGAGAACACCGGCGACTGGACGCCGTACGAACTGGGTATTGTGGCCCATGCCGAGACGGTAAGGATCCACCCGTTCGTCGACGGAAACGGCCGTACCACAAGGCTTCTCGCAGACATACTGTTCGTTGCCGCACAGGATTCCGATCCCGTGTTCCAGTATGACTGGAATGTCGACAAGCGCAGTTACATCAACCTTCTTCGTCGGTACGACGCAGACCGGGACGTCACGGCTCTCACGAGATTGCTCGAAGCCAGACCGATGGGCGAATGAAAATGTCATCTGCGGAGCGGTAACCCGGCGCCGCTGCTGGGGCGGCGACACGAACCGCGACGATCCATAAGTCACCTCTGCATCATCTTGCGCATCCGTCAACGATGTGTTCGGACTGAACCGACTTAGGGCTACTAAAGAAGGTGACCCTGACCAGGCCAGAGCGACCGCCAGCATGCGCTGGCGGTCGCTCGTTTTGTGAACGTTGTGAACGGGCGACTGCTGGAAGTCGGTGGTTCATAGGCTGTCATTGACGGCGATGGACCTGATCGCTGGGTCACCTTCCCCCAGGGTCGCCGCATCGTTGCGATGGTCCCGCAGTGACGGGCCCAGTCCAAGCGGAGACGCTACATATGCTCGCTCAGAGGCATGTGACACCTAACACGTCCAAACCGCGAAATCATCGCTACGCATCTAACGATCGAGTCGCGCGGAATCGTGGTGAGCGGCCAGTCGGATCGCACTCGGAGGTGGTCGGTGGCGGCTGCAGTCCTGCCCTTAGCGAATATGCCTTCAGCGCCCGACGGGCCAGTGCTCGACCGTGATGTCGTCCATGGGGAAATCGGCGGGGTTGCCCGTCGCCAAGCGAGCCTCGATGCCAGCGGTGGCGGCGGCGATCAGGCAGTCAGCCTGGTGAAGGGTGATCCCTCGTCCGGCGAACTGGCGGCGCCATCGTCCAGCGCGAATTCCTTCGGACTGGCCCAACGGTGCACACCGTAAGCCGCGCACCAGCCGTTGTGCTATGGCTTCTTCGCCGGGAAGCAATCCGCGCCAGATCTCCTCGATCGAGATCGCACAGGTCCACGGTTCGTCACCTTGGCGGCGCAGAGCGCGTAGGCGGTCGCCCGCCGGACGGCCGCGGAGGGCGTCGATGAGTACGGTCGAGTCGAGCAGGACCCTCGCCACGTCAGCCGACGCGACGCCGGTCGGAGCGTTGGCGCCGGACCCATTCACCGGGATCGTCATCCCATTCGTGGCCCTCGTCGGGGATAGCCCCGAGCGCTGCCTCGATATCGTCCCATCGCCGCTCGTCATCGAGCCCGCGGCGAATCAACTCTGCGATGAATGCGCTACGTCGCCTGCTTCCAGCCCGCTGGTCGAGTTCCGCAACGAGCTCATCATCCACGGTAATGTGCAGTCGCATGTGCTGACTATAGCCCACTAGTTGCCGGCTTCACTTGCCACATCCCGCCATAGGACTTCCAGATCCTCGACTCGTCGAGCGCCACACCGTCCGCACCCGCCAGTCCGACGCCGGGGACCTCGGGTGGTCCCGCGTCTGTGTTCGAGGAGACCAATTGAGCGGGTCGTGGCCAGCCCGGTGCGAGCCGAGGCGTTTGAACTCGCTGCCGGCGTGCGTTTTTCGCCGACGGCTCCCAGTCGGTGCGGTTCATCGGAGGGAAAGCTCACCCATTCCTATCGGAGTCGAAGCAGGGCATTCGTCGGATCGGCGTGCCGCACGTAGCCGTTGACCATTCTCGGATAGCGTCGAAACGACCCCGAATCGATGTTTGGGAGGGAGCGACGCGTGATAGCGATCGCGAGCCTGGTGGAGCGCAGTGTGGAGCTGAAGCGGGAGCTGCTGGAGTTCTCCTGCCAACCGCGCTTTAACCGCGACCGCAGCGAGGTCCTGCGAGATTACTTTCCTGAACGATTCGTCCGTCACGAGTCGGACCTGATAGCCGCGCTCGACTACTTCTTGCTGCAGCATGAGTTGCGCAGCGGGAAGACCGTGGTGGAGCGGTTTGTGGCCAGTCGCCCGGACTTGCCCGAGCACGAGCTCGGGCTGTTGCTCGGCTGGCGGAACGTTGTGGAGGGCATCTTCGAAGTCCAAGGCCGCGACGGCGACGCGCTCGTAACGGAGAACCTTGTCGACGAGCTGACGTACCGCGTGCATTCGAATATGGGACCGAACGTTTTCCGGACGCTGGCACCGGGCGGCTTCATGATCGGCCGGCTCGTGCCGGTCGGGCCCGAATGGTTGGTGAGTGGCAACTTCGTGTGCTCTCCGAAGAGTGACCGCGCTGCGATCCGTCACGCCGCCTGCGAGATGACGATGCGGCACCCGGAGAGGGCATTTCGAAATCCAGACAAGCTCGCCCGCGCACAACAGCTGCAGAACGCCGAGCACGACCGGTTCGTGCAATTCTTCGGCGCCGACCTCGTCGTCATTCCGGGAGTGCAGCTAAACGAACGAATGCGGAGCTTTTACACGTTCTGTCGCGACCAAGCAGTGTCCGAGCTCGCCGCGTCCGGTAAGCAACGGACGAACTTGCCGTTCCACGCCCCGGATTACCCTGCCGATCTAGTGGCCTCGGATGCGGTCGCGGTCACCCACGACGAGGTCGAGGGCATGGGCCTGTACGCCGACTTCGGGCCGATCGAGGAGGCGTTCGCCGACCCGAGCCTGCTTCGACATCCGGACTATCGCCGACGAGTGCGCGATTACTTCGACGATGACACCGTCTCGCCCCTGCTCTTCTCGCGGTTGGCCGCGCGTGATCCCGAGCGCACGAACCAGGTGTTCCGTAAACTGTTGGGGCGCAAGCACTTCGACTGGGTAATCGATGGCGAGAAGCTGATGCGGCGGCGCAAGCCGGACTACTTCGAGCGACCTCGTTTGCCGCGCATCGTGCCCCTCAGCGACAAGCTCGCACCGTACGCCGCAAGCGCATAGCACGCACAGTAAGGTGGCGGCCATGGCCAAGAGGACCCGGCGTCGCAGTGCCAAGAAGGGCCGCCACCAGGCCCGGCGGAGTGCCCGAGCTCGGCAGGTTGCTTCGGCCGAGCCAGACCTGCTGGCCGATGTTCGACGCGCCCTCGCCGTTGGGCATCCCCTGTGCCTGTTGACCTACGTAAGCACGCTGCTTTGCGTCACGGACACGCGGCGCAACCACCCGTTCGCCCAGCCCGAGACCTCGGACGTGGCGGCGCTGACCCGCGAGGAACTGGTCAGGACGTTCCTCGATGTCCCCGCTGCGGAAACGTCGGCGCTGCTCGCGGTGGTCGCCGAGATGGCCGGCGACGACGACGTGCTGCGTGCCCGCATCCGACGCGAACTCGGTGCGCGCCCGAAGCTCGAACCGGCGTGGCTTACACAACTTTCGCAGACGTCAACCTACCGGGCGGTGCGGATGAGCCATGTCCTCGGCGACGGCGACAACATCATGCTCGGCGTGCGGCTGCCCGGCGGACACGAGCTCACCTGTTTGGTCTACATCGACCATAACTTCGGCACGCTGGTGAAGGACGCCTTCGTCGTACCCGAACCGATCGCGGACATGGTGGCCAAATTCCGGCGGGTGACCGAGGACCCCGACACGCGGTGGGACGACATCAGCCTGGCCGACGCGCGAGCCTGGGTCGACGCTGCGATCGAACTGGCCGCGATCACCTTCCCACCGCTGGAGACCGAGACCTGGCCCGCGTGTCGCGCATTGGTCGAATGGATCACCAGGGGCCTGCCCGAACGTGGAACCGGATACCAACGGCCACACTGGGATTCGGCGGCCCTCGCCCAGCTCACGGATCGCTTCTTCGCCTCGCCGTACGGAGCCCGGCTCGATGACCCCGATCACCGCGGCCTGCTGGATTCCCTGCTCTGGTATGGCACCGACTACGGCCCGGGCGACCCGCTGCGCTGGAGCCCGGTGAAGGTCGAGATCCTGCTTGACGACTGGATTCCCCGCAAGATCGTGGCGCCTGCCGAATACCTCGCCAAAGCGCCGGACCTGCTGCGGGCGTTCATCCGCTTCGCGCACGCGGACGTCGGACTGCGCTCCGACCTCACCGATGAGACACTCGCCGCGATCGACGATTGGGAGCCGGGGTACCAGCAAGCGATCCGCTCTCCGCGACCGCAGGGGCCGGCCGCGCTGCTCGCCGCGCTCGGCATGGACAGCGCGGACATGGCGGACGTGCCAGTCGGTCGCGAGGAGCCGAACAGCTTCGAACAGTCGATGCTCGACTGGCTTGCGCTGGACGTCGGAGACCCAATTCAGTTGGATCGGCTCGATGACGACCCGCTACCGGATGAGCCGTTTCGTTGGGAGGGCATCCCCGACGACGTGAGAGCACGGGTCAACGAGGTCCTCGCGCTCACCGACCGCTGCTGCGAGGAGATGCTCGACGCCGAATACCGCACCGCATGCCGACGGGTACTGGCGCGGGTCGCATCCGGGGAACCCGAGGTCTTCCGCCGCAAGGGTCGTGCGGAAACCGCTGCCGCAGCGCTGGTCTGGATAGTCGGCAAGGCCAACGACCTGTTCGAGCAGCGGACCGGCGGCATGCAGGTGAGGGATCTCATGAGCCACTTCGGGTTGGGACAGAGCAGCGTCGCTCAGCGTGCCGCAACCATGCTGCGGGCGGGCGGATTCCGCGCCGACACCTACGTTGTGCGACTCGGGTCGCCTGACTATCTGGTGGCGGCTCGCCGCCGACGAATCATCAAGATGCAGGAGCGCTACCGGCAGCTGGCGGAAGAGATGAACTGAAGCCCGAGCTTTGTGCAATTCGAGCGGCTTCCGATATTCACGCCGAGGGCCTCCGCTCGACGAGGTGCTCACAGTCCGCCATGTCATGGCGTCGCTCACCGACGAGCAACTCGCCTCCGGGGTGACTCTCACCGAGCTTCATCTATCCGGCTATGACACGGCAGCACCCATGATCACGCCCGACCCGTAGACCAACTCTGCTGGACGCGGCCGACGATTGGCGCGATCGCTGGTGTGTGAACGGATTTGTGAACGAAACGCGGCGCAACTCCCGCGACGCGATGGAACACGGAGGCATGGCTTCGGCCGGCGGTCTATCGTGACCTGCACATTTGAGACCTGCGAGCCGACGCGAGACTGCGACCGGTTAGCTCATAACCCCAGGGGTCGCGGGTGCGAATCCCGTCCCCCCTACCATGTCCCCGCTACCAGCGGAAATGGCTCCCGGAGACCTCTCCGGGAGCCGTTTTCATGTCACTTGTGAACGAATCTGTGGACGTTAGCCCCGGGCCGAATGTGACGAACTTCAACCGGGAACAGTGACGCAGTTCATAGCCTCCTCGGCATCGATTGCGTCATCCTGAGCGTTCGTTCGCTTATCTATGTAATGGCTGGGGAGCGTGATGGCCAACCTTGACTTTGCCTATGACCTGACCCTCGACGAGGCGCGTCGACGCAGCGCAGTGCTCGAAGCGATAGGTGACGATTGGGACCCCGTCGCCGTGCTCGCCGAGGAACAGAAGGCTTACGACATGCTCTACTCGGATCTGGACGAGGAGCAGCAGAGGATCTACGACGGGTTGGTCAGCGCCGGCGTCCTGCCCGAACGGACGACTGATCGTGTTACCGATTGATCCGACCGCCGACCCCAACCGCCGCGCCTGGCTGCTCTGCCCATGCTGCGATCACGGCGCCAAATGTCGTGATTGCCGGGGCAGCCGAAACTGCACGACCCACTGGCAGTACCTATTGAGCAATAAGGGGACAGTGGTGCACCTGCAATGTTCGGATTGCGGTTATCTCTGGTCGACTGACACGCATCACCGCACACGCAGCCTCGGCCGCTAGGGGTGGCTTCCGGCCCGACTGACGCGCGGCTACAGGGTAGCTAAAAGCGTCCGACAATTTCCGACGTGGCATTCGATACTCCGCTGACCGAATTACCCGAGTGAGCGTTGCAGAGCTTTCCCGCGTTAGTCTTTGCCGATGATCGCGCGGGCGAGAAGGCGCCTGACTTCACTCTCTATGACCACACCGGTCGGCCTCGGACACTGTCGGCGCTCCTTGCCGACGGGCCAGTTGTGCTGTTCTTCTTCCCACTAGCGTCCTCACCGATCTGTACAGCTCAGGCTTGCCATTTCCGGGATCTGAGCAACGAATTCGCCAGGGTGGGCGCCCACCGGGTGGGCATCAGCATCGACACCGTCGACAAGCAGGCCCACTTCGCCCAACAGCGGTCCTTCGACTATCCGCTGCTCTCCGACGAGGACGGCGTGGTGTCCGAACTGTTCGGGGTGCGCCGAGGCAGGTTCGCCAAGCTGCGTAGATCTGTCGTGGCGCGGGA
Organism: Mycobacterium sp.; assembly: GCF_035499775.1. Taxonomy (GTDB): domain Bacteria; phylum Actinomycetota; class Actinomycetes; order Mycobacteriales; family Mycobacteriaceae; genus Mycobacterium. The sequence continues at coordinate 24,245 of NZ_DATJYB010000456.1, read as the reverse complement.
GGCGACCCGGCATGGCAGGCACACCCGGCGCCGTGGCCTGCTGGCCCGGCTGCTGCCGGTCAGACGGACCACATTCGTCATCGACGCCGACCGCACCGTACTCAAGGTCGTCTCCAACGAGCTGCGCGCATCGGTGCACGCCGACCAGACGTTGTGGTTCTTGCAGAACCACAACGTGCCGCCTAGTCCGCCACATGTCCGGGGAAAGCACACCGTCGCGCATCAGCAGTCGGAGGGCGAAGGTGAACGGATCGGCGGCTGGTTCACAGAACCGGAAACCGCGGACGAGCCGAGCTTGGTTCGGCCATATACGCTGACGCCAGGCCGTATCGACTCTGGTGTCGGTCTGGCGCCCGAGACTCGGGTCGAAGCGCTGAACACCACGGCAAAGCCGCGTTGGCCGAGAAACGATGTGCGGCACCAGATCCTGACGTGGAGCGTGAACAGCACCACCGTCGCGGAGATCGCCGCTCGTCTGTCCTTAACGCTTGGCGCAACGCGGTTCCTGGTCGGCGACCTGGTGACACAGGGTTATTTGGGGGTGCACGCCCCCCTCGGTGACTCGATGACAATCGACGAACGACGTGAACTGATAAGAAGAACCCTGGTTGGCCTACGAGCACTTTGAGCTCGACGCAGCTCGCCAGCTCCGGCGGGGGCGGTCGTTCTACTTGGCTCGGGCGGGGCTGGCGCGGACCGGTAGCCTTGTCACACAGCTGGCTCGGGCGCACAGCAAACTCACCAATTAACGACGTGTCACCTAATCTGGAGAGAGCACGCCATGGGTATAGATCGCGAGTATTTGCAGACAACTCCACCCCCGCAAACGAACCTTTTTCTGTTGCGTCGCCGTCCATGGATGGGGGTGTTCGCAAGTCTCAATCCCTTCTCGATCGGCGATCTGATCGAGCGTCCGTTAGCGCGACTGGAACTCACCGACCGTACGGTTCGCTGCACCCTGCTCAGGAAACAAAAATTGATGCATGCCGGGTGGCTGGCGCAGCGACTGCAAATCCCCGATCTCAAGGAGCGCGTCAAAGCCGGCGAGCAGGTGACAGTCTTCGAATTCCCCCGCGATGGCTACCAGATCAAGTGGCCGAAACTGAGCACCGGCACTCTCTTCGAGATCAGCGAACCGTCGTCCCCTCCATGGATCTTGTCGTTCGGCATGCCCCGCGACTACGAAAGACGCTCATGGCTCGTGGCCTATGACTTTTTGATGGCGAACGAGCGACGGCAGTGGCGCGAGGCGCTGAGTCCGACGGCGCGCGAACTTCCGCGGACGGGCGACAGCTGAAAATGCGTATGTCGGGAACCGGGTGGGACGCCGCGCCCGCATCTTTCTCCGAAACCGTCATTTCCGGCGCTCACACCGGCGAATATGTGCCCGTGGCTAAAAGGAACCATGTGACAACTCAACGTCGTCTGGTCGGGCTGTCCGCAATGGTTGCCGGGACCGTGACCGCCGCAACGCTCTGCTCACCGGCCGGCCAGGCCACACCCGACCCGACCAGCGAGGCAATGGCCGGGACTTACCAGGTCACATTCGACAACGGCAATACCCAAACCTGGAACATCCGGGCGGCATGCAAAACGATGGTGCTGCCCTGCGTGACGGTCACCAGACCGGACGGTGTGCAGGAAGCCGACACGGCAGATGGTCGCTGGACTTTTCATGTCTACGCAGATCCCAACGCCTCGAAGCAAACCGTCTACTCGTGGGACCCTGCCACGCTCCGGGGGACGATCGTGAACATCTTCAAAGGTCCGTGCAATTACCGCGCGTGTGACTACCACAACGAGCCGGCGGGTTCATTCACCATGACAAAGACCGGTTGAGTCAGCTGGTCGAAAGGGCAATCACGCTTGTTCGCTCCGAGTAGTCGGCTCCGGTGACTACTTGCGTTTCGCTATCGACAGCGTATTTGCGAATCGCCGGTGTATTCCTCCGTCAAACTCGTTGTTGATCAATGCGGCAATCTCCTGAAGAAATACACGCCTTTTATCCGAGCGCATTGCGAGTCGTCCTGAATATGTGCCCAGCAGGTCTGTATATTGTTGTGCGGTAAAGTAATATAGCTTGGGAAAAGCATCGAAATATATCTGCTCGAATAGTTTGTCGTCTATCTCTGCCGGCTGAAGGTCGCCGAGGCACGGCAGACGATAATCGCTGATGCCATCGTTAGAAGTATATTTGTCATATATCGGTTGAGACGCCATAAAGAAATCGTCGCCATTTTCATCTGATATATCCTCGCCGCGAATCACGGCTATATGCCCACCGGGCTTGAGCAGGGCATATGGCTTCTTGAATTTGACGTCGGGCTTTATCCAGTGAAACGCCGTCGCCGCGTAGACCAGATCGTAAGCGTTGGATGCCAACGCGACGTCCTCAAAGGCGCCGGTAATAACTTTCACACCCGGAAAGCCGCCTAGCTCTCGACGTGCTACGTCGGCCAGACTAGCGCCCAGCTCGACGGCTGTTATTTCAAACCCACGTTGAGCCAGCGGTTTCGTTGCCTGTCCGGTGCCGGGGCCAATTTCCAACAGCTTGGCGTCATGCGCAAGATCAGCGGCGACTATAAGGGCTTCAAACAGTTCCTCGGGATAACCCGGGCGGGCGGTGTTATATAACTCAGCCTCTTCATCAAAAGTGCTGCGAAAACTTAGCGCATCGTCCATATCCCGGATACTACGTGGTGGTCTGTCATGACCTGGGTTAGGCTGCCAGCGCTGGCAATGCAGACCCCTTAACAGGAGAGACGGGGTTCCGATGATCGATTCGCCGGAGATCGTTGTGCGCAACTTCTTGGCGGCTTTCTCGGTCTCTGAAGTGCCTCACGTCATTGGTTGACCGTGTCGTCGCCGCTGTCACCCCGCCGACCTAGTTCGATCACCGACGCTTTGAAGCGGGATTTCGCAAGCGTCATGGCAATTGCCATGACGGTGATCGACGTCATCGCCGTAACAGCACCGGCATCGGCCGACCCTGCATTGACTGTTGAAGTCGTGAAGTACCCCACCCCTGTGTTCGGAGTGCGGTTGGCCGACCTTGTCAAAGGGATGGTTCCCAATGACATGGACATTGTGGGTCCGCCCGAAAACCAGAGAGACATGGACGGCGGGCAAGCTTCGCACGTCTATCAGATAAGGCCTCATAACCACTCCGTCACAGCGTCGGCCATCTACGACGTCGAACAGAACGGGCAGCGCCTCGGTTCGTTTCGGGTCGACCTCAACCTCGGTGGGGGAGGCGACCCGAATACCCTCCAGGTGACCTGCAATGAGCAAGATTCGCCAGTCGATTGCTGGGCCTTCGAAAACCCTTACGTCGTACGGATATACGCTAAATCCCCCGCAAACGGCGGGTAATCCGCGGTAGTCGAACACGAATGCGTCGATGCCGGCTTCGGCGAAGCCCTCGGCGAAAGCGAGCAGCCCGGTGTCCCGGGTGCCGCCGAAACCATGCGCCATAACCACACACGGCCGGCCGTGCGGTCCGGCGAACGCGTCCGTCGCGGCGGGCAGATGCCAGCCGGCGCACGAGGCGCCGGCACTGGCAAATGCGATTTCGTTTCTCATGGTTCTCGTCCTTTCAGGACGCCAGGACTGCTGGCCGGCGGGACGTGAAGCGCAGCGCGGGGTCTTCGACCTGGCCCTGGCGCAGGCGCTCAATGTCCTTCTCGTAGGCCATCTTCAGCGTCCATGGGCCGGCGGTGCCCGCCCGCGGGAACCGGCTGACTGCACGCTGGACGTATCCGGACGACAGGTCCAACACCGGGACCCGCTCCATGTCCGGGTCGTCGAGCACGGGTTCGACGCTGGTGTAGCCGTGTGCGTCCATGTGCTCGATCAGCCGGCAGAAGTGTTCGGTGACCAGGTCGACCTTCAGCGTCCAGGCGATGTTGGTGTAGCCGAGCGCGAACGCGAAGTTCGGCACGTCGCTGAGCATCATCGCCTTGAAGACCGTCGTCTCGGGCAGCTGCACCGGCTGACCGTCAACGCTGAGCTGGATCGCGCCGAGCGGCAGCATGTTCAGACCGGTTGCGGTGACGACGATGTCGGCGGCAAGCTCTTGGCCCGACTCCAGCCGGATTCCGGTTTCGGTGAACCGGTCGATCCGATCGGTCACCACGGAGGCCTGTCCGTTGGAGAGCACGCGGAACAGGTCGCCGTCGGGGACCATGCACAGCCGCTGGTCCCATGGGTTGTAGCGCGGGCTGAAGTGGGTGTCGACGTCGAAGTGCTTGGGCAGCTGCCGGCGGACGTTGGCGATCAACAGCTTGCGCATGAGCTTCGGGGCGCGCTGGCAGGCCTTGAAGATGCCACGGTTGAGCATGATGTTCTTGCGCCGGATGATGGGGTACGCGCGCTGGTGCCCGATCAGTCGGTTCAGCACGGTCGCGACCGGGTCCACCGCCGGAATCGAGAACACATAGCTCGGCGAGCGCTGCAACATCGTGACGTGCTCCGCGGTGCCGGCCATCGCGGGGATCAGCGTGACCGCGGTCGCGCCGCTGCCGATCACGACTACTCGCTTGCCCGAGTAGTCGAGGTCCTCCGGCCAGTGCTGCGGATGAATCACCTGCCCGGCGAAATCCTCCACACCGGCGAACTCCGGTGTGTAGCCGGCGTCGTGGTCGTAGTAACCGGTGCCGGAGAACAGGAATGTCGCGGTGAATCGCGTGGTCTCGTCGCTGTCGACGCGTCGCGCGGTGACGGTCCACAGGTTGGTCGTCGAGGAGAACTCCGCGGTGAGCACCCGGTATCCGAAGCGGATGTGCTTGTCGAGACCGTTCTCGGTGACCGTCTCTTGAAGGTAGTCCAGGATGTTGTGCGCGTCGGCGATCGACTGCTTGTGTGTCCACGGCTTGAACCCGAAACCGAAGCTCGGCATGTCCGAGTCCGAGCGGATCCCGGGGTAGCGGAACTGAGTCCAGGTTCCGCCGATCGCATCCTTACCTTCGAGGATCGCGAAGGTCTTGCGCGGCATGCGTGTCTTGAGCTGGTAGGCCATGCCGATACCAGAAATGCCGGCGCCCACAATCAATACGTCGAAATGCGTTGTCGCCGAGGGATTTTTGGTCCTGAGTGTCACGGTGCGTCTCCTCGTCACTGGTAGAGGTGGTGGTGTTGAGCCCGACGCTACGATCGAAAGCCCGGTGGCGGTATGTACTGCCGCCTAGTCTTTACAGCACTAAATGTGCAATGGCACACTTTCGCTATGGCTGGTGAAATGGTGTCGCCCGTGGTCCTGGACCGTATCAGTGATGTCGCCGACTTGATGCTGGCCGAACTGGATCGGCTCGTCGCTGAGATGGATTCCGCGGTAATCGAAATCGCCCCCGAGCTGGGTGCCGACGCGGCGATCGCAGCGGAGATGTCGGCAAGTGACCGCGCCAACGCCGCGCGTTTGCTCACCACGCTCGCGCGTCGCGACCGCAGGGTCGCATCGATCGACCTTCCGCCGGAGGCGCTGGACGTAGCGCGCACCGTCGTGCGCCGCGGCATCGACCTCGAAGTGATCTACCAGGCCTACCGCCGGGGTCAGAACGTTGCTTATCAACGGTTCTTGTCGCACGCCGCCCGGGTCGTCCCGCCGGGCCCGGAACTCGTCGAGTTGCTGCAGGTCGCATCGCAACTGATATTCGACTACGTCGACCACGTGATCGGGCGCACCATCGCTGACGCGGAGCGCGAACGCGAGGAGGTGCGTGGGGGCGCACTCGCACGTCGCGCCGAGATCATCCACTTGATCCTCGACGGCGCCCCGGTGGGCGGCCGTCGCGCCAGTGAACGCCTTGGCTACGAGCTCGCCCGCCGCCACACCGCGCTCGTGCTGTGGGCCGATCCGCCCGGCGACGTCCAGGGTGCGCTGGAATCCGCGGCGACGATCCTGGCACGCGCCGCCGGCGCGCGTCCGCCACTTACGTTGCCTGCGGCAACGTCAACCTTGTGGGCGTGGCTGGGCACCGACGCCGAACCCACATTGGACGCACTGCCCGGAGCGATCACCGACGCGGAACCCAACATCCGCGTGGCCGTGGGACCCACCCGCGTCGGCATCACCGGCTTCCGTCGCTCGCATGTCGCCGCCCTGGCCATCCAGCGGCTGCGCAGTGGAGACCGCAGTGGTGACCGCATCGCTCTCTATCGTGACCTCGAAGTCGCCACGCTGGCCGCGCAGGACCAGAATCGCGCGGCGGAGTTTGTCAGCACCACCCTCGGCCCACTTGCTGACGACAACCCCAGCGCCGCACGGCTGCGCGAAACCCTGCGGGTGTTCCTCGACGAAGCCGAAAACGCTCCCCGCGCCGCTGCCCGACTCCACACCCATCGCAACACGGTTCTGCAACGGGTGGCGCGGGCGACGGATCTTCTCGGGCACCGCCCCGGCGATCGTCGCGTCGCTGTCGAGCTCGCCCTCGAACTCACCCACCAGATCGGCCCGCGCATGTTGACGCCGACCTGACCTTCCGCTCGGCAATCGGGTGTTTAGCTTGCGATATGGAACAGCAAGCTCGGTCGCACTGGCAGAAGCGCGTCGTCATTCGGCTGGCCGTGGCAGTAGTGGTCGGTGTCGCTGTTGCGCTGGCCTTCGCCCTTACCGCGGGGTGGCGGTATTCGCTGACCGTCGGGTGGATCGCCGCGGCAGCCGTCTACCTTGCGTGGACGTGGATCGTCGTGTTGCCGATGGACGCGGACCAGACGCGTAGACATGTTGGGCCCGAAGACCCGCCGAGGGGATGGATGACCGATGGCATGATCCTGACGGCGAGCGTGGCGAGTCTGGCCGGTGTCGAACATCTGCTCGCCGCCGGATCGAAGTCCGGAGCCGATAAGCAGATCGCCGCGGCCGTCGGAGTGGTCAGCATCATCGCCGCATGGTGCGTTGTGCACACCGTCTTCAGCGTCCGCTATGCCGACGTCTACTACTCGAACTCGGGGCAGGGGATCAACTTCAATGGGAAAGAAAATCCGCGGTTCGTGGATTTCTTCTATCTCGCGTTCACCGTCGGCATGACCTACCAGGTGTCCGACACCAGTCTGGAGACAGGGCAACTGCGCCGCATCGTGCTGGTCCAGGCCGTGCTTTCCTATCTCTTCGGGGCCGTGATCCTGGCTGTCACCATCAATCTGGTTGTCGGACTGAGCAACTCGTCCGGCTAAAACTTACGCACCGGCGGCGGGTTCCAGGTACCGTCGAGAACTTCGCGTTTCGGCGCGTAGAGCCGCATCGTGACGCCCAGCGGACCGCGAGGTGCCGGCAGCCAGTTGGATTCGCGTTCGGATCCCGGGTTCTCGTGTTGCAGATACAGGTCCAGTGACCCATCTGCGTTGTAGCGCAGCGGATCACGATCGCCGATCGCGAACCGGTCCAGCTCGTTGGCGACCTGGAAGCCTTCGGCGTCATACATCGTCACCGACCAGAACGCGCCCACGGGCGGCAGCTTGCCGGCGTCGAAATGGATGACGTAGTCCTTGCCGCCGTCCATCGGATAGCCGTCCGCGTCGGCGGTCACCACGGGATAGATGGCGTCCTCGGGCTGGTTGGCTCCCAACCCGATCATGGCTACCACCGCGCGGCGCAGGTAGGCGTCGCCGTAGACGCCCATGGTGTCGGTGAGCATCGTCCAGCCGTTGACGCGGCGCCCCATGCTGGCGACCGAGCCCATCATGTCCTGCAGGGCGGCATGCCAGCCCGCCTCGAGTTCAGCGCGCTCATCGGCGCTGAAACCAGCTGCGTTGAAAGGCTTTCCGGCCACGATGCCCATCCGCGTCAGGCGGGCCAGCTGCGAGAAGTCGGTCGGGTGCGGCGGGTGGATCGCCAGCAGGTCTGCGGCGTAGGCGAAGAAATCCAGCGGCGCCATGCCGTTGACGAACTTAAGCGGCTCGATGCTGGTGTCGTAATCCGCGTCGATCGCATGCGCCCGCGGCTCACCCAACTCGGTGATCCGGTACCCGTCCTGCACCTGGTTGACCGCGGCATAGTCGGCCGGCCCGTTGGTCTGCGTGCGTCCGATGATCCACACGTAGGAGGTGGGCGCCGCGATCACCGGCAGCCCGTCGGGCAACTGCCCGTGGTAACCGGGTGGGGTGATCACCCAGTCCTGCGCGCCCGTACCGGTGGTGCGCTTACCGGGCACGGCGAAGACGTCGCTCCACATGTCCAGCAGCGGCAGCAGGTAGTACCTGTCGGCGGTGTCGGGCGCATGCAAGATCACCGGGCCGCCGGTCAGATCCAGCCACGCCGGCGAGTACAGCGTGTCGAAGTTGGGTCGGACCACCGAACGGAAGTCCGCCGTGGGAAACGCGCGGATGTGCTGAAACATGTTGGGTGGTCCCGACATTGGCTTGGCGCCTGCGGGCGTGTTGACGGTTACCAGCCGGGTGACGTCCATAGTCACCAACGGGTAAAAGTACACCGTCGCTTCGTAACTCAGCGTGCGTAGCTCATCTGACAGCATGCTCATGGGACTTCCTTTGCGCCTTGAGGGTTGGTTTCTCATATACCGACGGCTCGCTCCAGATCCTTCAGCGAAGTATCCAGGTGCCCGAGCAGACGCTGCATGTGGGGCACGGAGCGCCGGCAACCGACGAGCCCGAAGTCGAGATTGTCGGCGTTGTTGGCCAGGGTGATGTTGAGCGCCTGCCCGTCCAGCGCGATCGACATCGGGTAGTTGCCGTCCAGGCGTGCGCCGTTGCAGTACAGCGGCTCGCGCAGTCCGGGCACATTGGAGATGGTGACGTTGAACGGCGGGGGACCCGAGGCGAGGCCGAGCATGCCCGACACCGTGGCGGGGGAGACCATCAGCAGCGACAGCGCGACCGCTTGGGTGCGCGGTAGCTGGGTGAGCACCTTCTTGTTCTGCACCATCGACGTGTGGATGGTGTCGAGCCGTTGGGCGGGGTCGTCGAGGTGGGTGGCGAGATTGCACAGCACGGCTCCGACCTGGTTGCCGCCGGCGCGGTCGTTTTCGTTGCGCAGGCTGACCGGCACCATCGAGACCAGCGGCCGATCGGGTAGCGCGTCCTGCTCGGTGAGGTAGGCGCGCAACGCGCCGGAACACATGGCCAGGACGACGTCGTTGACGCTCACTCCGGCAGCGGTCTTGACCGCCTTGACCCGCTCCAGCGACCAGGACTGCGCCGCGCAGCGACGCGCCCCGCCGATCGGAACATTGAGCATGGTGCGTGGCGCCCGGTACGGCAGGGTGAGTTGTTGCTGCAGCAGCGCGGCGCGGGCCAGGCCCAGGGTCGACGGACCCATTTCCGCCATCGATCGCACGGCCCCGGCGGCTCTGCGCAACCAGCCCGGGCGGTCCGGCTCCGCCGGCTCCGGCTCGTCGGATGGAAGTGCCCATGGTGCAACCACTTTGGTGTCGTCCGGGCTGCTGCTCAGCCCGCTCTGCAGTAGCTTGAGGGCCGAAATCCCGTCGACCAGGACGTGATGCATCTTGGTGTAGACCGCGAATCGCCCATCGGCGAGGCCTTCGATCACGTGCGCTTCCCACAGCGGCCGGTGCCGGTCCAACAGGCCGCCGTGCAGCCGTGAGGTCAACTCCAACAACTCGCGGACCCGTCCCGGCGCCGGTAGCGCCGACCTGCGCACGTGGTATTCCAGATCAACGTCGTCGTCGTAGGTCCAGCCGAGACTGGTGATGCCGCCCGCCGCCCGCGGGCGCTTGCGGAACGTCGACGAGACCTGCTCGTGGCCCATCAGCGCCGCATACACCCCGCCGGCGAATTCGGGTCCGGCGCCCGATGGCGGGGTGAACAGTTGCAAGCCGCCCACGTGTAGCGGGTGTTCGCGCGACTCGGCCAGTAAGAACATTGCATCGGTCGGTGACATGAGGTCCATGCTTCGTCTGCCTTCGTAGTGGGTTAGCTAAGAGAGCAAACTAGGGCCGCGGCCGGCCCGCGGGCTCGTGCCGGCGCGCCAACATTGCCGATCACGGTTGTGACGCGGTGACAACGAGGTATCGTCCTGCGGCATGGAGACCGGGTGGGCGCCGGCCCGCGAACCGCAGGCGCAGCGCGTGTGGAAGCAGGTATTGCGCCCGCTGGCCGCGCAGATGCAGGCCTGCGCGCCTGAACTCGCCGCGGACGCGGTGGCCCGGATGCGCGCCGAGCTTCCCGATCGCTTTCCCGATGAGCAGACCGTCACCGAGAACATCGCCAGCACCGAGGCCAGCATTCGCCAGTTGGCCCAGATCATCGCGGACGGAGCCGATCCGGCTCGCGTGGAGCTGCCGCCGCTCACGGTGGCGATTGCCCGCGCCGGAGTGCAGCGGCAGGTCGCGCTCGCCGATTTGATGCGGTTCTACCGGCTGGGCCAGGAACGGGTGTGGCAATGGATGTGTAGCCGGATCGCCGCGCAGGTCGAAGATGTCGCGGAGATGGCCGCCGCATTGGAGCTTGGCACGGGTTGGCTGTTCGGCTACGCCGACGTGGCGCTGGTACTCGCCGAACGGGCCTACGAGGCCGAGCGGGAGGCCTGGGCGCACAGCACCGCCGCTGCGCGCGGCGCGGCGATCGACGACATCATCGGCGAACGGCAACGCGATACGCAGGAAGCGTCGAAACGGTTGCGCTACAACATCAACCGCAACCACATCGCGGTGATGGCATGGCTGAAGAGCGTGCCCGAGGATCGCGACCCACAAGGGATCCTCGCCGAAACGGTGAGCATTCTCGGTCGTGCCGTGGCGGCGGAAAGCACCCTGATCCATCCTGCGGGCTCGCTTGCCGCGGCGGGATGGCTGAGCCGTCAAGCCCCGTTCAGCGGTGACGAACTAGGCGTCGAGAAGACGGTCGGCACGGTGTTGGCGCTGCCGCACGGGGTGCTGGTGGCCGTCGGCGAACCCGGCTCCGGACTCGCCGGTTTCCGCCGCAGCCACATCGAGGCGTCCCACGCCCGGCGGGTCGTATCGCTGGCCGGTCCGCACGCGAGCATTTTGACCCCGTACCGCGACGTCGCGGTGGCCGCGTTGGCCAGCATCGACACCGAGCACGCCGCGTCGTTTGTGCACCGCGTGCTCGGGCCGTTGGCGGCCGACGACGAGGCCACCTACCGGCTCGCGATGACCTTGTCGGCGTATCTGCAGGAAAACCGCAGCCGGGCCCGCGCCGCGCAGCGGCTGATCGTCCATCCCAACACCGTCAGCTATCGGGTCCAGCAGGCCGAGTCGATCCTTGGCCGCAGCATCGGCGCCGACACGCTGGACTTGGCGGTCGCCTTGACGCTGCTGCCCACGCTGCCGGGCCTGACCCACCCTGGGCCCGCGAATCTGTGACGAGATCACAACCGCGCGCCTCAACCTTGTGACCGCGCGCCGAGCCAACGGTGCCGCCTTTCTCCTACCGTTTGGAACCAGCAGCAAACACTCATAAGGAGAAACAGCCATGCAGACCCTTCAAGAGCTCGACGTCAACTACATGAGCGGCGCCGACAACCCGTGGATCCCCTTCACCCCGTTGACCGACCAGGTGTTCCTGAAGTACTGGAAGGTCGACCCGGTCCGCGCCGAGATCGTCGTCTCGATGAAGTTCCCCGCCGGGCTCGTGCTTCCCCCGCACTACCACACGGGGATCGTGGTCGGCCACACCGTCACCGGGGCGTGGCGCTACCAGGAGAACAACTGGGTTTCCCGCGCCGGGGACACCGTCTACGAGGTCGCCGGCTCCCAGCACACCCCCGAAAGCGTGGAAGACACCGAGGTGTTCTTCTTCATCGTCGGTGAACTGCTGTTCCTCGACGCGGACAAGAAGATCCTGTGGCAGGAAAACCACAAGACCTCCGTCGAGCGCTACAACAACTATTGCGCGGCCAACGGCATCGAGGCCCGCGACCTGACGAGTTGGGACGCTTAACTGATCGATTTGCCCCCAGGGTTTGCCACTTGAGCGTGGGGTTCGAGTGGCAAACCCGCCAGTGGTGCTGTGACACAAAGCACACACTAGTCTGTCTCTACGTCTAGACAGCAGTCTATTTCCGCAGGTAACGTTCCTGCCATCCGCTAGACGCGCCGGGTGATCCGGACATGCAGCTGAGCAGCGCGGTGACAAAGACGTTTCCCTGCGTCGGCATCGACGAATGTTCTGCAACAGCGGTATCGGAACTTCTTCGGTGAAGGGTCAGGCAGTGAAACGACTTACCGGTTCGGACGCGATGATGCTCTACAGCGAGGCCGCCAACGTGCCCATGCATACGGTCAAAGTCGCGATCGTCGAAGCACCGGACACCACCGGCTTCTCGGTGGAAACCGTCCGCAAGGTTCTGCAGCGGCGCCTACACCGATTCGAACCGATGCGGCGGGTCCTCGTCGACACCCCCTATGGGTTCCACCGCCCGATGTGGCGGGAGAACTGCCCGATCGACCTCGAATATCACGTGCGGGCAATGCATTTACCAGCCCCGGGCGGGCGGCGGGAGCTCGACGACGCGATCGCCGAAGTGATCGAGGTGCCGCTGGATCGCGCCCGGCCGTTGTGGGAGATCTATGTCGTCGACGGCCTGGCGGACGGGCGGGTCGCCGTCGTCACCAAGATTCATCATGCGTTGGCCGATGGCGTTGCATCGGCGAATCTTCTTGCCGGCGCGTTGGACAGACCCGAAAACGTCGAAGCCGTCGAGTTTGACTCGCTTCCGACCAGGGCCCAACTTCTTTGGGCGGCCACCCGCGATCATGTCCGGCAGATGGCAGAATTGCCAAGCCTTCTGCGCTATACCGGGGCCAGCGTCCGCCGGGTCAGACGCCAGGGCGCGAAACGCGGCAAAGCCCCGAAGTCCTTCCTGAATCATCGGTTGACCACCGGGCGCCAGTTCGCAACGGCCAGCCTGCCATTCGCCGATGTCAAGCAGGTAACCCGTCAATTAGGTTGCACGATTAATGATTTGGTCCTCGCGATGAGCGCAGGCGCGGCTCGGGAGCTGCGGTTGCGTTACGACGGCCATTCGGACGCGCCGCTGGTCGCAATGGTTCCGGTGTGCCTCGACTCGTCGCCCGGCAGATCGGCCGGCAACAACTTCACCCAGATAGCGGTCGCGCTGCCCGCTGATGTCGACGACGTGCTACACCGGGTCAAACGCAGCCACGACGCGGCGCTTGTCGCCAAGCAGTTGCATACTGTCCAAGGACCTGAGCTCTTGACGCGGTGGTTCAACTACATGCCGCCTGGCCTGACGCGGATTCTCAGCGGATGGATGGCACGTACGAACGCGCACAACAAGATGCAAAATCTGGTCGTTTCCAACGTGCCCGGCCCACGCGAACTCGTGACCGTTGCCGGCGCCACGGTCGCTGAGTTCTACTCGGTGGGCCCACTCGTCGCGGGAAGCGGCTTGAACATCACCGTGTGGAGCTACGCGGATCAGCTGAACATCTCCGTTCTGGCCGACGCCGCGACGCTCACCGACGCTCACGAGGTTACCGAGGCGATGATCCGCGAATTCAGTGAGATCAGTTCTGCGGCGGGAGTATTCATGACGGTCGATCAGCACTACCAGGCCGTCGTGGCCTAGTCAATCACCTACAGAAGGACATCATGGCTAGTACCGAAATCGCGAAATGGGACCCGAAGCTCACCGAGCGCGTCATGGGGATCATCCGCCCTGTACTCAAGCGCTACTTCCGGTCCGAAGTGCATGGTCTCGAGAACGTGCCCGCGGGCGGTGCGCTGGTGGTCTCCAACCACTCCGGCGGTCAGTTGGCGTTTGACGTGCCGGTCTTTGCCATCGATTGGTACTCGGAGCGCGGGTACGACCGCCCGATCTACACGCTCAGCCACGACATGATCATGGTTGGCCCTATCGGAAACTTCCTGCGACGGATCGGCTTTATCCCGGCTAATCACGAGAACGCGGCCAGCGCACTGCGCAGCAACGGCATTGTGGTGGTGTTCCCGGGTGGGGACTACGACGCCTACCGGCCCACGTCCACCCGCAACGTCATCGACTTCAACGGCCGCGCGGGATATGTCCGGGCGGCGATCGAGGCGGGCGTGCCGATCGTCCCGATGGTCTCCATCGGCGGCCAAGAGACCCAGCTATTCCTCACTCGCGGCACCTCTTTGGCGCAGCGCCTGGGCCCCATCGCTCGTTTGGCGCGCGCCAAGATCGCGCCCGTGACGGTGGGCTTCCCATTCGGCTTCAGCCTTTTCGTACTGCCACCGAACCTCCCACTGCCCGCCAAGATCGTCACCCGAGTGCTTGAACCGATCAACATTCGCAAGAAGTTCGGCAAGAACCCGGACATCGCCGAAGTCGACGTATACGTGCGCGGGGTCATGCAGGCCGGGCTTGACGAGCTCGCCGCGCAGCGCCGATTCCCGGTGCTGGGCTAGCGCAATCCGACGTGACGCCCTCCGCAAGGAGGTGATCGCATGAATAATGTAGTAGCGTCTAGACGCATGTCCAACGGAATGTCGGTCGAGTCCGCGCGTCGCCGATTCACCGGGAAACGTGCCGACACCGTCCTGAAACTCGGACGCGCCACCCTCGAGGTGCTGCGTGATGTCGGATACCAGGAGCTGACGCTGCAGGCGGTGGCCGCGCAGGCCGGGCTGGCCCGCGCGACTGCCTACACCTACTTCTCCTCCAAAGAACACCTGATCGCCGAGGTCTTTTGGCGGCGCATGTCGAGTATCGAACCGGCCGCGGGTGAATCCGACGTGGTGGAGCGGGTGGCGGGCGTGCTGCGGGATCTCGCGTTCATCGTTGCTGATGAGCCGGCGTTGGCGCACGCGGTCGCCGTCACGATGAACAGCGGTGATCCGGATGTGGAGCTGCTTCGGGTGCAGATGGGCCGCTTTGTCCACGATCTCCTCACCTCGGCGGCCGGCGAGGACGGGGATCCGGAATCTGTCCAGCTACTCGAGCTGATCTACATCGGCGTGATGGTCCGCGCGGCCGAGGGCACCATATCCAACAGCGAGGTCGCCGACCAACTGGACGCCGCAACGCGGCGCATCCTTTCCACTGCAAAGCCGAAGTCGCCGCAACGTCCAACCAAGGCGCGTCGTACCCGGTAGACACCGGCGTCTGCAACGAATCAGGCTGGCAGTCAACAGATCTAGGGCCTGCGAAACCGCTTCCGGCTATGGGTTTTGTCGCGCAATCCGCGGGTATCAGGCTCCAGAAACCCGGCGCTACCTCAGGTTTCAGCCCACCCAACGTGGGTAGTCTCGAATGTTGCGAGGTACTAGCGAAAGAAGCACTGATTAGCCTGCAGAGCAACGTAACCGGGCAGTTGCGGTCCGAAACAGACGTCCAACCATCGGAGATTGACGATCGCAGCCGGCCGCGGGTCTGGGTCAATTGGGTGCTGGCGTGGCAGACGGTGCCCGCAGCAGTGCTGGTGATGATCTTCGGCATCGGCGCGGCGATGAGTGTTGCCGCCTGCAGCGAGGCCCAATGCCCCAAGCTGGGGCCAAGCGGTCTGTTCTATGGTGTGCTGCTCTACGGCGCTCCGCTAGTGGCCGCACTGACCATCGCCGCATCCTTCTTGACCGCAGCACGACGTCGATGGGGTTTCATCGTTCCGGCTTTCGGGTTGGCGCTTCTGCTTGCCGACGTCGCGATCATGGTTTTTCTGTTCAGAACGTAGCCGTAAAGCAAATGGCCCCAGCCCGATTTCGGGCTGGGGCCATTTCTCCACAAGCTTACTGGTGAGCCCGCTCGCGCTCTTCCGCTGCACTCGCAGCACCGCGGGCGGATTCCGCCTCGGCTTCCTTCTTGGCAGCGTTGCGTTGGGCCTCACCCTTGTCCTGCTGGGCCTGACCCTCTCGCTTGACGTCGTCGCGACCCGTCACGGCACCGACAACTTCCTTCGCCTTGCCCTTGACGCCCTCGACAACACCCTCGACAGCTTCCTGGGGGCCACTCTTCTCGCCCATGAATTCCTCCCTATCATCGCTTCTTTCGAGGCTGCGAGCGCTCAGTTTTCGACTACCCGCAGCCAGCGGAACCCGGATCAGAGCGCAACCCGACCGCGTCTTCCATCCAGGATTTCCCCGCTTGCAGCAGTGTTTCCGGACAGCCGCGTGCTCAAACATGTGTCATGGGTCACCGCAGGCGCCGCCTGGATCGTCACACTGACCCCAGAGCTAACTCTGAAGGTTCAAGCAGGGTAACGGTTAGGTCACGATACGAAGTCACGATTGCCTAAGAACCAGGCCATGTTTCTAAGAGTTCTCAACTTTGGTGTCGCACTCTGCTTGTGCGCTTAGCAAAAAGTGCCCTTTGGCGGTGTCCGACATCACGCGGCCGCAGCTAACACGCGGCAGAGGCCGTTCATTGAGCGCGAACACTGGATTAGGACGGTTTCGCTTCGGCTACTTTGAATTTCGGGGGATCGGGAACCTCAACGATCGATTTGCGACATCCGAAGGAACAAAGATCATGAATTTCAGCAGTGTGCCCGCACGTCGGCGAGTGGCCGGCATCAGCGCAGGCTGTCTGCTCGGGGGACTGGCCATGGGTATCGCCGGCGCCCCGTCGGCGGCCGCAGCGCCAGACTGCAGTACGGACGGCGTGAACGCCACCGTTTCGTCAGTGACCGGCGCAGCGCAGCAGTACCTGAACACCCACCCGGGCGCCAACCAGGCGGTGATGGCCGCCTACGGTCAACCGCGTCCGCAGGCGGCTGCCGGACTGCGTACCTACTTCACCGCCCACCCGCAGGAGTACACGGACCTGCGGGGCATTCTGGCGCCGATCGGGGATACCGAGCGTCAATGCAACGTGACCGCGCTGTCGCCGACTTTGGAGTCGGCCTACCACGAGTTCATGGCGGGCTGATCCTGCTGTTCATGCCTGCGCGCCCAATGCGGCGCGCAGGCATGAACCGCTGCGTGTATGGGTAACTTCTGTTCAGGCAACGGAAGCGGAGAAGGTCATGCGGCTGCGACGCAGTGTGGTGAGCAAACCGGGGATCGCGCGCAAGCGCCGTGGAAAGGGTTTCGCCTACTGCAACGCGGAAGGGGATCCAATCTCGGATCCTGACACGCTGCAACGGATCAAGGATCTGGTGATCCCGCCGGCCTGGAAGAAGGTATGGATCAGCCCATACCCCAACGGCCACATCCAGGCGGTCGGCACCGACGCGGCTGGGCGCCGCCAGTACCTCTACCACGAAGCCTGGCAGCAGGAGCGGTCCGAGGAGAAATTCGACCGCGTGCTGGAGCTGTCCAAGGAACTGCCCGCGTGGCGCCGGCAGATTGCTGAAGACCTGGCGGGCCGGGGGCTGACGCGTGACCGCGTGGTGGCGTTGGCGCTGTATCTCCTTGATAGAGGGTACTTCCGCGCGGGCGGCGACAGGTACGCCGAGGAAAACGAGTCCTTCGGCATCGCGACGCTGCAGTGTCAGCATGTGACCGTCGGCCGCGATGCGGTGAAATTCGACTACCCCGCCAAAAGCGGTGTGCGACGCACCCTGGAGATCGAGGATGACGAAGTGGTCCGTGCGGTGCGTTCACTGCAGCGCCGCGGCGGGCGTACGCAACGACTACTGGTGTGCCGAAGGCAATCTCGGTGGATGGAGATCCGGGCGGAGGACCTCAATGCGCGATTCAAGGAGCTCGTCGGCGACGAATACACCGTGAAAGACCTGCGGACCTGGCACGGAACCGTGCTGGCCGCTGCTGCGTTCGCCGACGCGGATCCCGCCGTGTCGCGTCGGGTGACGAAACGGGTTGAGGCCGCGGTGATGAGGGAGGTCGCCGAGGACCTGGGCAACACGCCGGCCGTGGTGCGCGGCTCGTACGTGGATCCGCGCGTCGTCACCGGCTACGAGCGGGGCGTTACTATCGCCGCGGCTACGCGACGTGCGGCACGTACCCGCCGGCCAGACGTCGCACAGGGCATCCTGGAAAAGGCCACCCGATTGATGATTAACCGAGTAGCCAAGAGCGGCAGTGTATCTCGACTGCCGGACCTGGCTAAGACCGCGTGAGTCAGCCGGCTTATGCCGCGCGAGTTGCGAAAGGCCTTCGGGGAACCGCGACTTCATTGACGAATTCGCCGACGTACCTGATCGCTCGACGTCCTTCCGGTAGGATGTCTGCGGGCAAAGGAAAGTCGTGAACCTGGCCCTGCCATACGTGTAAGTCACACCGCACTCCGGCGGCTTTCAGGCGCCGCGCCATCAACTCCGCATCGTGCAGCAACAATTCGTCTGCGCCGGCGTGTATCGCTACGGACGGCATCTTAGACAAGTCGGCATCAACCGATGGCACCAGCGCAATGCGCTTGCCGTCCACGCTAGCCGCTTATGACACCGGTCGACATATTCGGCGAACTTCGGTATCGCACCGCTAGAAAACATCGAGCATTGGCGGGCATTGGGATGTGTCAGACTACGCGTGGGAGTCAGGTCAATCAGCGGTGAGAAGGTTGCCACTCCAGCGGGCGCGCAGTCGCCCTACTCAATCATGTTCAGCGTGAGCAGGAAAGCCAAAAGGCCCCCCGCGGAGTCACCGCCGATAACTAGGCTGCGGGGCGGATAGCCTTGTCGGCGAAGCCATTGCAGCGCCTCGACACAATCGGCAAGGGCCTCAGCCACTGACTGTTTGGGCAGCTTGCGATAACCAACGTTGAGGACGACGGCATCTGCCGCCTGAGACAGCCGGGCCACCAGCGAACGGTGGCTATTGAGTCCGCAGGTCAGCAATGCACCGCCGTGCATGTATAGCACCGCTCGCGACCTAGAAATACCATTCGCAGAAACCAACTCAGCTCTACAGTGCGGAAGTGTCACCGGCTGCACCGTCGCCTGCCCTCGCCACGGCACGAGTCCGGCAATGGGATCGACTGCGGCTAACGGACAGTTGAGGTTTGGCTGCAGAGCCCAGATGCGCACCGCATTCTTTACGAAGGTGCGGCAAGCCGCGGCTACGGCAAGACGTTCCTGACGTTACAGATCACATACCCGGCCAGGGGCGCCGTAAAGGTCAGGTCTTGTCGAACGTCGATGGTGATGAAATCAACCAGAATTCGAGCGTGTGCGACGCTAGCTCTCGATATTGAAGAAGGATTCGCCATCCTCCGGTGTTCCGTCGATCTGGCCTCTGTCGAGGCCGTGTTCGGCCGGGTCGATACGGTCCAGGTCGTCATCGCTGACCACGCGAAGTGCGCCGCCTTGCGGTGAGTCGTGCGCGCCTCTCGAGGGCGGATCAACAGGCGGCTCGTCCGAAGTCTCCGCCGCTAGCTTCTCGTCGAGCGACTCGTTGACCTCGGCTTCTAGCCACTCATCAGGCGGATCAGCCACCTCGTCGCCGTCATCGTTGCGCACCTCGTCGGAGTCCAGGCTCTCTGACTGGTCCAGCATGTCTTCTTTGTTGTCGCTTTCCACAACGGCCGATTGCCCGACCCGGCGCACTATTAAACCGATGACGGCCGAACATATTTATGCAATGGCGAGGTATGTCGCGGCTAGGGTAGCTATATGGTTTTGACACGACCATGAAAGACGACCATCGGTATGACGAGTGATAACGATTGGGATCGCCTAGTCGGCGACGCGGACACGGTGCGCAGGGCATACAACGACACACCGGTGATACTGGCGACATTCGAGGGACCGCAGCACCGGTTGATGACCTGCAACGCCGCGTTTCGCGCCTACTATCCGCGTGGCGCGGTGTTGGGCCGGCCCTTGGAGGAAGTGGCGCCCGAGCTTCGGGGCTTGGGAGTCATCGAGTTGTACGACCACGTCTTTCGGACTGGTGAGCCCGTCAACGTCTCCGAGCTACGGATGCATGTCGACCTCGACGGATCGGGGATACCCGAGCACTTCATCAATATCACGGCAGCGCCTCAGCGCCGGCCGGACGGCAGCATCGCCGGTGTGGTATGCGTCGCCACCGACACCACCGAACAGGTGCGCGCCCGGTTGGCCGCCGAAACGCGAGCGCAGGAAATGACCGGTCGCTACCAGTCATTGCGTGACTCGGCCACCGTGCTGCAGCAAGCGCTGCTCTCCCCGGAGGTGCCGGTGCTGCCGGGCGCCGAACTCGCCGCGGCATACCTGGTGGCCACCGAGGACACAGCGGCCGGTGGTGACTGGTTCGACGCAATTCGCGATTCTGCCGGGGGCATCGTGTTGATCCTGGGCGACGTCGTCGGCCACGGAGTGGAAGCCGCCGCCGTGATGGCGCAGTTGCGTGTGGCCACCCGGATGCAGCTGGAGATAGACGGAAATATCGTGGAATCTCTTGAGGCCGTGGACCATTTCGCTGCCGAGCTGGCGGGGGCAAAGTCAAGCACGCTGTGTGTGGCACGGCTGGACCCGACCACCGGCGATTTCGAGTACTGCACCGCTGGTCATCCACCACCGCTGGTGATCAGTGCGGACGGTGCGCCGCGGTATCTGGAGCTCACCGGAGCGGGTCCATTGGGCAGTGGCCATGGTTTCGCCACCCGGACCGAACATCTCGCAGTCGACGACGTGGTGCTGCTGTACAGCGACGGCATCATCGAGCGCCCGGGCCTTAAGCCGGCAGCCAGCAGCATCGAGGTTGCCGAGGTGACAGCTCGCATCCTGGGCGGTGAAGAGCTTGCGCCCGATCAAGCGCGGCCGCCGGTTGAACGGCTGTGTTCCCAGGCGGTCGAACTGCTGGTGCACTCCACAGGCTACAGCGATGACGTCACGCTGCTGGCCGCGCAGCGGCGCACCCCGCCCCCGCCACTGCACGTTTCGGTGCTCGCCGACAAGAATGCTGAACGCACAGTCCGAGAGCGACTCCGTGGCTGGGTCGACGCGCTCGGCGGCGACCGCGCTAGTCGCGATCCTCTTGAGCACGCCATCAGCGAGTTTGTCGCGAATGCCGCCGAGCATGCTTATGCTACAACGATTCCCGGCGATATAACGGTCGATGCGGCGTTGGGCGACGATGGCTGGGTGCGCGCCAGCGTCACAGACCGCGGTGCGTGGAAGTTGGACGACGCGCCCGAGGCCAACCGGGGACGTGGCCTGTCCATCGCTCGAACGCTGATCTCTGACAACGTAATCGACCACGACAAGCGTGGCACCACAGCCGCTTTGATTTATCGGCTGACGCGGGCCGCCCATCTAGTGACCGATCCACGTGGTGCCCCCGGCGCACCGATCACACCACCTTCGCAGTCCTTCGACGTCGGAGTCAGTGACGACGGGTACGTCATGGTTAGCGGCGACGTGGACACCCTCGCCGCGCGAACTCTGGCCGAATTCCTCTCCGCGCACAGTCACGTCGGCGCCGACCCGCTCCACATCGACCTGAGCGCGGTGACGCACCTGGGATCGGCCGGTGTCGGTGTCCTCGTCGAGGCGTGCGAGCGCGCCACGCAGCACAGCACTTGCCGGCTCGTGGCACCGCCGGGCGGTGTCGCGCATCGCGTGCTGTCGCTGGTGGGTCTGCCGATCACGGTCGAGAGCACCGTCACCAACGACTGAACTGTCGTCATTGCATGGGCACCGGGGCGGGTCGGCGCTCGGCAATCAACCGCTCGCCGAGGTCATAGTCATCGTCGGCGTTGTAGGTAAGGACGCCGACGACGGCATCCCCGGACTCGTACCACACTGTGAAACCATCGGGGTGGTCCAGCATCCGGCTGCGTTCGTAGCCATCCCCCCAGGCGTGGTACTTCACTGTAGCCTCGCCGATCGAGGTCCAAAATCCCGGTACACCAGTCCATCTCGAGTGCTGACCGGCTGCGCCGGCCCCGGCTATGGCGCCCTGGTCGGTCGCGTCCTGCCAATGTTCGATGGCCAGGTGGCGTCCGGCGACCTGGTGCCGCGCCAGCGCGACGCCACCCGCGGCAAACACGGCGGGCGCCGAGGTTCGCATGTCGGAGCCGACCACGATCCGCGAACCACCGATCTGCAGACCGCCTTCCGCGGCGATGTGACTCTGCGGCGCGACACCAGTCGCGGCGAGCACCAGATCGCAGTCGATGGTGACCCCGTCGTCCAGACGCACACCGGCGTCGGTGATTTCCTCGACGTTGACGCCCCCAACGTGGCGTACGCCTGTTTCGGCGACCAGATCTCGCAGCCGCCCGGCCGCTTCGGCGCCGAGCCGGCTCTCCTGCGGAAGCGTTTCGGGGGCAACCAAAGTCACCGCCACGTCACGCAGTGCCAAAGAGGCGGCGGCCTCGCAGCCGATGAAGCCGGAACCGATCACCACTGCGTAGTTCGCGGTTTCCGCTGCGTCGCGCAGCACGGCGGCGTTAGCCAGCGAGCGCAACAGCAGGGCGCGTCCCCCGCCCGGGACTGGCGGAGGAACCGGTGCCGAGCCGCACGCCAGAATCAAGATGTCAAACGGGTGACGCCGGTCGCCCGCGTACACCGCGCGCTCGGTGAGGTCGAGCCGGTCGACCGCCACATCGAGAATGAGCTCGATTGCGTGATCATCGAACCACCGTGCGGGATGCAGAGCTAAGTCGTCTAAGTCGTCAGTCTGGCCGCGCAGGTACTCCTTGCTCAACGGCGGCCGGGCGTACGGCAGGTCTATGTCGGCGCTCAAAATCCGCACCGGTATCTCAGTGTTGTACTCGCGGAACGATTCTGCCGCGGCCACCCCGGCCGGCCCGCTGCCCACGATGATCATTCCGGGTTCGCTCACCATCTTGTGGTACCCGCGATGGACAGCCTCAACCCGTGCGTTTCACGGGGAGGCAGACGGGTATGCGCGACAGATGAAAGCTGTCACCTGGCAGGGCAAACGGGACGTGCGCGTCGAGGCGGTGCCCGACCCGAAAATCGAACAGCCCACCGATGCCATCATCGAAATCACGTCGACCAACATCTGTGGCTCCGATTTGCAGGGCGACCTCCGGATCGGAGACCGGGTCGTCATCCCATTCCAGATCTGTTGCGGCAGCTGCCACCTGTGCGACAAGCAGCTTTACACCCAATGTGAAACCACCCAGGTCCGCGACCAGGGCATGGGAGCGGCGCTGTTCGGCTATTCGGAGCTCTACGGAGAAGTCCCAGGCGGCCAGGCCGAATTGCTGCGCGTCCCGCAGGCCCAGTTCACTCATATCAAAGTCCCTGTGGGACCGCCTGATTCGCGGTTCGTCTACCTGTCTGATGTGCTGCCCACAGCCTGGCAAGCGGTGGCCTACGCCGACATCCCGGACGGCGGCTCAGTGGCCGTGCTGGGGCTGGGTCCGATCGGTGACATGGCTGCACGCATCGCCGATCATCTCGGCTACCGGGTCATCGCTGTCGACCCGGTGCCCGAACGGCTGGCCCGCGCCGCACAGCGTGGCATCCATACCGTCGATCTGACCCGGCTTGACTCCTCCCTGGGTGACGCGATCCGGGACCTGACCGACGGGCGGGGCACCGATTCGGTGATCGATGCGGTGGGGATGGAGGCGCATGGTTCGCCGGCGGCTCGACTGGCCCAGCAGGCCACCGCGTCGCTGCCGGATGCGCTTGCCAAGCGGCTGATGCAGACCGCCGGCGTGGACCGGCTGAGCGCGCTGTACTCCGCCATCGACATCGTGCGGCGCGGCGGTACCATCTCGCTGATCGGCGTCTATGGCGGCATGGCCGATCCGCTCCCGATGCTCACGCTCTTCGACGAGCAGGTCACTCTGCGAATGGGTCAGGCCAACGTCAAGAGGTGGGTGGGCGACATCATGCCGCTGCTCACCGACGATGATCCGCTCGGCGTTGATGACTTCGCCAGTCACGTGCTGCCTCTCGAGGAGGCCCCGCACGCGTACGAGATGTTCCAGAAGAAGCAGGACGGTGCGGTGAAGGTCACCCTGAAGCCATGAATTACGCCACGTTGACATTACTGTAAAAGTATGTCCACCAGAATGATTCACGCATAGCCGAACGGACGGCAACCGTGTCGTACGGTTTGGCTACCCTGTTTGTCGGGTATCAAATGCGCCATGACCAGCACAGCTGTCCCCGCTCCCATGCCCACCGTTGAAGTGTGGCCGGGCAAGGCGTACCCGCTGGGGGCGACCTACGATGGTGCGGGCACCAATTTCGGGCTGTTCAGCGAAGCGGCCGAGCGGGTCGAGTTGTGCCTGTTCGACGCTGACGGCGCCGAGACGCGGATCACGCTTCCCGAGGTCGACAGCTTCGTCTGGCACGGTTTCGTGCCGGGTATCGAGCCCGGCCAGCGCTACGGCTACCGCGTCTATGGCCCGTACGAACCTGAGGCCGGGCTGCGGTGTAATCCCAGCAAGCTGCTACTCGATCCGTATTCGAAGGCTATCGACGGCACGTTCGACTGGAATC
>NZ_DATJYB010000455.1:0-2195 GCF_035499775.1 Mycobacterium sp. | reverse complement strand
CGCTGGTCGGCATGCCCGTTTCGGAGCGCCCTTCGCCGCTTGAACGGGATATCTTGCGGGTGGTGGAGCAGTGGGCACGGCCGACGGGCAGCATCGAGGACTGGTCGTGGCCGCACGGTGCGTCCGCCGTCTACAAGGTCCGCACCGACCGTGGGGACGTGGTGGTAGATTTCGATACCTGGTCGGCGCGCGCACAGCAGCTGGTAGCGCCGCGGGACCTGGACGCGGCTCGCGAGATCGCCTCGGCGGCTTGTCATCTCGGCACGGTCGAGCTGGTGCCGGCGCATTGTGACAACACGCCGCGCAACTGGATGGTCGACGACGGGAACGCGGTGAGCCTGATCGATTTCGGCCTGGCAAAGAAAGAACCGTGGTGGGCGGACGTCCATCGGCTGATGCATCGCGAGTGGCTCGGCCGGGCCGATCTGCGGGATGCGTTTCTGGCCGGCTACGGACGCGATATCGATGACAGCACAGCCGATTTTCTTCGCGCCTACGGTGCCTGTGCCGCGGTGAGCACCATAGTCTGGGCCACCGAACATGGCGACAGGGCATTCGCCGGCGAGGGCTATGCGCAATTGACAAGCCTCCTTGGCCGCGGCTGTTGAGGCCGCGTCGACATCAGACGATTCGTGATGCCCGCCCCTCCCAGTACCGTTCACGAATACGTCGCTTGTAAAGCTTTCCGTTCGGATCCCGGGGCAGCTGCGGGTCGAATTCGATTGTGCGCGGGCACTTGTACCCGGCCAGGTGCGCCCGGCAGTACTCGATGAGCTCGGCTTCCAGGTCAGGTCCGGGTGTGACGCCGGCGGCCGGTTGCACGACGGCCTTGACCTCCTCGCCGAACTCGTCGTTGGGCACCCCGAACACCGCCGCGTCGACCAGTTTGGGGTGCATGATCAGCACGTTCTCCGCCTCTTGGGGATAGATGTTCACCCCACCGGAGACGATCATGAACGTCGACCGGTCGGTGAGGTACAGGTATCCGTCCTCGTCGACGTAGCCCATGTCGCCCAGTGTCCGCCAACCGCGTTCGTTGAACACCGACGCGGTCTTGGCGGGATCCTTGAAGTACTCGAAACTCGGGCCGCCCTCGAAATACAGCTCGCCGGACTTGCCGACGGGAAGCTCCTGCCCGTCGTCGCCGACCACGTGCACCGGGGACATCGGTATGCCAACCGAACCGGGATGCGCCAGCCACTCCTGCGGCCCGATCGTGGTGCCCGCGAATCCCTCAGTGCCCCCGTAATATTCGTGAATGATGGGCCCGAACCAGTCCATCATCTGATGCTTGACATCCACCGGGCAGGGGGCGGCCGCGTGGATCACGCAGCGCAAGCTGGACACGTCGTAGCCTTCCCGAACCGCCTTGGGCAGCTTCAGCATCCGCACGAACATCGTCGGCACGAACTGGGCGTGCGTGACGCGGTGTGTCTCGATCAGCCGCAGCACGGTCTCGGCGTCGAACTTGGGCATGATGATCGAGGCCGCCCCGACGCGATTGACCGCCATCGTGTAGTTCACCCCGGCGGCGTGATACAGCGGTGCGGGGGAGAGGTACACGTCGGAGGCGCTCATCCCGTACTTGTGGATCAGCGCCATCTCCAGCACCGACTGCGCCCACGAGCCGTTGCCGTCGGTCGGCAGCGCCCGGCGCACCGCCTTGGGCCGCCCGGTGGTGCCCGACGAGTAGAGCATCTCCGATCCGTCCGAGACCGGCGGGACATCGCCCGCCGCAGCCAGGGCGCCCTCGTACGAGCCCCAACCGGGCAGGCTGCCCCCGACAGTGATGTGGATCTTCACAGCTGCATTGACCTCGGCGATGTGCGCCGCGAGTTCGCCCATCGAGGCGTCGACGAACACGGCCTTCGCGTCGGAGTCCTCGATCACATAGGCGACCTCGTCGGGTGTGAAATGGGTGTTGACGGCCGTGTAGTAGAGCCCGGAAAGCTGGCAACCCCAGGTGATTTCGAAGAACTCCAGTCGGTTCGGCAGGACCAGCGCCACACCCTCGCCGCGGCGCAGTCCCGCATCGTGCAGCACCGCGGCGACCCGTTCACTGCGAGCACGCAACTCGCCGAACGAGATTGCGCCGCCGTCGAAAATCAAGGCCGGCGAATCCCCGGCGTTGATCGCGTGGTCGGCGATGTTCACCAGATGAACCCCGAAAGACTCAAGTGGCCGCTGCGCCGTCG
>NZ_DATJYB010000454.1:0-3713 GCF_035499775.1 Mycobacterium sp. | reverse complement strand
CTTGGATCTATTTGCTTGCTTTTGTTGTTGCTCCATGCCGGAATTCCACCACGTCGCCGTCGGCCATGATGTAGTCCTTGCCCTCCATCCGCACCTTGCCGGCCGCCTTGGCCGCCGTCATGGACCCGGCGGCGATCAGGTCGTCGTAGGACACGATTTCGGCCTTGATGAAGCCCTTCTCGAAGTCGGTGTGGATCACTCCGGCGGCCTTCGGCGCGGTGTCGCCTTGGTGAATTGTCCACGCCCGCGCCTCTTTTGGGCCCGCAGTCAGGAAGGTCTGCAGCTTCAGGGTGTGAAAACCCGCCCGCGCCAACGCATCTAGGCCACGCTCGGTCTGCCCGATCGACTCGAGCAGCTCGGCGGCCGACTCGTCGTCGAGTTCGGAGAGCTCGGACTCGATGGCGGCGTCCAGGAACACCGCATCCGCGGGCGCAATCAGCTCGCGCAGTTGCGCAATGCGCGCCGCGTCCGTCAGCACCGCTTCGTCGGCGTTGAACACATATAGGAACGGCTTGGTAGTCAGCAGGTTCAGCTCGCGCAGCACCGAAGTGTCCACGCCCGCAGCGAACAGCGTTGTCCCGCCGTCCAGCACCTGTTGGGCGGCCAGCGCGGCCTCATAGAGCGGCTTGCGCTCCTTGTTGTTGCGGGCCTCCTTCTCCAGCCGGGGCAGGGCGCGCTCCAGGGTCTGCAGGTCGGCCAGGATCAGTTCGGTATCGATCACCTCGATATCGGATTTGGGGTCCACCTGCCCAGTGACATGCGTCACGTCGTCGTCGGAGAACACCCGGACCACCTGGCAGATGGCGTCGCATTCGCGGATATGGGCCAGGAACTTGTTACCCAGCCCGGCCCCCTCCGACGCACCCTTGACCAGGCCGGCGATGTCGACGAACGTCACCGGGGCCGGGACAATGCGCTCGGAATCGAAGAGTTCGGCCAGCTTGGCCAGTCGCGAATCAGGTAGCGAGACGACGCCCTCGTTGGGCTCGATCGTTGCGAACGGGTAGTTCGCGGCCACCACATTGTTGCGGGTCAGCGCGTTGAACAGGGTCGACTTGCCAACATTGGGCAGACCCACGATTCCCAGGCTCAGGCTCACGGGGAATCAAGTCTAAGGCTCGGCAGCCAGGCCGGCCGAGATGGCGCATACATGCCACGCCCGGTCTTGACAAGGTATTTACGGGCCTTTGGCGCCATTGCCGGTACGGTCAACATGTGTCAGCTCAGCGGGCAAGGTCGGCAGTAGAGGCTTCCCACCGCTCGATCCTCCCCAATGTTCCGGGTGTGCCGTGGTGGGCAGCTGTGCTCATCGCCACGTCCGCGACGGTCTTGGGATACGCCATCGATGCCGGCCACAAAGAGCTGACCCACGTTTTCGCAGGCTGCTATATAGCCGGCTGCGT
Organism: Mycobacterium sp.; assembly: GCF_035499775.1. Lineage (GTDB taxonomy): Bacteria > Actinomycetota > Actinomycetes > Mycobacteriales > Mycobacteriaceae > Mycobacterium. The sequence goes on along the minus strand of NZ_DATJYB010000454.1, from coordinate 2,310 downwards.
GATCGCCGTGCTGGCGGTACGGCAGTCGGGAGTGTTCACCGCGGTCATCCAGCCGCCCCTGCTCCTTTTCTGCGCGGTGCCCGGGGCCTACTGGTTGTTCCACGGCGGCAAAATCAAGGGCGTCAAGGATCTCCTGATCAACTGCGGTTATCCCCTCATCGAGCGGTTCCCCCTGATGCTGGGCACCGCCGGCGTGGTGCTACTGATCGGCCTGGTCAGGTGGTACTTCGGGATGACGCACCGATCGGCTGAGGTGACGGACGCCAAGGAAGCCCACGCCGACACAGCGGCCGGCACCGAGTCGAAGTCCTTTGTCAGCGGCATCGCGGCAAAACTGGCGTCGATGCTGCACGGCTCCGACGACGCGGCCGACGCGGCTTCCTCGACCGGCTCGCAGCCGGCCCATGGGGTGGGCCGGGCCGCCAGAGCCAGCCCGAAATCGAGCCGAGCGGCCCGCAGCAGTCGGTCCGCCCAGCGTCCGGCCCGATCCCGCTCCCGGCATTCTCGAGCGGCGTTACAGGATCAGCACGAACCGACCCCTGAGCGTCGGCGTCGCAGGAGCCAGCCACCCCACGACTTCGACGCGGCCGACCCGCCGCGGCGAGCACGCCGCCAGCGCCCGCAGGGTGATCCAGACTCGCGCAGCCAGCCGCCCCGCGAAGCCCGTCGAGACCCCCACGGTCGACGTGGTGGTTCCTACGAGCGGCCGCCGAGCCGGAGCAGCCGGTTTGATCCTTACGACGCGCAGGAGCCGCCACCCGAGCGGTTCGATCGATACGAGGCGCCCGCCGATCGCTACGAGTCCTACCAGGAGCCGCGGCGGCGCCCCACACCACCGCCCGGGCCGGGCAGCGCGAACTCCACTCACCACCCGATCTCGCAGGTGCGCTACCGCGGGTCGGCCCCGCGGGACGAACGTCGCGAGCCGCGCCGGGAAGACCCTCGCCCGGAACGGCGAGGTCGGTCGCGCGCGCCACGTCGACACCAGGCCGAATCCTGGGAATACGACATCTGAATTCAGAGGAGTTTCCGGATCTCCCGGGGCAGGGCGAACACCAGCGTCTCGTTGGCCGTCGTCACCGGTTGCACCACGTCGAAGCCGCACTCGGCCAGCCGTTCCAGCACGCCGCGCACCAGAACCTCGGGGACCGAGGCACCCGAGGTGACGCCCACCGTGGTGACGCCGTCGAACCACGCCGGCTCGATATCCTCGGCCCAGTCGACCAGGTGGGCGGCCCGCGACCCGGCGCCTAACGCGACCTCGACCAAACGCACCGAGTTCGACGAATTGCGCGAGCCGACGACGATCACCAGCTCACACTCGGGCGCCATCGCCTTGACCGCGACCTGCCGGTTCTGGGTGGCGTAGCAGATGTCGTCGCTGGGCGGGTCCTGCAGTTTGGGGAATCGCTTGCGCAATTGCTCGACGATCTCCATCGTCTCGTCGACCGACAGCGTGGTCTGCGACAGCCAGACCACCTTGTCCTCGTCACGGACGGTCACCTGCTCGACGGACTCCACGCCGTCGACGAGCTGCACATGGTCGGGCGCTTCCCCGGCGGTACCGACGACTTCCTCATGGCCTTCATGACCGATCAGCAGGATGTCGTAGTCGTCGCGGGCGAAGCGCCTGGCCTCGTTGTGCACCTTGGTGACCAGCGGGCAGGTCGCGTCGATGGTCTGCAGGTTGCGTTCGGCGGCCGCGGCATAGACCGTCGGCGCCACACCGTGCGCGGAGAACACCACGATGGCCCCCTCGGGAACCTGGTCGGTCTCCTCGACGAACACCGCGCCGGCGTTGGCCAGCGTGTCCACCACATGGCGGTTGTGCACAATCTCGTGACGCACATAGACCGGCGGCCCGTACTTCTCCAGCGCGCGCTCGACCGTCTCGACGGCCCGATCCACACCTGCGCAGTAGCCACGCGGCTCGGCCAGCAACACCCGCTTGCGGATGGGTCCGTCGGCTACCGACTTAGTTGCGCCGGGAATTCCCATGTCAACAGTGGGCGGCATGCCATTCAGGGTACTGACTGCGGGCGCGAGCTGGCCAGCTCGCGCAGACAGGACGATGTCAGTGCACTTCTTGCGTCAAGAAGTCGTGCGGCCAACTTGAAGTGCTACTGCCGCACTCACGAACGGATTAACCGCTTTTACCCTGTCTAACGCTCCGCACGACCGTGCCAATGATGCCAACTAAAGTGGCCAGGATACTGGCCAACCAAATCAGGAACACAGCGAGCGCAACGAACCCTAACCCGGGCACGCCACCAGCCGCGGGGTCATACGAAAGCTGCATGAGGAGATACA
>NZ_DATJYB010000453.1:0-13944 GCF_035499775.1 Mycobacterium sp. | reverse complement strand
CACCCGCCGCATAAGAATTGTCCGAACGTACTTGAGCACACACTTGGAGGCCCGCTGCGGTGAGTGAGCTCAGGGCAGTGCCCGGCCTGCTGGAGCCGGCGTCAGAACACCTTGGCCGCATCGAAACGATGCTGTCAGACGCACACCAGGCGGCAGCGCTGTCGATCAGCGGTGTGCTGCCCGCAGGAGCCGACGAGGTATCGGCAACGGTCACGGCATTGTTCAACGACCACGCCCAGGCGTATCTGCAGCTCGGTGCCAGGGCGACCGGTCGGCTGCAGCAGTTCGCCCAGACGTTGGTCGCTGCCACGGACGCCTATCTGCAGGCCGAGCAGCAAGCGCTTCAGGTGCTGCGCGACGACATCACCACGCTGGAAGCGCCGCTGATCCCTTACTTCGAGCAAGTGTTCGGCAAGCCGCCGACCGACATCACGCCGATCACCGTCCCCACGGATTCGTCTGTCGGCCTGATCGTGGGTGGCACCAATAACCCGTTCTCGACGTGGACGTTGAAGCCGATCACGGATTTGTACCTGTCGAACACCGCAGTCAACACTTTGGTCTATACACCCGAGCAGTTCTGGCCCCTGACACCAGCTTTCGGTGGCCTGACGTTAGGGCAGTCTGTCGCGCAAGGCACCACACTCGTCGGACAGGCGATCGGCACAGAGCTGGCGGCGGGAAACCAGGTGACGGTGTGGGGCACGTCGCAAAGCGCCGTGATTCTCACCAACGAGATACGCAACCTGATGGCCGCCGGATCACCGGACGCGGGCAAGTTGTCGTTCATCCTGACCGGCGACCCGAACAACCCGAACGGCGGTGTCCTGGAACGCTTTACCGGAGGATACATCCCGGTGCTGGACCTTCTCGCCAACGGCGCAACACCTCCGGACAGCCCCTATACGACCGCCGTCTACACCAACCAGTACGACGCCATCAGCAACTTTCCCCGCTACCCGCTGAACGTTGTGTCGGACCTCAACGCCATCGTGGGCGCGTTCAACGGTCAGCATGCGTACACCAACGCGCGAACCTACTATCAGCTGCCCACCTCACCCGACTACACCGGGCACACGACCTACTACATGTCGTTGGACAACACGCTGCCGCTGCTCCAACCGCTGCGCGCGATGGGGACCTTCGGAAACGCGGTGGCCGATCTCGTCCAGCCCGACCTGCGGGTGATTGTGGACATGGGCTACGGCAGCGGCGAGTACGCCAATATCCCGACTCCGGCTTCGTTGCTTGCGATCCCTGACTTGCCGGTCATCGGGCACGACCTGATTACCGGCACAGTGCAGGGGCTGAACGCGTTTGGGGTGGACAACGGCTGGCTGCCGCCGTCCGAGTTCCCCAGCGCCTACCCGTATCTCCCAGTGCTGGACCCGGGATTGCATGTCAACGTCGGCCAACCCAGCGTGACAGCACTCTCGCTCCTCACGACCGCAGAGGGAGCGGCATTCGCTGACCTCGGACAGATACCGCCGTGGGACGGGTACCTCTAGCTACTGCGGGGTCACCAGAGCGAAAACCTGCTTGGCGACCTTTAACATCCAGCCGGTCACGGTCGGCCCGTGATCGCGGGGCCAGTTCAGCTGAAAGCTGATCACCCACGGCTGTTGTGTCTTGTCGACGGCGTACCAGCTGAACGTCAGGTCGCCCGGCAGGCCACCGGCTTTCGCACCGATGTACGGCCAGTCGTTGCGATCCAGCTGGATACCTGACACGGCGGACAGTATTTTGCGGACCGGCGCGGCTTGGTTCACCGCGTCGGCCTGCAATGTCGCATGCACCCGGCAGATGTCCTCGGCGCTGCCATACCATTCCGCCCCGTAGCTGGAGGCCGGAGTGTGGGCCCGGATTGGATCAGGTTGGTAGGGAGTGGAATTCGCCTGCTGCAGCAACTGGGCGCGCACTTGCGGCGACGACGCCTGCTTCCACTGGTCGCGCACATCCGGCTTACCCCAGCCAACCGAGAACAGCTCGTACATGGTGGGGAAGGGCGTCATACTGCCCGGGTCGTGGTGCCCGGCGCTGGCCAGCGCCTGCTCGATGGCATGCGTGCCCAACCGTTCGATCAGCAGGTCGGTAGCCATGTTGTCACTGGTGGCGATCATCTTCTCGGCGGCCGTGCGAACCGAAACATGGTCCCCGGCAACCAATCCCAAGCCCGAGGAGCCTACGGCCCGGCTCTTGTCGGTGACGGTCAGCTGATCGTCCCAGGACACCGTCCCGTTCCTCACCCCGGTCGCCACCGCGTGCAGTACGTACAACTTGAAAATCGATGCCAGCGGCAGGGATTCGCCGGTGTTGGTGCCGGCTACCGGTTCGCAGCGGCCGTCGTCGACCTTGGCCACCTGGTAGGAGTAGCGCGCGCCGGTCTTGCCCAGCACCGCGTCGACGTCACGCCACGACTTGATCGACGGCGCCTGCGTTTCGACTTCGAACGAGTCGACCCACCTGCCCAAGTCGGTGTGCAGTCGGATGTCCTGTCGCGCGCCGTACGAGGAGGTCAGATGCAGGGTGGCGACCCTGGTGCCGAGGTCGACGCCGTCCAGCGTGAAGGGGCGATCCCACCAGAGCCCCTCCATGGTGGTCGTCACCGAGTCGACCTTGTCGTCCGCGGCCAACGTACGGACCCCGACCGGGCCGATGGGCCAGTCCGAATTGAGCATGTCCAGGGTCTGCTGGGCGCGAAGGCCCGCCGGCGTCCTGGTGTCGATCTGTCTGCTTGGGTTCGCCGCGTTCGCCGGGGGGGTGGGGGAAGGGGCGCACCCGGGTGTCAGGGTTACGACGAGTGCCGCGGCGGCGCCCAGTGCCGTCGCGCGGTGTCGCACCCGGCGCCGGCTACCCCGGCTGGCCGGATCCGGCAACGTCCAGCACAACCTCGAATTCCAGCAACGACGCGCCAGTCGCCACCGGGTTGGCCCGGTGGCCGGCATGGGCTTCGATGGCGGGCCCGGTAGCCCACGCCTGGAATGCTTCATCGGACTCCCAGTGTGTCACCACGAAGTAGCGGTTTTCGCCTTTGACCGGGCGCAATAGCTGGAAGCCGAGGAAACCGGGAGAGTTCTCGACCGCATGCGCACGGTGGGCGAACCGCTTTTCCAGCTCTGGGCCGGCGTCCGCGGGCACCTCGATTGCGTTGATCTTCACCACTGGCGGCATGCCGCTAGGCTACCTGTGCCGGGTGCCCGGCAAGCGAGCAGGTCACGCAAGATGGGAGTATGCCCAGCGACCTGTTGACCCACCACGGCGGACAGGGCGGGCCGTTGATACTGGTACACGGCCTGATGGGCCGGGGCACCACCTGGCCGCGTCAGATACCGTGGCTGACCCGGTTGGGCACGGTGTACACCTACGACGCGCCGTGGCACCGCGGCCGCGACGTGTTCGACTCCCACCCGATCAGCACCGAACGGTTCGTGGCCGATCTCGGTGACGCGGTGGCGTCGCTCGGGGCGCCGGTCCGGCTGATCGGGCATTCGATGGGTGCCCTGCACTCCTGGTGTCTGGCCGCCGAGCACCCGGAACTGGTGTCGGCGCTGGTGCTCGAGGACATGGCGCCGGACTTCCGCGGCCGCACCACCAGTGAGTGGGAGCCCTGGCTGCAGGCTCTTCCGGTCGAATTCGATTCCGAGCAGCAAATATTCGCCGAATTCGGCGGATCCATCGCCGGCCAGTACTTCCTGGAAGCCTTCGACCGCGTCGCGACGGGCTGGCGGCTGCACGGTCACACCTCGTGGTGGATCGACATCGCCGCCGAGTGGGGCACCCGCGACTACTGGGACCAGTGGTCGGCCGTGCGGGCGCCGGCGCTGCTGATCGAGGCCGGCACTTCCGTCACGCCTCCGGGGCAAATGCTGAAGATGGCTGAAAAGGACGATTCGACAACGTATTTGCGCGTTCCTGAAGCTGGTCACCTGGTGCACGACGAAGCGCCGCAGGTGTACCGGGAGGCGGTCGAGGCGTTCCTGGCGGGCGTCCAACCACGCGACTGAGGCGCTTTATCGCTCGGCACGACGGCCACAGCACTATCTGATAAATTCTTCAATTGATCGAATATAGGAAATCATAAGTCTTCAGGAGATTGGGCCGTGACAGAACCCCTGTACAAAGTCAAGGCCGAGTTCTTCAAGACGCTCGGGCATCCGGCGCGGATCAGGGTCCTCGAGCTTCTGGTGGAAGGGGATAAGACGGTCGGCGAACTGTTGCCCGAGGTTGGCCTCGAGGCCTCGAACCTGTCCCAGCAACTGGGCGTGCTGCGGCGCGCCGGCGTGGTCGAGGGGCTGCGGGACGGCAACACGATGATCTACTCGATCGCCTCGCCGGACATCGCCGAATTGCTGATGGTGGCGCGCAAGGTTCTCACCGGGGTGCTCAGCGGCCGCGTCGCCGTGCTGGAGGACCTGCGGGCCGGCGCGGGGTAGCGGTCATGGGCTGGATTCGCAAAGCGCTGGCGGTCGGCCGGATCGTCGAAGCCCCCGAGCCCGCCGCCCCGGCGCCCGAGCAGGCGATGGAACCTCCTGCGGGAGTGCGTGGCTCGCTACAGATCCGGCACGTCGACGCGGGTTCGTGCAATGGCTGCGAGATAGAGATCTCGGGCGCCTTCGGCCCGGTGTATGACCTCGAGCGGTTCGGTGCGCGGTTGGTGGCCTCGCCGCGTCACGCGGACGCGTTGCTGGTGACCGGTGTCGTGACCCGCAACATGGCCGGTCCGTTGCTGGCCACGATCGACGCGACGCCGCGACCGCGGGTGGTGATCGCCTGCGGGGACTGTGCCCTGAACCGAGGGGTGTTCGGGAACGGCTACGGCGTGGCCGGAGCGGTGGATGAGCTGGTTGAGGTGGATGTGGAGATTCCCGGCTGCCCGCCGACACCGAGCGAGATCGTCGCGGCCGTCAGATCGGTGACCGGCAAGTGACCGCAGGGCCGGCCTCCAGTGTGGCGTCTGCCCCAGAACTGTTGCCCCGCAATGACTTCAGCTCGGCCATCGCGGGGATACTGACATCGCTGACCGGCGCCGCCGGGGTGTGGGCAGGCGCGCTGGGAATGTTCGGTCCGGCTCGCGAAGTCCGCATCGGCTGGCTGCTGCCGCTGTCCGGCGTGCGGCTCAGCCTGGATCCGCTGGGCGGCTTCTTCATGGCGATCACCGGCGCAGTAGCGGTAGCCGTCGGGCTGTACCTGGGGGGCTATGGCAGACACGGGACCCGGCACGGACATCTGGGCCGCGTCGCGCTGACCGTGTTGCCGATGTTCGTGGCGGCGATGCTGCTGGTTCCCGCCGCCGCGTCGGTGTCGACGTTCCTGCTGGCCTGGGAGCTGATGGCGATCGCGTCGCTGGTGCTGGTCGCCACCGAGCACAGCCGCGCGCAGGTTCGTTCCGCCGCATTGGTCTACGCGGTGATGACCCAGTTGGGGTTCGTGGCGATCCTGCTGGGGCTGATGGTGTTGTCGGTGACCGGCGGCGCGGACCGGTTCGCCGACCTACACCCGATACCGCAGGGTGCGCGAACCGCGGTGTTTGTGTTGACCGTGGCGGGGTTCGGGTCGAAGGCCGGACTGGTGCCGCTGCATGCCTGGCTGCCGCGCGCCCACCCGGAGGCGCCCAGCCCAGTCTCGGCGCTGATGAGCGCCGCGATGGTCAACCTGGGCGGCTACGGCATTTGCCGGGTCGACCTGCAACTGCTCGGGCCGGGACCGCGCTGGTGGGGGCTCACGTTGCTGGCCGTCGGCGCGGTGTCGGCGCTCTATGGCGTGGTGCAAGCGTCGGTGGCCACGGATCTCAAACGGCTGCTTGCCTATTCGACGACCGAGAACCTCGGGTTGATCGTGTTGGCCCTGGGGGCCGCGACGCTGTTCGACGCCTGCGGTGCGCACCGGCCGGCGACGATCGCCGCCGCGGCGGCCATGCTGCACCTGATCGCGCACGCGGCGTTCAAATGCCTCGGTTTCCTGGCGGCCGGGTCCGTCCTGGCCGCGACCGGGCTGCGTGACCTCGACCGGTTGGGCGGCCTGGCCCGCCGGATGCCTGCCACCACCGCTCTGTTCGGGGTGGCTGCGCTGGGGGCGTGCGGGTTGCCTTTGGGCGCCGGCTTCGTCAGCGAGTGGTTGCTGGTCCAGTCGCTGATCCACGCGGCACCGGGGAACGCGACCCTGCTGGCGCTGACGACGCCGCCGGCCGTCGGCGCCGTGGCACTCACGGCGGGGCTGGGCGTAGCGGCCATGGTCAAGGCGTTCGGGATCGGTTTCCTTGCCCGGCCCCGGAGCCCCGAGGCAGCCCAGGCCCGCGAGGCGCCGGGAAGCATGCTGGCGGGCATGGCCATCGCGGCGACGGCCTGCATCATGTTGGCCGTGGCGCCCTCGGCCGTCGCACCCGCGCTGCGCCGCGCGGTTACCGCGCTGCCCCCGGCCCGGGCGGTGCAGATCACCGATTTCGGAACGTACGTGCGGCTACCCGGCCTGCAGGGCTCGATCGCGCCCGGGGTGATAGCCGTTGGCTTCGCGGCGGCCGCACTGGCCGCGGCCACCCTGGCGGGTTGGCGTCGGTGGCGGCGTCCGGCACCGGCGACCTTGCCGCTATGGGCCTGTGGCGCAGACGGTCTCACCGCGCGCATGCAGTACACGGCCACGTCGTTCGCCGAACCGTTACAACGGGTATTCGACGACATCCTGCGTCCCGATACCGACATCGAGGTCACTCACGTCGCCGAGTCGCGCTACATGGCCGACAGCATCACCTACCGCACCAGAATCGCCGATGCGATCGAGGAGCGCTGCTACACACCGCTGATCCGGCTGGTGCTCGCTGGCGCGGACATCGCCCGACGGGCCCACACCGGCAGCGTGCACCTGTACCTGGCCTACGGCGCCCTCGGCGTGCTGGTGGTGTTGGTGGTGGCCCGATGAACGTGCTGTCCTACGTCGCCGGCGCGGTGCAGATCGGCGCCGTGATGGCCGGGGCGCCGCTGGTGGTCGGCCTGACCCGGCAGGTCCGGGCCCGGTGGGAGGGCCGCGCCGGCGGCGGGCTGCTGCAGCCATGGCGCGACATACGCAAACAGCTTGGCAAGCAACAGATCAGGCCACTCGGCACAACTGTGGTGTTCGCGGCCGCGCCGGCCGTTGTGGCCGGGTCGACGTTGCTGATAGCCGCGATCGCGCCGTTGGTCGCCACGGGATCGCCGCTGGACGCCGGCGCGGACCTGTTCGCGGTGGTGGGGTTGCTGTTCGTGGGCACCGTCGCGCTGACGCTGGCCGGCATCGACACCGGCACCTCGTTCGGCGGCATGGGCGCCAGCCGCGAAATCACCATCGCGGCCCTGGTCGAACCGACGATTCTGTTGGCCGTCTTCGCGCTGTCCATCCCGGCAGGATCCGCCAATCTCGGTGCGCTGGTATCGAATACCACCACACACCCCGGGCAGGTGGTGTCGCTGACCGCGGTGCTGGCCTTCGCCGCACTGGTGATCGTGATCGTCGCCGAGACCGGGCGCCTTCCGGTGGACAACCCGGCCACCCACCTCGAGCTGACGATGGTGCACGAGGCGATGGTCCTGGAATACGCCGGCCCGCGCCTGGCGCTGGTCGAGTGGGCGGCCGGCATGCGGCTGACCGTCCTGCTGGCGCTGTTGGCAAACCTGTTCGCGCCGTGGGGCATCGCCGGTCGCCAACCCGGCGTGGTCGAAATCGTCGTCGGCGTCGTCGCGTCGGCCGCCAAGGTCGCCCTGTTGGCGGGGCTGCTGGCGACCGTCGAGGTGTTCGTTGCCAAGTTGCGACTGTTCCGGGTGCCCGAACTGCTGGCCGGGTCGTTTCTGCTCGCGCTGCTCGCGGTGACCTCCGCCAATTTCTTCGCGGTGCCGGCGTGACGTACAACAGCTTCACCGTTTTGGTCGACCTCGCCGCGGGCGCCCTGACCTTGGCCGCGGTCCTGATCGTGTGGCGCCGCGACCTGACCGCCATCATCCGCCTGCTGGCGTGTCAGGGCGTCGCCCTGGCGGCGATCCCCATCCTGCGCGGCGGGTACGGCGGCGACGGTGTGCTCATCTGCCTTGGCGCCGCGGTGCTGGTGCTGCGAGCCTCGGTACTGCCGTGGCTGCTGGCCCGCGCGCTCGGAGCTGAGCCGGCGTCCCACCGCGAGGCCACCCCGCTGATGAACACCGCCACATCGCTGTTGGTCACCGCTGCGCTGACGCTCACCGCTTTCGCGGCCACGCGCACCCTGGTGAACCTACAGCCCGCAGCCTCGACCAACGCGGTACCGGCAGCCACGGCGGTGGTCCTCATCGCGCTGTTGGTGATGGTCACGCGGCGGCACGCACTTTCCCAGGCGGCTGGATTCCTCATGCTGGACAACGGAATCGCCGCGACCGCCTTCCTGCTCACGGCCGGGGTGCCGCTGATCGTCGAGCTCGGCGCATCCCTGGACGTGCTGTTCGCCGTCATCGTGATCGGCGTTCTGACTGGCCGGCTGTCGCGCACCTTCGGCGGCGTGGACCTCGATGCGCTACAGGAGCTGCACGACTGATGACCGGCCTACTGCTCGCCGCGATCCTGGCGCCGATCGTCGCGTCGATCGCCGTCGTCCTCGGCGGATGGCGCCGGGTGACCGCCACGCTGATCGTCGCGTCGGCGGTGACCGTGCTCGGCTGCGGCGTCGCACTGGGCGCGCGCGTCGAATCGGCGGCCCGCTTCGCGCTGGGCGGGCTGCTGCGGGTGGACGCGCTCACCGTCACCATGCTCGTCGTCATCGGAGTCGTCGCCACGCTGGCGACCTGGGCCAGCATCGGCTACATCGACGCCGAGGTCGCCCACGGCCACACCGACGCGCGCGGCGCTCGGGCGTACGGTGCGCTGACTGCCGCGTTCCTGGCGGCGATGGTGCTCGCGGTGTGCGCCAACAACATCGGCGTCATCTGGGTCGCCATCGAAGCCACCACGGTGATCACCGCATTTCTGGTCGGACACCGCCGCACCCGCGGAGCGGTCGAGGCGACCTGGAAGTACGTGATAATTTGCTCGGTCGGCATCGCGATCGCCTTTCTGGGCACCGTGTTGCTGTACTACGCCGCCGAGCACGCCGGTGCGCCGGCTGCGGCGGCCTTGAATCTCGACGTGCTGACCGCTCGTGCCGGCGGTCTTGATCCCGGCACCGCTCGCTTGGCCGGAGGGCTGCTGCTGATCGGCTACGGCGCCAAAGCGGGGCTGTTCCCGTTTCACACCTGGCTGGCCGACGCCCACAGTCAGGCTCCGGCACCCGTTTCGGCGTTGATGAGCGGAGTGCTGCTCTCGGTGGCGTTCTCGGTGCTGATCCGCATCAGGCCGATCATCGACGCCGCCGCCAAACCCACCTTCATGCGTTCGGGGTTGCTGGTAATCGGCCTGGCGACGCTGGTGATCGCGGCACTGATGCTGACCGTGACACCCGACATCAAACGGATGTTGGCCTACTCCTCGATGGAGAACCTCGGCCTGATCGCGATCGCGGCGGCCGCCGGAACCACGCTGGCGATCGCCGCGCTGCTGTTGCACGTGTTGGCGCACGGGATCGGCAAGACCGTTTTGTTCCTGGCGAGCGGTCAACTGCAGGCCGCACACGACTCGACGGCGATCGCCGACATCACCGCCGTGCTGCAACGGTCCCGCTTGATCGGTGTCTCGCTCGCCGTCGGGGTGGTTGTGCTGCTCGGGCTGCCGCCGTTCGCGATGTTCGCCAGCGAGTTGGCCATCGTTCGCTCGCTGGTCGACGCCCGGCTCACCTGGGTCCTCGGCGCCGGCCTGCTCATGATCGCGGTCGCCTTCGCCGCGCTGGCGCGCAACTCGGGCCGGATCCTGTTGGGCAGCGACGCCGGCGCACCTGCGATCGCCGTTCCGCCGACGGTGGCCGCGGCGCTGCTGCTCGGCGTCGCGGCATCGATCGCCCTCGGTGTCACCGCGGGCCCGCTGGCGGCCCTGTTCACCGCCGCGGCCGGCATCGTCGGGGCCTCGCCGTGACTCGTAACCTTCTGAACCACAGGCTGTCTCAGGATGATCTCGCCGAGAAGGCAGCAGAACTGCTGGGCGGCGGGTTTCGCCTGGGCCTGGTGGCGGCCCACGACCACGGTGCCGAATTCCGCATCGTCTACCTGTTCCTCGCCGGCTGGCCCGATCGTCGTGTGGAGCTCGAATGCGTTGTGCCCAAAGATGATCCGTCGGTGCGTTCGCTGGCTTACCTGTCGTTTGCGGCGGGCCGGTTCGAGCGCGAAATGGTGGACCTTTACGGGGTCCGGCCGGTCGGACACCCCAAGTTGCGCCCGCTGGTGCGTCACGCTCACTGGCCCGAGGCATGGCACCCCATGCGCGGCACCGCCGGGCCCACGCCCGAATCGTCGGAATTCGGCGGGGCCGGCGATTTCCCGTTCGTCACGGTCGAGGGGCCCGGGGTGTATGAGATCCCGGTCGGCCCGGTACATGCCGGGCTGATCGAGCCCGGCCATTTTCGCTTCTCGGTGGCGGGCGAAACGGTGCTGCGGCTCAAGGCCCGACTCTGGTTCGTCCACCGGGGCCTGGAAAAGCTCTTCGAGGGACGTCGGGCCGGCGGCGCGGTCGATTTGGCCGAACGTGTCAGCGGCGATACCTCCGTCGCGCACGCGCTTGCCCACAGCCTGGCCGTCGAGGACGCGCTCAGTGTCGACCTGCCGGAGGAGGCGCACCGGCTGCGCGCCCTGCTCGTCGAGCTCGAACGGCTCTACAACCACATCACCGACTTGGGCGCGCTGGCCAACGACGTCGGATTCGGGCTGGCCAACGCGCACGCTCTGCGCATCCGTGAAGAGCTGTTGCGGCTCAACGCCGCAGTCACTGGACATCGGCTGCTGCGCGGCGCCGTCCGCCCGGGCGCGGTCACGCTGCGGGCGCTGCCCGACACATCCCGGCTGCGCTGCGTGGCGGCCGACGTCGCCGAGGTCGCCGAACTCACCCTGCGCAACAATGGCGTATACGACCGGTTCGCCGGGACCGCCGCGCTGAACCTGCCAGATGCCACCGCCCTGGGATGCCTCGGCTACGTGGCACGCGCCAGCGGTATGCGTACCGACGCCAGGCTCGAGCACCCCACCACCGCGCTGCCCGTCACCGAGGTCGGCGCCGTCGCGGGTGATGTGTTGGCCCGCTACACCGTGCGTCGCGACGAGTTCGCCGCCGCCGCCGAGTTGGCCTGCCACTTGATCGAATCCCACACCGGTCCGACAACATTGACCAAACCCCTGCCCGCGCACCGCAGCGCCCGCGGCGGCCGTAGCGGCAGAGGCATCGTCGAGGGCTGGCGCGGCACCATCGTGCACCGCGTCGAGATCGACGACGCCGATCGCATCACCCGTGCCAAGATCGTCGACCCGTCCTGGTTCAACTGGCCCGCGTTGCCCGTCGCGATGGCCGACACCATCGTTCCCGACTTCCCCTTGGCCAACAAAAGCTTCAACCAGTCCTATGCCGCCAACGATCTGTGAGGAGTTACTCTTCGCCCGCCAAGGCGAACCGACCGTCGGCGGTCTGGGTCACCAGGCCGTCGTCGAGCAGCGAGAAGAGCGCCCGGTCGCGCTGGGCGGTGTCGGTCAGCCAGGCCACGTCCAACTGGGCGCGAGTGATCGGAGAGTCGTTGTTGCGCAACACATCCAGCAGCCGACCGCGGACCTGACGGTCGGTTCCGGCGTAGCTCTGGACGCGCCGGGCGGGCCCGGTTGCCGGCGGATAACCGCGACGGCGCCACGCGCAGGCGTCAAGGGGACACAGCCCGCACCGCGGAGCCCGCGCCGTGCACACCGTCGCGCCCAGCTCCATCAGCGCCACCGAAAAGCGCGGTGCCGTTTCGTCATCCGGCAGCAGCGCCGACACGTCGGCGTTGTCGCGGGTGGCCGACGGCGCCGCGGCGTCGGCGCGGCCGTGCACGGCGCGGGCCACCACGCGACGCACATTGGTGTCCACCACCGGCACCGGCCGGCGGTAGGCGAAGCACGCCACGGCCCGGGCGGTGTAGCTGCCGACGCCGGGCAGCGTCAGCAGGACCTCGATGTCGTCGGGGACCACATCGCCGTGCTCACGGGCTATCACCGTGGCGCACTCGTGCAACCGCTTGGCCCGCCGGGGATAGCCGAGCTTGCCCCAGGCGCGCAGCACATCTGCCGCACTCGCTGCGGCGGTAGCCGACGGGGTGGGCCAGCGTCGCACCCACTCGGTCCAGATCGGCAGCACCCGGGCAACCGGCGTCTGCTGCAGCATGAACTCGCTGACCAGGATCTGCCAGGCGCTCACCCCGGGCTCGCGCCAGGGCAGGTCGCGGCGCGACCGGTCGTACCACCCCAGAAGTTCATTTGAAGGGATCTGCGATGGGCTGGCCATCACCGCGGCTTCCGGCAGAATGTGGGCCATGCCCAACACCAACCCGGTAACCGCATGGAAAGCACTCAAAGAGGGTAACGAGCGATTCGTTGCCGGCAAGCCAGCACACCCGAGCCAGAGCGTCGAGCATCGAGCCAGCCTGGCCGCCGGTCAGAAGCCGACCGCGGTCATCTTCGGCTGTGCGGACAGCCGGGTGGCCGCCGAGCTCATCTTCGACCAGGGTCTGGGCGACGTGTTCGTGGTTCGCACCGCTGGGCAGGCCATCGACTCGGCGGTGCTGGGCTCCATCGAGTATGCGGTGACCGTGCTGGGCGTGCCGCTCATCGTCGTCCTCGGCCACAGCAGCTGCGGCGCAGTCAAGGCCACCATCGACGCAATCGACAAAGGCGCGATACCGGGGGGTTTCGTGCGGGACGTGGTGGAACGCGTCACGCCGTCGATCCTGGCGGGCCGGCGCGACGGCTTGAGCCGTGTCGACGAGCTCGAGCAACGGCACGTGAGCGAGACGCTGCAGCAGCTCGCGACGCGTTCTGTGGCTATCGCGGAGCGGGTGGACGCCGGGACCGTGGCGCTGGCCGGCGTCACCTACCAGCTCGCCGAAGGCAAGGCGGAGCTGGTCGACCACGTCGGCGATATAGGGGAATAGGGGGGAGTAGGGGCCGGAATTCCCCGGCCCCTACATGTTCGGGGGCCAGCTAACCTCGCGACACGCCGAGGCGGGTCGAACAAGTCGGCGTGACCTGGGCCTACGGTGTGAATGTGCTGGATCTTGAACCGCGTGGCCCGCTACCTACCGAGATTTACTGGCGGCGCAGAGGTCTGGCGCTGGGCATTGCGGTGGTCGTGATCGGGATCGCGGTTGCGACGATCATTGCCTTCGTAAGCAGCAGCGCCGGCGCCAAACCCGCCAGTGCCGAGAAACCGGGTTCGGCGCAAAGCCACCCCGGTTCGGGCGCGCCCCAGGCACCGCCCCCGCCAGGCAGCCCCGCGGCGGCGCCGCCGCAAGGACCGAACCCGCCACAGGGACAGAACCCGGAGACTCCGACGCAGACAGCCGCAGTGCAACCGCCGCCGGTGCTGAAGGAGGGGGACGACTGCCCCGATTCGACGCTGGCCGTCAAAGGCCTGACCAACGCGCCGCAGTACTTCGTCGGTGACCAGCCGAAATTCACCATGGTCGTCACCAACATCGGGCTGGTGGCCTGCAAGCGTGACGTCGGCGCCGCGGTGCTCGCGGCCTACGTGTACTCGCTGGACAACAAGCGGCTGTGGTCCAACCTGGACTGCGCGCCGTCCAACGAGACGCTGGTCAAGACCTTCACGCCGGGCGAGCAGGTGACGACCGCGGTGACCTGGACCGGGATGGGCTCGGCGTCGCACTGCCCGTTGCCGCGGCCGGCGATCGGGGCCGGCACCTACAACCTCGTGGTGCAGCTGGGCAACCTGCGCTCGCAGCCGGTTCCGTTCGTCCTGAACCAGCCGCCACCGCCGCCGGGACCCGCGCCGGGTGCTCCTGCGGCCCCCGCACCGCCGGAGGCGCCGCCGGCGCCGGGACCGGCGCCCGCACCC
>NZ_DATJYB010000452.1:0-13539 GCF_035499775.1 Mycobacterium sp. | reverse complement strand
ACAAATGCGCCGGTCCAGAAGCCGACGAGTTCGGGCGCCAAGTCGCGCCCGCGGCGCCGGGCGAAGTCGGGCTGCGGACCGAGCTCGGGTTCGGCGCCGCGGTCCGGGGTCAACGTGTACGGGTCCTTGACCAGCCGGTGGGCTTCAGGGCTGCTGGATGCGCCACGCATACCTTCCAGATACGTTCCCAGCGAGCCGCCGGAGACCCCGAGCTGGGAGAAGGCGCGCAGCACCAGGTTGGTGTCGCCGAGTTCACCGGTGCCATCCTCGACCGCCCGACGGTACAACTGATAGACGCTCAAATCAGAAGGGACCGAATCGAATCCGCACGAGACCACGATCCGGGCGCCGGTATCGACGGCCTGTTTGTGGTAGCCGTCGATGCTGTCCCGGACGAACATCAGCTCACCGGTCAGATCGGCATAATCCGTTCCGGCCTTCGCGCAGGCGGCCACCAGCGGCAACCCGTACCGGGTGTAGGGCCCGACGGTGGTCAGGACCACTTGAGTCCGCGCGGCCATCGCATCCAGCGTCGAAGGCTCCGACGCGTCGGCGATGACCAGCGGCCAGTCCCGAGCCGCAGGGCCGAGCGACTCCCGCACTTCCAGCAGCCGCTCGGGAGAGCGCCCGGCCAACCCGATGCGGGCCGCACCACCCGCGCCGACCAGGTATTCGGCCGTCAACTTGCCGGAGAACCCGGTGGCGCCGTAAACGACGATGTCCAACTCGCGCTCGACCGGGCTCATCGCGTCAGTCCTTGATGAAGGAGTATCTCCGGTAGGAGATGTCCCCGCTTTGCATGTAGCGGTTCAACGTCGTGCCTTGCTGGCCGAGATATTCGCGACCCACAATGCCCAGCGGACCCGGCAGGTGGCGCTTGATCAGCTCTCCTGACTTTTGCGAATTCTTCTCGATGCCGCGCAGGACGTCCTCATTGATTTCTTTCTGGGAAAGCTGCCGCAGCGGGCTTGCGGCCAGCTCGGTCTCCCATTCGGAAATGCGGACGCCGGGGCGCAGGTCGGTGTACAGGAAGTGCCCTCCTGGACGCAACACGCGTACCACCTCGGCGAGGAAACGCGGAAAGTGCGGGTAGCAGTGCGAGGCTTCGACGTTGAGCAGCACGTCGAAGGATTCGTCATCGAACGGCAGGTTCTCCGCGTCGCCCTGGACGAAATCCAAACCCGGCAGATTATGTGTTTTCTGGCAAAACGCGATGCCGCGCGGGTTGAGATCCAGCGCCGTGTAAGAGGACGGCTTCAACGTACGCATCAGGTAGGAGGCGCCGCCGCCGTGGCCGCAACTGACCTCGAGCACCTTTTTGCCGGTGATGTCTTCCTGGGTCGCCGTGCGGTGATACAGGTTGATGTTGTATCGGTTGGGTTCGTCGGGCAGCTCCAGCGGCAGATCCATCGGCGGATCTTCTTCATAGGCCCAGTTGATGAACACCACTTCGTCGTCACCGAGACCCCGCGTGACCAGCGGGTACCAGTATTTCCAGACTCTTTTGTAGGTCGCGGTGCTGCCCACGCGGGCGATGAGTCGGTGTGCCGGACTGAATGCCATGGGGAAGGAGTATGGCAGAGACGGGACATGAACGATCCGGTTCGGGAAAAAAGACGGATGACACTTCGGCGGTCACCCGATGACGAGCAGGCATCGTCGGAAATCCGGCCGCGGCAACGGGTTGCCTGATGTAGCTTTCCCTACCATGGCTTTGATCCACGGCGCGGATTGCGGGCACTGAGTATGGGAATGCCGTTCGGTTTTGTCGATGCGATCGTGAATACCCGCCTTCCGCCGATTCTGGCGCCGCGGGCGAGTTCCCTGTTCGCGGCCTCAGTGCTTGCGGACTCGTATTGGGTCGGCGACCATTTGAACGCGCTGGTACCGCGCTCGATCGCGACGCCCAAATATCTCGGATTAGCGGCCAGATTCGTGCCCAAAATCGACGCCAACCTCGAGCCGTGGACGATGCTGGGAAACCTCGCCGCCCGCAATAAGATCAGCCGGCTGCGACTCGGTGTGTGCGTGACCGACGCCGGTCGACGCAATCCCGCGGTCACCGCGCAGGCCGCCGCTACTCTGCATCTGCTTTCGCGGGGTAAAGCCATGCTCGGTGTCGGTGTCGGGGAACGTGAGGGCAACGAGCCCTACGGGGTGGACTGGGCCAGGCCAGTGGCACGGTTCGAAGAAGCGCTCGCCACAATTCGCGCCTTGTGGAATTCGAACGGCGAGCTCGTCAAGCGTGATTCGCCTTACTTTCCGCTGCATGACGCCTTGTTCGCCCTCCCGCCGTACAAAGGGAAATGGCCCGAGATCTGGGTCGCGGCCCACGGTCCCCGCACGCTGCGGGCCACCGGACGTTACGCCGACGCCTGGATTCCCATCACCACGGTTCGGCCCTGTGACTACGGTCGCTCGCTGGAAGTCGTCCGCGCCGCGGCGTCCGACGCCGGCCGCGACCCGATGTCCATCACCCCTTCGGCGGTGCGTGGCGTGGTCACCGGCTGGAATCAGGACCACGTGGAGGAGGCGCTGAACTCTGTCGTCGTGAAGACAACCGCGCTCGGCGTATCCGCAGCAGACTGGGCACGCCACGGCGTCGAGCACCCGCTGGGAGCCGACTTCGCCGGCGTGCAGGATGTCATCCCGCAAACCATGAGCGAGGAACAGGTCCTGTCATACACGTCTAAAGTCCCACCGGCGCTTATGAAAGAAGTCGTCTTCAGCGGGACCGCCGACGAGGTCCTCGATCAAATCGTGGAATGGCGCGACCACGGTCTCCGATACCTGCTCATCATCAACGGCAGCTTCGTCAACCCGAAACTGAGCAAGACTGTGGCGGCGACCCTGCCCCACCTCAAGGTTCTCGGCGAACTCAGAAGGTTGTGAACTGTCCACTCGCCCAACGGCGTTCGGGTTCAGCGCCGACGGCGGGTCACTGCTTGCGCCAGAGCGTGCCGGTCCCGTCGATGTCGATGATCTCCTCGGATATTCCGTGCTTGTCCCGGTAATCGGCGACGGCTTGCCGGCACGGCTTGAGCACGTAGTCGTCGATGATGCAATAACCGCCCGGAGACAGGCGGGGGTAGAGCGCGTCGAGCGCCTGAATCGTGGATTCGTACAGGTCGCCGTCCAGCCGCAACACCGCGATCTGCTCGATCGGGGCGTCGTGCAGCGTGTCCTTGAACCAGCCCTTGACAAATCGGACCCGGTCATCGAGCAGCCCGTAGCGCTTGAAATTCGCGCTGACCTCCGATTGCGACACGGCCAAGATGGGTGAACTGACGAAGAACCTCATCCATTTATCCGCTTTGTAATTCTCGGTGTCGGGACGGGGCAGGCCCTCGAACGAATCACATAGCCACACACGTCGCGTCTCGTCCTCGTAGGCCGACAGAACTGCGCGCATCAGGATGCTGGCGCCGCCGCGCCACACTCCGCATTCGACCAGGTCGCCCGTGATGTCATCGGTCAGCACTGTCTCAACGCACTGCTGCAGACTGGTGAGTCGCTGCATGCCGATCATCGTCTCGGCATCAGCCGGCCAGTCCAGACCCAACTCGCGCTTGCGCAGACCGAACGCGCCGCGGGTGAGCATCGGCTGAATCGTGTTGAAGGTTTTGAGAAAGAGGCGTCTCCGCAGCGGCCACCGCTCAGGGATCTGCTCGGACATCCCGTATCTGGTGAGTTTGCGCCGGATCTCGTCGAGGTACGCAGATCGCGCATCGGCGATCGGCCGCGGTCAAAACTGCCCCTATCTCGCATGCCAGTAGTTCCGCGATGAGCGTAGACCTCAACTGACGCCGTCACCGGGTTTTGGTAAAACCCCCGCCAGGCTCGCGATTGGCGTATTCTGCGGCGCAGATCGAGGGGGCTGACTCGCCCTGGGAAATGTGCGGGCTCAACGTGAGAAGGGACGCCGGCATCAGCACCGCACCGAGCGCACCCGAGGCTCCCGGCCGCCGGCTGCGGGTCCTGTTTATCGCCGAAGCGGTGAGCCTGGCCCATGTCGCCCGGCCGTTCTTCCTCGCGCAGTCGCTTGACCCGAGCCGTTACGAGGTCCACTTCGCCTGCGATCCGCGGTACAACAAGCTACTCGGCCCGATCCCGTTCCCACACCACCCGATCAGCACCATCCCCAGCGATGAGCTCGACGCCAAGCTGGCTCAGGGCCGCCCGTTCTACAACACCAAGACGTTGCAGGAGTACGTCGAGGATGACCTGAAGGTGCTGGAAGAGATCACACCCGATCTGGTCGTCGGGGACGACCGCTGGCCGCTGTCCGTGAGTGCCCGGCATCCCCAGCATCGCCACCGCCAACGGTTACTGGAGCCCTTACGCCCGCCTCCGATTTCCGGTGCCGGATGTGCTGCGGACGCGCTTTCTGGGCATGCGGCTGGTCAGCGTCGGGTTCCGGCTGTACTGCCCGCTGATCTTCGCCTTGTGTTGCCTGCCGCTCAACCGGGTCCGCCGCAAGTACGGATTACCGAGCTTGGGTTCCAATCTTTGCCGCATGTTCACCGATGGGGACTACACACTGTATGCCGATGTGCCGGAGCTGGTGCCGACGTACGACCGGCCGGCCAACCATCAGTATTTGGGCCCGGTCCTGTGGCCGCCGCCGTCGAACTGCCGGAGTGGTGGGACTCGCTGCCGGCGGACCGGCCGATCGTCTACGCGACATTGGGCACCTCGGGCGGGCGAAGCCTGTTGCAGGTGGTGCTCGACGCCCTGGCTGACCAGCCGGTGACGGTGATCGCGGCGACCGCCGACCGTAGCGACCTGACGAACGTCCCGGCCAATGCGTTCGTGGCGGACTACCTGCCCGGTGAGGCGGCCGCGGCGCGCTCGGCCGTGGTGATCTGCAACGGCGGCAGCATGACGACGCAGCAGGCCTTGGTGGCCGGGGTGCCCGTGGTCGGGCTGGCCACCAATATGGACCAGCACATGAACATGGAAGCCATCGAGCGGGCCGGCGCGGGCGTGCTGCTGCGAACCGAGCGGCTCACTCCTGCGCGTGTGGCAAACGCGGTACAGCAGGCGCTCGGCCGGCCTTACTACCGGCAAGCCGCCCGGCGACTAGCCGAAGCCTTGTCCCGAAATTTCGCCGGATTCCCGCATCATGTAAAAACTGCGTTGCATCTACTGTCCGATGGGCGAATAGATTCGTCCGCATCCCGAGCGGGCTGACCCCCGAACCGGGTACGGGCGGCTGACTTTCAGTTCGGCTCGACCATTCGTGCATATTCCTTGGGCTAACCACCCGACTTGAGACTCCCATTTCGGCTCGCTCGCAAGCAAACTTGTGAATGCGGACCTTCGGTCGATTGACTACGCACGTTGTCATGCCGCCTTGGCAAGGTCGCATTGCTTTCCGCTGCAACGGTTTTCCCGCGACTTGTGCGAGTGGAAGGACTAATCTCGCGATTCCTGCCAACCGTGGGTGGTTTCTGAGCTAAAATTTACGTCGGCCTCACCGGTGCGGCCGGTGTCGGATGGCGCGGGTCGAGTCGGTTGACCAGTGTTTTTGGCGTCGGTGAGGCGTCTTTGCCGGTGCGAAGCGTGCGCCGGCCAGTCGCGTTGCCGTTTCGTTCCGGTTACGGATCTGGTACGCCCGTCCGAATCGGCGCAGGTGGCGCCCGCTTCCCACCTTGTTGCGCGAGCCAAGATACGTTCTGCCGCAACGCTATTTCGGATTCTTCTGACACGGGAGCGAAACGCCCGTATTCTACATGCGTCAAGGGCCGAAGGGAATGACCATCAACACGAACGCTTTGTCAGTTCAGCCTGCGGGCGAGGTGGCGGCATGGCCGGCGCCGACGCCGGCAACGGATGGGCAAACGGTGCAATCGCCGAACGGCGCAGCAACGCGATTCGCGGTGAGCGAGTCCTCGCTCACCGATCTACTGCATAAGGCGGCCACCCAGTACCCGAACCGCGCGGCCTACAAATTTATTGACTACGAGGTAAACCCGGCGGGATTCACCGAAACCCTCACCTGGTGGCAGCTCTACCGGCGAGCGATGATAGTCGCCGACGAACTCAGGATCTCTGTGTCGAGCGGCGACCGGGTCGCGATATTGGCCCCGCAGGGCCTGGAATACATCATTGCCTTCCTGGGCGTGCTGCAGGCCGGACTAATCGCCGTCCCACTTCCGGTGCCCCAATTCGGCATTCACGACGAGCGAATTTCCGCGGCGTTGCGCGACTCCCAGCCGACCGTCATCCTCAGCACCTCGTCGTCCAGTGACGCGGTCAGCGAGTATGCGCCCCATGCGTGTGTCGGAGCCCGCCAGCGGGCGCCGGAGGTCGTGGCGGTGGACTTGCTGGACCTGGACTCCCCGCGCGAACTCGATCCGACTCGGCACACGCACACGGGCACGGCATATCTTCAGTACACGTCGGGCTCGACCCGCTCGCCGGCCGGCGTCGTGATCTCGCACAAGAACATCATCAGCAACTGTGTGCAATTGATGTCCGACTACCTCGGGGACGCCGAGAAGATTCCGTCGACTGTGGTGTCGTGGCTGCCGTTCTATCACGACATGGGGTTGGTGCTGGGCATCATCCTCCCGCTGGTCAATCAGGACACCGGCGTGTTGATGAGCCCAATGGCCTTTTTGCAGAAGCCGGCTCGCTGGATGCGATTGATGGGCAAGTATCGCGGCCAGGTTTCGAGCGCGCCGAACTTCGGTTTGGAATTGGCGGTGCGCAGGACTTCGGATGACGATATGGAGGGACTGGATCTCGGGCACGTGAAGGCGCTTGCCACCGGCGCCGAACGCGTCAACCCCGCAACGCTGCAGCGCTTCATCGACCGGTTCGCCCGCTTCAACCTCGACCCCGCTGCGGTACGGCCGTCCTACGGGCTCGCGGAGGCGACGGTGTACGTGGCTACCGCCGGACCGGGACGCCCACCGAAGACGGTTTGTTTCGACTACCAGCAATTGGCGGCCGGTCACGCGAAGCGCTGCGACGACGAAGCGGGCGAGGGTGCCAAGCTGGTCAGCTACGGCGAACCACGGGCTTCAACCCTGCGGATCGTCGACCCCGAGACCAGGGTGGAGAGTCCGGCGGGAACCGTCGGCGAGATCTGGGTGCAGGGGGACAACGTCGCCCTGGGCTACTGGCGCAACTCCGACAACACCGAGCGGACGTTCGCCGGACAGCTTGAGGACCCCTCGCCCGGCACTTCGGCAGGTCCATGGCTGCGGACCGGAGACCTCGGCGTCATTTTCGAAGGTGAGCTGTTCATCACGGGCCGAATCAAGGATCTGTTGGTCGTGGACGGCTCCAACCACTATCCCGACGACATCGAAGCGACGATCGCCGAAATCACCGGCGGCCGCGTGGTGGCGATATCCGTGCCCGGCGATCGCACCGAACAGCTCGTCGTCATCGGCGAACTCACGCGGTGGGGCCACACGGCCGAGGAGGCAATGCAGAAGTTCCGCGCCGTCAAACGCGAAATCACGAACGCGATATCGATGTCGCACCGGGTGCGCGTCACGGATGTCGTCGTGGTGGCGCCCGGCTCGATCCCGGTCACTACCAGCGGGAAGGTTCGGCGCTCATCCTGCATCGAGCGCTACCTGAACCATGAATTCACCCGATTGGACGCTGCGGGGAGCTGAGCCATGACCAAGAGCATTCTGTCTAAAGAGCGAATCGGGAAGCTCAACCGCGACCTTCGGATACTTGTGGCGACCAACGGCACCCTTACCCGGATTCTCAACGTGCTCGCCGACGAAGAGATCGTCGTGCAAATCATCAAGCAGGAGATTCACGCCGACACGTCCAAAATACCTGAATTGCAGAATTTATCGATCGGCCGGATTCTCCAGCGTGATATCTTGCTCAAGGGGCGGAACTCTGGAATTGCGTTCGTAGCCGCGGAGTCGCTGGTTGCCGTTGACCTGCTACCGCCAGAAATCACTTCCACGCTGCTGGAGACGACTCGGCCCATTGGCGAAACCATGGCGGCCAGTTGCATCGAGACCTTCAAAGAGGAGGCTGAAGTCTGGTCGGGTGGGTCGCCGGATTGGCTCGCGCAGGACGGATATCATCTGTCGCGCAAGGGGGTTATCGCCCGCCGGTATCGCAACATCGCCGGAGGCAATCCGGTGATGATCATCACCGAGTATTTCCTTCGGAATGTATTCGAAGATGCGCCGAGTGACGAACTCGAACGCCGCCGACGTGCAAAAGAACTGGACAAAAGGAGCGGAGATCGGTTTGTATTTCACGATCGAATCCCCAGCACTCCTTAGCACTGAGCACGCGGGGGCGGTCATTTAATCATGGGAAATGGGAATTTAGCGGGGCTTCTCGCGCGGCGCGCATCGGAAGCGGGATGGTATGACAAGCCCGTCTACTACGCGCCCGACGTCGTCACTCACGGCCAAGTCCATGACGGCGGCGCGCGTCTCGGGGAAGTGCTCAGGAAGCGCGGCCTCTCCAAAGGAGACCGCGTCCTGTTGTGTCTCCCGGACTCACCGGAGCTGGTGCAGCTGCTGCTGGCGTGCCTGGCTCGCGGGATTTTGGCGTTTTTGGCTAACCCGGACCTGCACCGCGACGACCACGCGTTTCAGGAACGCGACACCGAGCCGGCGCTGGTCGTCACAACCGGTCCGCTGTGCGAGCGGTTTCAGCCGTCGAGCGTCGTCGACGTCACAGCACTCTTATCCGACGCGAGCCGAGTCGAGCCCGCTGATTACGAACCGCTGGTCGCTGACGATCTTGCCTACGCCACCTACACGTCCGGCACCACCGGCCCGCCGAAAGCGGCGATCCATCGGCATGGCGACCCGTTGACGTATGTCGAGGCCATGTGCCATAACGCGCTGCGGCTCACTGCCCAAGACATCGGACTGTGCAGCGCGCGCATGTATTTTGCGTACGGCCTGGGTAATTCGGTCTGGTTTCCGCTTGCGACGGGTGGTTCCGCGGTCATCAACCCGGTGCCGGTGAGTCCGGAAGTGGCCGCCACGCTGAGCGCGAAATACCAGCCGTCGGTGCTTTACGGCGTCCCCAATTTCTTTGCTAGGGTCGTGGACACCTGCTCTCCCGACGCGTTCGGTTCGCTGCGCTGCCTGGTATCGGCGGGTGAGGCGCTCGAGCTCGGCCTCGCCGAGCGGATCATGGACTTCTTCGGCGGCATCCCCATTCTTGACGGCATCGGATCCACCGAGGTGGGCCAGACATTCGTCTCGAACACTGTCGACGAATGGCGGGTGGGAACTCTGGGAAAGGTGCTGCCGCCCTACAAGATTCGCGTGGTGGCGGCCGATGGCACGACAGCCGCGCCGGGCGTGGAGGGGGACCTGTGGGTCCGTGGGGCGTCGATCACGCCGGGCTATTGGAAGTGGCCCGATCCGCCGCCGGGAAATCATGGTTGGCTCGACACGCAGGACCGGGTCTGCGTCGACGAGAAGGGCTGGGTCAGCTACAACTGCCGCGCCGACGACACCGAAATCGTCGGGGGCGTCAACGTCAATCCGCGCGAGATCGAACGAATCATCAGCGAAGACGACGCCGTGGCCGAGACCGCGGTGGTCGGGGTAAGGGAGTCCACCGGCGCCTCGACACTGCAGGCGTTTCTGGTCCCGGCGAATGGTGCCGGCATCGACGAATCGATCCTGCGAGACATCCACCGCCGATTGCTGAGCCGACTGTCGGCGTTCAAGGTGCCGCACCGATTTGCCATCACTGAGCGACTCCCTCGAACCCCGAACGGGAAGTTGCTGCGCGGCTCGCTTCGCTTGGAGAGCCCGACGAAGCCGATTTGGGAACTCTCGTCGTTCGAGCCGCGGTCGGAGATCAAGGAGCGGTTGGCCGTTCTGCAGCAAGAACGTCACCGGCTGGTGTCCGACGCGGTTTGCGCCGAGGCCGCGAAGATGTTGGGCGAGCCGGATACTCGGGCGATAAATCGGGATCTTGCGTTCTCGGAGCTGGGCTTTGACTCGCAGATGACCGTCGAACTGTGCAATCGGTTGGCAGCGGCTACCGGCCTGCGGCTGCCCGAGACGATCGGATGGGACTATGGCTCGATATCAGGGCTGTCCCAGTACTTGGAGGCTGAACTGTCCGGGGGCAACCGGCGGGTGACACCGTCTGCTCCGGCGAATAACGGCGCGAACGGCTACCCGGCAATCGAAGATCAGCTGAAGAAGGTCGAAGCGCTGGTGGTGGCCATCGGGCCCGGCGAAAAGCAGCGGGTGGCCGATCGTTTGCGGGCCCTGCTCGGCACCATCACCGACGCCGAGGACGGCTTGGGCAACCGGATTCAGGCGGCCTCCACCCCTGACGAGATTTTCCGGCTAATCGATTCTGAATTTGGCGAGTAATGAAGAGGAGCAGCTGACCATGAGTGTGAGCGTCGAGGGCGCCGACGAGGAGCGCGAGAAGCTTTTCCGTTACCTGAAGAAGGTTGCTTTAGAGCTCGACGAGGCACGCGCACGGTTGCGGGAATACGAACAGCGCGCGGCAGAGCCGGTGGCCGTGGTGGGGATCGGGTGTCGTTTCCCGGGCGGGGTGGACTCCGCGGAGGGCCTGTGGGAGGTCGTGTCGGAGGGTCGCGATCTGGTCACGGACTTTCCCACGGACCGGGGTTGGGACGTAGAGGGTTTGTATGACCCGGACCCCGACGCGGAGGGTAAGACCTACACGCGCTCGGGCGGGTTCTTGGACGACGCGACCGGGTTTGACGCCGGGTTCTTCGGGATCGCGCCCAGTGAAGTGTTGGCGATGGACCCGCAGCAGCGCTTGATGCTGGAGGTCTCCTGGGAAGCGTTGGAGCACGCGGGGATTGACCCGTTGTCGTTGCGGGGCTCGTCGACCGGGGTGTTCACCGGGATCTTCGCGGCCAGCTACGGCAATCGCGACACCGGGGGGTTGCAGGGGTACGGCCTGACCGGCACGTCGATCAGCGTGGCCTCGGGACGGGTGTCCTATGTCTTGGGGCTGGAGGGCCCCGCGGTATCGGTGGACACGGCGTGCTCCTCGTCGTTGGTGGCGATCCATCAGGCGATGGGGGCGCTGCGTTCGGGGGAGTGTGATCTGGCGTTGGCCGGCGGCGTGACGGTGATGGGGTTGCCGTCGATTTTCGTCGGCTTCAGCCGGCAGCGCGGGCTGGCCGCCGATGGGCGTTGTAAGGCGTTTGCCGGAGCTGCCGACGGGACCGGCTGGGGCGAGGGCGCCGGCGTGGTGGTGCTCGAGCGGCTGTCGGATGCGCAGCGGTCGGGACACACGGTCTTGGCGGTGGTGCGCGGCAGCGCGATCAACCAGGACGGCGCGTCCAACGGGTTGACCGCGCCGAACGGGCAGGCCCAGCAGCGGGTGATTCGCGCGGCCTTGGCCAATGCCGGGCTGGCGTCGGCCGATGTTGACGTGGTCGAGGCACATGGGACGGCGACCACGTTGGGCGACCCGATCGAAGCGCAGGCGCTGCTGGCCACCTATGGGCAAGACCGTCCGTCCGAGCGGCCGTTGTGGGTGGGTTCGATCAAGTCGAACATGGGCCACACCCAGGCCGCCGCGGGCGTGGCCGGCGTGATCAAGGTGATCGAGGCGATGCGGCACGGGCGGATGCCGGTGTCGCTGCACGTCGATGAGCCGTCCCCGCGGGTGGATTGGGAAAGCGGCGCGGTGTCTGTGTTGACCGAGGCCCGGGACTGGCCGGTGGCAGGGCGTCCGCGCCGGGCCGGGGTGTCCTCGTTCGGGATCAGCGGCACCAACGCGCACCTGATTCTGGAGCAGGCCCCGGTTGAGCTGAGCGGAAGCACCAATGGCCAGTCGGGTGTGTCGGGTTTGCCTGTGGTGCCGTGGGTGATTTCGGCGAAATCGCCCGAGGCGCTGACGGCGCAGGCGGCCCGATTGTTGGCCCATGTCGAGGCCGAGCCGGAGCTGAACCCGGTCGATGTCGGGTACTCGTCGGCGCGCCGGTCGGTGTTCGAGCACCGGGCGGTGGTAGTCGGTGCCGACCGCCACGCGTTGCTGACGGGGCTGGCGGGACTGGCCGACGGTGACCCGGGTGCGGGTGCCGTGGTCGGGCAGGTGGGGACGGTGGGGAAGACCGTCATGGTGTTCCCCGGGCAGGGCTCGCAGCGGGTCGGGATGGCCCGCGAGTTGTACGACAAGCTGCCGGTGTTTGCTGAAGCGTTCGATGCGGTGACCGCTGAGTTGGATCAGCATCTGCGATTGCCGCTGCGCCAAGTCATTTGGGGCACAGATGCAGCTCTGCTCGACAGCACCGAGTTTGCCCAACCGGCGCTGTTCGCGGTTGAGGTGGCGCTGTTCGCGGTGTTGCGGCGCTGGGGTCTGCAACCGGACTTCGTGATGGGCCACTCGGTCGGCGAGTTGTCCGCGGCATGCGTCGCCGGGGTGTTGACGCTGGCGGACGCGGCGATGTTGGTGGTCGCGCGGGGCCGGCTGATGCAGGCCCTGCCGGCGGGCGGGGCGATGTTTGCGATCGCAGCCGCCGAGGACGAGGTGCTGCCGGCGCTCGGCGAGGGCGTCGGGATCGCGGCGATCAATGCGCCCAAGTCCCTGACCATCTCGGGTGCACAGGCCGCCGTCAGCGCGATCGCGGATCAGTTCGCCGCGCAGGGCAAGCGGGTGCACCAGCTGGCGGTCTCGCACGCGTTCCACTCGCCGCTGATGGAGCCGATGCTCGACGAGTTCGCGCAGATTGCGGGCCGCATCGAGGCGCGCGCGCCGCAGATCGGGCTGGTGTCCAACGTGACGGGCGAATTAGCCAGCGCCACTACGGATTACGGGTCCGCAAAGTACTGGGTGGAGCATGTCCGGCGGCCGGTGCGTTTCGCCGACAGCGCGCGTCACTTGCAGACGCTTGGTGTGACCCACTTCATCGAGGTCGGTCCCGGTAGCGGTTTGACCGGCTCCATCGAGCAGTCGTTGGCACCGGCTGAGGCGGTTGTGGTGTCGATGCTGGGTAAAGACCGCCCCGAGGTGGCTTCGGTGCTGCGTGCGTTCGGTCAGTTGTTTACCACTGGTGTGCCGGTGGATTGGCAGGCGGTGTTCGCCGGCTCGGGTGGGCGGCGAGTGGACTTGCCCACGTATGCCTTTCAGCGGCGGCGGTTTTGGGAGAACCCGGGCGAGAATGGGGCCGCCGATGCGGCCGGTCTGGGTCTGAGCGCGACCGAGCACGCGTTGTTGGGCGCCGTGGTCGAGCGGCCCGATTCCGACGGGGTGGTGTTGACCGGCCGGCTGTCGCTCGCGGATCAGCCGTGGCTGGCCGATCACGTCATCGGCGGAGTGGTGCTGTTCCCCGGGGCCGGCTTCGTGGAGTTGGTCATCCGCGCCGGTGACGAAGCCGGGTGCGGGGCTATCGAGGAGTTGGTCCTGGCCGCGCCGCTGGTGATGCACCCGGGTGTGGGGGTGCAGGTGCAGGTGGTGGTGGGACCCCCGGGCGATGCCGGGCGCCGGACGGTGTCGGTGTATTCGCGGTCCGACGAGTCCGACGGAGGCTGGCTGCTGAACGCCGAGGGCACGCTTGGCCTGGAAGCCCCGGTGGCC
>NZ_DATJYB010000451.1:0-2948 GCF_035499775.1 Mycobacterium sp. | reverse complement strand
ACCTGCTCATCAAGGGCAAAGTGGATTCAAACCCGCGCTACCGGGGGGAACTTCGGACTAGGGAATTCGGCGTGGTCATCAGTGTCCTTCCTGTGCATAGCGATCCGAGCTGCATTCACGAGGCGATCAAGGATATTGGTGTTTTCGCCGATGCGATGCCTCGCGCAAGCTCCGTGATAGTCAGTTGGCTCAGCCGCGCAACCCCTGTTCATCGACCGCGACAATCACGGCCATGACCGGATACCTCCATGCGGCGCTATCTGGGACGGTGGCAGCCGGTGCGAAACCGACCGGGCGAGAGCGGGTGCCTGCAACTCGGCCATCAATCACCAGCAGACAGCTGAGCCGAATCGCGTTGCTGGACAATGGTTACGATTTTGCGAGTGCGGGCTGGGTCTGGTGGGTTGCGACGCCGTGTTCGTAGTCGAGTCGGGCGGAGAATTTCGCGATCTCGTACGGGTTGACGTACACCGCCAGGGTATTGTTCTGCGCCTTGAACCCGGGGTGCTGTGTCGCTGTAGTGAGGGTGATTCCGGTGCCTTCCCCGGAGGACGACCAGTTGGTCGAGCCTTCGAAGGCGACAATACCGTCGAGCACGCCGCCTTTGGTGTGGCTGATCTGGTGGGTGTCCGATTGGCCAACCGCGAAGTCGGCCGCGTACCCGGCCGGGTCGCTGACCTCGTCAGAGGACAGGATCTCCTTTTCGTGGGCGCCGCTGGCCTGAGACCTGTCCAACGTGACCTGCACCATGACGGTGGGGTCCTTTACCAGGCCCAACAGGACCTGGTTGAGCTGGTCGTCGTCGTAGCCGAACATATTCATTTTCACGCTCAGCCGGACCCGGGTGAACAGGTGCATAAGCACTCCGTGCACGTCGTCGCGGCCGACGTAGAAAACCCGGAAATCGGCGCTGGCCGTCGGCCCGAACGCGCCCTCGCGCGTGTATTGAGCCAGATCGTCGAGCGTGAATGACTGCAGCGTATCCGAGGAAAGGGGACTGGGTGCGGTGTCGCCGTTGGCTGGTCGTCCCGGCGACGCAGCCTCCACATCGTCACCGCCGTTGGCGACTGGCTCAATGGTTGCTCTAGCCATCGTTCACATCCTTTCTCAGGAGTGCTGTGGACGCGAGCGCGCTCAAGGACCGCTTTTCGCCCCTGGTGCACTCTGTCTGTGAAGCCATCGAGACCCCATTGCGCGCCGAGCGCCGTCGATTAGGCAAGAGCGCGATCCGCTGAGTGGACCGCTCTGAGATCTCGCTGTCTCCTGGGTCAGTATCTTGTCCCGACGCGCCACGGTCTCGGTCCACGCGATAGCCACAGCCGGGCCGCTCGCGCCTGCTCCGGTGGTCGGACCGAACCAGAAGGGTGGTTGCACAGGGGCGCCGATCCCGCCCCGAGGGGCATAGCGGCGCAATTCTCGGAGGGCGGGGTTAGCCCTCGGTGACAAAGAGAATGCAGGTGTTGCTCCACAGCCGGCCGCACGCGCCGTGAGGATCGGGGCGGTGGTCGGTTGCGGCGATGTACAACTTGCCGGTGAGGCCGTTGGGTAGGTCGGAATCGAGGCAACCCTTGCCATCCGTCACATAGGTAACGTAGTCGTCGATGTCAGCTCCGGCGCGCGTAATCCGGATGGCGACATGGTGGTCGGGCAGAAATCCGGAGCCGGTGACGAGCTGCCCCGCGGCACGGATCGTAGGAGTGGCAGATGAGCGAGGTGCGTACGGGTCATCCGGCATAGGGGTGGGCACTGGCCGCTCCTATCGAGTCATCGGGCCCGTGCTGCTGCCGATACTGCCGGGCGTCGTCGATCAGTACCCAGGAACGGGGTTAGCCAATCCGACACATCGGTTTTGGTTGCTGAAGGGCGGCGCCGATGCGGCACGCGGTGTACGACACTAAGGCGGATAGGCCCGCAGGTAGATCGTCTGCCTGGACCGAGACGGTGACCGCGCCCGCGCAGGCCCCAGTCGGCCACCACACAGGCGCCGATACGCAACACATGCCAGCAACCGCGTCCTGACGGTCGACCACTGTCGCGCGCGGATCGCGGAGGGACTCGCGAAGGTTTCGCCATTCGCGCTGGGTCCAGCAGTCAGGAAGCGCGACATCGCTGGCGGGCTGCGTAGCGTAGAGAACCCGCCCGGTGGCGGTCCGGGCGATCGATTCGGCGCCGGTGGGTTCCGGCAGGTAAGCGTGGCCATGTGGCACAGCGGCGCAGATATATCGGAGTCGCTGTTCATGCAGGATCCGCAGCGACGCCATCTTCCGCGATTGCACGGCAAGGGTATGGACCGGTGCCTGGGCAAAGCGCCTTAGCAGCGGGTCCGGCTGCCAGCGTTGCCCGATGCGCAACATCCGCGGCCCGACGTAGTAGCGCTGCTCGACGCACTGCACCGCGCCGAGCATGACAAGTTGTTCGGCGAGTCGATGCGCGGACGTTTTAGCCAGCCCGCTCGCCTGGGCCAGCGCAGTCAGTCCGAGACCCTTGTCGGCCTGAGCCAGAGCGTCCAACACAGCGAACGCCCCCTCAAGAACTCCGCGGCCCGCCGGGGCTACCGGAAGCAGTCCGGTCGACTGCTCTCGGGTGGCCGCGCCATCTTCACGCAGGCCACCCAACAGTGACCCGCCGGCAGATGATAAAGGTGGGGAAGTCCAGACATCCATGTGGGCCTCACTGCACATAAACCCCGGTAGGGGCAGCCTTCGGTTTGATGGTGAGTCGGCTTTAAACTTTCCGCCAGCCGGTGAAGCCGGAATAGCGTAGTGCCCTACTCGTATGTGCAGCGCTGGCACCGATGACAACTACTCGCGCGGAGACGATTACGTGAAAGAGCGCTGCCATGGGCGTACCTCCAGGCTTGCTGCTAAACCTTCAGGTGCGAAACTACACCGGCCCCGATACAAAATCCAACAAAACGATCGCCACCGTAAAGCCGCCGTCTCACCACG
>NZ_DATJYB010000450.1:0-4622 GCF_035499775.1 Mycobacterium sp. | reverse complement strand
CGAATTGCGTCCACGTCGACGGCCTCGCTCGCCATCCGGACCTGCCACGGCGACGTGCCCAAACGGCTGGCCGGACAACGCGATCCGACATGTCGCGATACGCGCGGCCGCCGGCCGTCAGCTGGCGCTGCGGCGTACTCTCCGCAGTTATGCGTCCTGGCCAGCACAGATGGATGCCAACCATCGCCGTGACGGTGATCGCGGCCGTACATCGCCCGGATCGACGGGGTGACGACCGGCAGTCAGGCCACCTTCGTCATGCAGGGCGGCCAGACGAACAGCGCGCCGCTGAGCACGTTGCCCGGGCGTGCTTTCGAGGCCAACACGGTGTTGGACGACCCGCAGAAAGCCGGTATGCGGATCGTGCTGCGCTGGCCGTATTCGGGGAACGTACATTGCGAAATCGACGTGGGCTAGGGCCGCCAGCCGGTGGAGTCGGCCCACTCCCACGCTCGCCGGTAGGCATCCAGAAACCACGGCTCCTTGGCGTCGGCGTAACGGCCGCCGTCCCCGCCCCCGTCGATCTCCGCCGCGCGCTTGATTTTCAGATAGTCTTCGCGCACACCGGGATTGGCCTTAAGCCAGTCCACGAACAGCAACGCGAACTGCTGAGGGGGCCAACCATCGACCCGGATATGTACGTGGGTCGGACGCCCGGGGTCGGCCGAACCGTGATACCGCTTGCGCCACAGGGCGGGATCGTTGCTGTGGTCAAAGCGCCCGACGGTGCTGCGGGCATCGTCCTTGGGTGTGTCCTCGGTGATATCCGCACGGCGCGGATAACCGGCGGCCAGCAACGGCTCGACGAGTTCGTCTGCCACCGCCAGTGATTCGACGGTGATCTGGATGTCGATGACGTCCTTCGCGTAATAATCCGGAACCGCCGTAGACCCGATGTGGTCGATCCGCAACGCCCGATGACCACATGCCGTCTTCAACCGGTTGACGATGCGCTGCGCCTGGTCCGGCCAGGTCGGGTCGGGCGGCACCAATCGGGCCTGCGCCCGGACCATCCGTCGCTCACCAAGGTTGTGCGCGAACGGCAGAATCCGGTTGTGCCAGACGTCGCGTGCGCGCAGCACCAAATCGTCCTGGCTGCCTGAGTTGTCCAGCCAGATGTCGGCGACCGCGTGGCGCTGCTCGTCGGTGGCCTGCGCGGCGATGCGGGCGCGGGCGTCGTCCTCGCTCATGCCGCGTTGCCCGACCAGCCGTCGCACCCGCAGTTCCACGTCGGCGTGCACGATGACCACCAACGGAAACAGCGGCGCCATCCCGGATTCCACCAGCAGCGGAATGTCTTCGACGACAACAGAGTCTTCGGACACGGCCGCGATGATTTCCGAGCGGCGTTTGGCGACCAGCGGGTGGACGATCCCGTTGAGCTTCTTACGCTCCTCCTCGTCGGCAAAGGCCTTGGCGGCCAACGCCGGCCGATTCAGCGCCCCGTCGGCAAGCAGGATGTCGGCACCGAACGCGTCGACCAGTGACGCCAGTCCTTCGGTGCCCGGCTCGACGACCTCACGAGCCAGCACATCACCGTCGACGATGATCCCGCCGCATTGCGAGAACGTGGCGGACAGCGCCGACTTCCCGGCACCGATGCCACCGGTCAGCCCGATGCGCAGCATCTGTGCGGGTAATTAAGCGCTGCCGGCGAGCTTTTCCCGCAGAGCGGCGAGTTGGGCGTCGCTGGCCAGCGATCCACTCGCGGCCTTTTCCGAGGGCCCGCTGCTGGACGGCGCCTGACCGCCACTTCCGTGGTCGGCGGCCTCGGCCGCGGCGAACTTCTCCATCTGCGTGGTGTGCATCTTGTGCCGGCGTTCGGCCTCGGCGTAGCGGGCTTCCCACTCGTTGCGCTGGGGGTCGAAACCTTCCAGCCATTCGTTGGTTTCGGGGTCGAAGCCCTCGGGGAAGATGTAGTTGCCCTGCTCGTCGTAGCTGTCGGCCATGCCGTACTTGGCGGGGTCGAACTCCTCGGTGTAGTCCTCGTTGGCCTGCTTGAGCGACAACGAGATTCGGCGACGCTCCAGGTCGATGTCGATGACCTTGACCATCGCGTCGTCGCCTACGGCAACCACCTGGTCGGGCACCTCGACGTGACGCTCGGCCAACTCCGAGATGTGCACCAGGCCTTCGATGCCCTCCTCGACGCGGACGAACGCACCGAACGGAACCAGCTTGGTGACCTTGCCCGGCACGATCTGCCCGATCGCGTGGGTGCGGGCGAAGTGCCGCCACGGGTCTTCCTGAGTCGCCTTGAGCGACAACGAAACCCGCTCGCGGTCCATGTCGACGTCGAGCACCTCGACGGTGACCTCGTCGCCCACCTGCACCACCTCGGAGGGGTGGTCGATGTGCTTCCAGGACAGCTCGGAGACGTGCACCAGACCGTCCACACCGCCGAGGTCGACGAACGCGCCGAAGTTGACGATGGACGAGACCACGCCCTTGCGGATGGTGCCCTTCTGCAGCTGGTTGAGGAACTCGCTGCGTACCTCGGACTGGGTCTGCTCCAGCCAGGCGCGCCGCGACAGCACCACGTTGTTGCGGTTCTTGTCCAGCTCGATGATCTTGGCCTCGATCTCCTTGCCGATGTACGGCTGCAGATCGCGGACCCGGCGCATCTCGACCAGCGAGGCGGGCAGGAAGCCGCGCAGCCCGATGTCGAGGATCAGGCCACCCTTGACCACCTCGATGACGGTGCCCTTGACGGCCTCGTCCTTGGCCTTGAGCGCCTCGATGGTGCCCCAGGCGCGCTCGTACTGTGCGCGCTTCTTGGACAGGATGAGCCGGCCCTCTTTGTCCTCTTTGGTGAGAACCAGAGCCTCGACCTCGTCGCCGACGGATACGACCTCGTTGGGGTCGACGTCGTGCTTGATGGAGAGCTCGCGGGCGGGGATGACCCCTTCGGTCTTGTAGCCGATATCGAGGAGCACCTCGTCCCGGTCAACTTTGACGATGGTGCCTTCGACGATGTCGCCGTCGTTGAAGTACTTGATCGTTTTGTCTATTGCTGCGAGAAAGTCCTCGCTGGAGCCTATGTCGTTGACGGCTACTTGCGGCGAGGTGACGGTGGGACTCGGCATATTGTTGGGTTGCTCCGGACAGGGTCAGGTCGTAGGGACTTGGGACTTGAGTTATTGGTGTGACCCGCGATCGAGCACGAGCGGGTACCTGTCGAGGCTACTCGACTGCGTACACGCTGGACAAACCCGGTCTCCCCAGCTGCGATTTCATGATCAGACTAACGTCTGCTGCCCGCCTGTCGCAGGAGGGGCGCCTTCCACAGCAACGCGAAGGTTTCCAGCAGGATCAGCGGGATATGCACAAGCAGCGCCACGGCATAGGCCATGCGCTGGGAGTTCACCGAAACAAACACATCATTGGCGATCACGATGATCGACACCGGTGCCAGGTGTGCGACCAGCAGGGCAGCGTTCCACAGCCGGCTCGGCCAGCGCGTGGCACCGATGAGGCACACCAGCGCGAGCAGGAACATCAAGAAATACGCCTGGAACAGCCCGACGTAGCCGAAAGGCTGCCTGGCCAGCACGTCCAACGGCCCGTGCCCCTGCCAACCGAGCGTCGATCCCGTCGTCGCGGCGATGGTGACCACGAACAGGATGACCGCGTGAACGCGGGTCACGGTGGTCCGAAGTTTCGCGCCCGGGTCATCGAGTGGCATGTTCACGGTCACCCCTTATTCACCCGCGGGGGCTCAGCGAGCCGCCAGTGCGCCTTTAGTGGGCCGCGCTGTCCCAGCTGCGGCCGTAGCCCACCGACACCTCCAGCGGGACATCGAGCGGGTAGGCGCCGCCCATCTGCTCGCGTACCAGCGCTTCGACCTGCTCTCGCTCGCCGGGCGCGATTTCGAACAGCAGCTCGTCGTGGACCTGCAGCAACATGCGCGAGGCCAGCCCGGCCGTGCGGATCGCCTTGTCGACCTCGATCATCGCCACCTTGATGATGTCGGCCGCGCTGCCCTGGATCGGGGCATTGAGCGCGGCCCGTTCGGCGGCCTCGCGCACCTGGCGGTTGCTGCTGTCCAGCTCGGGCAGGTAGCGCCGGCGACCCAGCACCGTCGAGGTGTAGCCGTCCTTTCGGGCCTGCTCGACCACGTCCATCAGGTAATCGCGCACCCCGCCGAACCGGGCGAAGTACTGGTCCATCTGGTCCTTGGCCTCTTCGGTGGAGATCTTCAGCTGGGCGGACAACCCGTAGGCGCTCAGCCCGTAGGCCAGCCCGTACGACATGGCCTTGACCCGGCGCCGCAACTCGGCGTTGACCTCCTCGATCGGCACGCCGAACGCGCGCGACGCGACGAACGAGTGCAGGTCCTCCCCCGTCCGGAAGGCTTCGATGAGTCCCTCGTCCCTGGACAGGTGCGCCATGATCCGCATCTCGATCTGGCTGTAGTCGGCGGTCATCAGCTCGGTGAAATCGCCGGATTTGCCCGAGCCGACCACGAACGCGTCGCGGATCTGCCGGCCCGCGTCGGTTCGGATCGGGATGTTCTGCAGGTTGGGCTCGGTGGACGAAAGCCGGCCGGTCGCGGCGATTGTTTGGTTGAACGTGGTGTGAATCCGGCCGTCGCCGGCCACCGAGTTCAGCAACCCGTCGAC